>JAGVZM010000010.1 GCA_018302545.1 Candidatus Woesearchaeota archaeon | reverse complement strand
TAATTTTAGTCCTTCATCTGGAGGAGTTATTGAACTTCCAACAATAGTTGGAGGAGTAACATCTGGTTCCTTCTCAACATCTAATTCTATTACATAATCTCTTTCATTTGCATTTCCAACTGCATCTATACACCTTACATATAAAGTATAATTTCCTCCTCCAGTTAATTTGTTGTTTTTATCTGAAGTAGCATTCTTAGTATTTGGATAGGTCATAGTTTGTACATGGAAATACTTATGAGTATTGCTTCCAAAATAGAAATTTTCCATTTCTTCATATCTTCTGCTATGTTTAAAACTCATTTTACATTGGCTAGGTTCATCTGTTTTTAATCCAATTGTAAAAGTTTTGTATATTGGAATATCATAATTAATTTTCAACTCTGTATTTGCTGTCTCTCTAACATGGGTTTCATATTTGAATATCTTTTTTTCTCTATTTTGTCCTTCTATAATAAATCCTTCTTTCCATGCGCTTACTTTTGGACTTGCAGTATCTAATTTATTTAGAGAAACACAAGTTTCTTCAGTAGTTCCTTTATTTATTAGATTACAGCTTGCTCCTAAACTTTTACACCTATATTCTGAACAAGTTTTAAATGCTCTGACATCATCAGGATTTCCTTGTTCATCTACATAATCTTTATGATCAGGATTACATTTTGTACAAGGATCTTCATTTTCTTTATATTGATAAACAGGAGCTTGCCATGGCTGGCATGTTGTGCTTATTGTTAATGTTTGTGTATCTTCAGCTATAACATCAACTATTTGATATGCTGTATATGCCCACATTGCACCACTAATACCTGCTAAATAACTCGCCCCAGAACTAAATCCTAAGTTCTCACCAGCTGCTTTAGAAGATTGTTCAACTGCTTTCTGTCCTAATTTATCACTTGTTTTTTGGATTAATTGCTTCTCCGTCAATTCCCTACCTCCAAATTCAAAGGAAAGTTGAGCAGGTGACTGACCAGCTGGTAAAGAATAGGCATTAATAGCTTGGTCAGCTAAACTCTCAACAGCACCTTCTCCGAATTCTTCAGTAATAACCTCTCTAAGTGCAGCCTTTTGAACATCAGTAAATGCCGCTCGACCTGCAATAGCTTCCGTAAATCCAGTTCTAGCACCATCAACAGCAGCTTTCTCAGTAGCACTTCTCAAACCACTTAATCCAAGTTCCCCAACTTTAGCACTTGCAGCATCAGCACCTAATCCAATTAAAGAGTTAACACCAGTACCTAAAGGAGTAGTAGCAATTCCAGCTGAAAACGCAGTTCCATAAGTAATACCAGCAGGGGCAAAAGCAGCACCAACTAAACTAGCAACTATCGAAATAGCACCAGCTCCAATAGGACTAAAAACAAAACCATATGCTGCTCTAAATGAATCATCATTCTCAATATCCCCAATCAATGCCCTCCCAAATCCACCAAACCTTTCATCCTTACTTCCAACATAATCATAAAAGTCCCTTCCACTAACTTTGGTCCTGTCTTTTTCATAACTCTTCTCATTCTTATCAATTGTTGGTTCACCCCAAACCGGAACTAGGTCATCCTTATCATTCTTTTTATTACCTTCAAAACTAGCAGGTACTGAATTCTTAGTCTCCACAATTATTTTTTCTTTTCTATCAGGAATATCAATCTTTAATTCTTCCTCACGTTCCTTATCTGATTTTATTGAAATTTCAAGGGCTTTTTCTATACCATCTACACCTGCATCACTTTTCAAATAAGCTAAAATTTGATTTAAATTCTCATCATCACTCTCTTGTAAAGTAGGAGTCATACTAAATCCATTATAACTTAAAGAATGATTATTATCAACACCGCCATAGTTATGTAAATAATTAAAGTCAGCACCGCAATCACCCATACTTCTACATAAATTATTAGAAGCTTGTAAATAATTAACACTCAAACACTCAGCACCAGAAACAATATTCCAACCATCATCAAAATGTGCACTTCCACCTATTAAAGCAAACGCAAGTACTCCACCAATAATTACAGGAGCAGCAACAAATCCACCAGCAGCAACACCAGCAAAGATTGCACCCGCACCTGCACCAATACCCCCTTGTGCTCCTACTCTAGCAGCCTTATCAACATCTTCTGAACATTGTCCAAGTATAGCATTCCAACCCTTACAAACAAAAACAGCACTGCAAGTAGTACTTCCCCTAGAGCAAATATCAGCACCTTCTCCTTCCCAATATTTAAAACCAGGAGCAACAGCAGGAACACATTTATTTCCATTCCATGCACAATCCCTATTTGGCCTATTCAAACAACATTCAGCATCTTTTTCTAAAGCTCTTTGATAAGTAGCTTGGTCCATAGTCGTAGAATCAGCAGTATTGCATTCATTTACACAAACCTGCCATTCATTAGGAATACATCTAGCTTCAGTATAATCTTTATCTCCCTCACTTGTATTAATAGGAACTGTATTTTTATAACAAAACTCTTCTCTAAAGTCTTTACAAGGCTCAACTAATTCTTGCCCATTTATACAAAGACTTCTATAATATCTACTCCCGGGAGGATCTCTTCCTAATCTTCCAGCAGTACTAGGATTAGCATTATTTTGCTCTTGATAAGCAGAATCATATTCACACCAGCTCTCTCCATTTAAAACACCATCCTTAGTCAACTCACCTTTATCAGTACCTCTCCCAATATAACTAGATAATTCAAAACTAAATTTATCTTCTTGACTTTTCTTGCCATCTTCATCTAAACAAGCCAAACTTTCACAAACAAACACACCGTTACCATCAGAATCACCACACAAAGTTCCTTCATTATAATTACAATTTTCTTTAATACCTTCAGGATTCCCACAACTATCCCTCCAATAAACTTCATCTCTATCAGGCAGACACATAGTAGATTTCAAATCTCCTGTACCTTTTCTTCTATCCAAAGTAGGATTAGCAGGAGCACAATCACAACTATTAGATAACTGACTGCAGTAAGTATTTTTATAAAAACCAGTTCCATTTACAGCATCAGGTAAATTACAAGTACTTTTAGCACCAAAACTACAAGAAGACTCAGTTACACAACAACCTTCTTCTGTATTTTGAGCTAAATTCAAACATTCTTGTTCAGAATTAACATCTTCTCTAAAATCAACTTCTAAATCAGAAGCAAATTCAGTAGTAGAAGTTATACATTTATTTCTTGTAATATAAGCAGCTTGAGTTCCTATTAAACAGCAGCCTAATTTACATTCATTAATTTCATTTATTGATTTTCCCCTATAATGCGTTGAATTATCTCTACTTTCACATAAAGCTTTAGGATAATTATTATAACAATAACCATCATTATTAGCACAAACACCTAAACTACAAAAAGCAGTTTGGTCACAGCTAGTAGCAGCCCAAGAACCATCACAAGCTTGTCTTGTTGTAATCTCACAATAATTAACATTTCCATCTGAATCTTGTTTAGTCTTAGAACAGCAGCCAAAAGTTTCTTCAGCAGCATAAACATTAGGAGAATTAAAATTTAAACTAATCACAAAAGTTAAACTAATAATTAAAAAAATCTGGAGTATAGAAATAGCCCTAACAAAAAGGTCATTCTTCAATATAATCTCTTTTATTCTAAATCTAGCCATAGATATCCCTCTCGCCTTCTACTGCAAACCAAAATTCAAAATTACTATTCCTTTTCTGAATTTTATAAATTTTATCAGGATAAGGCTTATCTAAATTAATCACATACTGTCCTCTTTTACTTAACATATAAAGAAGTTGTTCAAAAAATCCAATTTCGGATTCAGAATTAACAATATCAACAGCAACCCTATAAATATCTTGTATAGGAGCATCAAATGAAACAACAACTGGTTTTAATGTTTGTTTATTTTCACCTTTAACAATATTAATATCATACTCGCTTCTAACAACTAAACTATTCCCTCTAGCAAATACTTGTGTATTAAGTCCCTTAACATTAACTTCATATCCCAATCCTCCTTTAACTAAATCTTTGTCTACACATTCTTTAACACCCTTATCAATTTCATCATTCAAACCCTTAACTAAAGACTCAAAAGAAGGGATAACATTCATACATTTATCTTCTCCTCTAATATTAATGCAATAATATTTAACAGTCCTACTTTGGTATAATAAATAATTATTAGGATTAAAGTCACCGCCTTGTTTACTAAATACATCTAAACTTTTATTTGTTACTTCCCTAATACATTGTTTAAGATTATCTTCTATAGGCTTGCTTTTATCATCTAAAAACTTTGTAGGGCTGACAAAAAAACCAAATTCACTTCTTGCAAAAAAGAACAAACCAACCAAGATAACAAGAATTATACCAACTATAGCGAATACACTAACTTGTCCCCTTTTTTGCATATCAATATTCACTTTATTATCTATATAAATCTTTTCTTAGTTTAATTTTTGTGTATTCTATTTTTTAGTTTTAGAAAATTTCTCTAAAAAACTTTTAATATCATATCTTATTATTCCTTCAACTTTATCAAAATCTGCATCTTCACTAACAATCTCTTTTATCTTATTAATTTTCATAACAGCAGCATGTATTGCATCTCTTGGTTTCAAATTAAAATTTTCAATAATACCAAGACTTTCAACTATAATTAATTTATCTACAAGCAAAACCTTCAAATTGTTTATTATAAGTAAACTTAGCTAGGTTTAGAATATTATTTAACTTGTTTTCTTGTTTTTTATTAGGATATAATCTGAATTTATATGATTTCATATCCTAATAAGAAAGTAGAGATAAAGATTTCCAATGAAGTACAATTATAATTCATAAGAAACAAAAAAATTTACAAAAGATAAGCTAAAAAATGAAAGAAGAAATCTAATTATAGGCACAAAAATATATAAAATAAAAATTCATTTCAAAGAGTAAAATCACATAGTATAAAAACGAAAAAGTTTATAAATTTTAAGTTATAGTATAACATAACATTACGCCATAATATAACATGTTAAAAGAAAACCACATTAGAGCAATTAAAGAAGGACTATCTGCAATAGAGTGGGCTATAGACCAAGGATTAGAAGACAAGCAAATAACAATTGGTTTTTATTCTTCTCTAATAGCAGTCAACCTCCTAGAGCTCTATCTGCATGAAATTAACATTCTAAAAATAGATAATATGCTCAAGCATGAATGGTTTAAATCAAAAAATAAAATTAAAGAAAAATTAGATTTTGAATTTGAAGAAAAAGAAAAAATCCTAGAACTGATGTTCAAAATAGAGGAAAAAAGAAATATTTTATGCTATGGAAAAAGACAAAGATTAGAAATCTTAAACAACATTCTAGAGCACACATATGAATTAAAAGACTTAATAGAGTCTTTGGGAGTTAAAATTGAAACTGATTAGCTTTTCATATGATTTCACATCATACTTATTGCAAAACATAGATAGAAAAAAAATAATCAATATCTATTTATTTGGAAGTGTTGTTAGAGAAGAAACACACAAAGATTCAGACATAGATCTATTTATAGAAAGTCAAAAAGATATTCAAGAAGAAATAAATAAAATAACAGATAAATTCTATAAATCCTCTAAATATTTAAAATATTGGAAACCTTTAAACATAAAAAACCAGATTAAATGCATTGTTGGAAATCTAAAAGACTATCCAGATTTAAAAAGGTCAATTATAAGTAATAGTATAGTGCTTTATTCACAGTTTAAGGAAAAATTAAGAGGGAAAAACTATTCTTTGTTTTTGTTGGAATTTAAAGGAGATTTTAAAGATAAAGTAAGATTATGGAGAAAGTTATATGGGTATAAGCAAACAAGGAAAGATAAAAAATACGAAACAAAGGGAATTATTGAACAGAATCAAGGAAAAAAATTATCTAAGGGCGTTTTCATAACACCCATAGAAAATTCAAATCAAGTAATAAAAGAATTAAAAAATCTAAAAATAAAATACAAAATATTTGACATTTCTTCAGATACATTATAGTATAACATAACAATATATAATAATATAACATAAAATTTAATCATAAGAAACAAAAAAATTAACTTATGTTACTTCTATAAACATCCAAGCTGCTTATATGATTAAATCTATCTTTACACTTTACATGTAAATAATCTTTTTCTCCAAAACCAGTTTGATGTATTGTATCACCAGTAACAGTAAAAGTTTCCATCTCATCAAATAATTTATCATTTGTTTCACTAGATCTACAACTACTTATTTCATCAGTTAAAACAACCAAATTACTTCCTTGTAAGTTAATTCTCAAAATATCGGGAGCCTTATTATCTGATTTCATAGTAATATTAACTTTAATTTCAGCTTCATTGTCAACATCATCTATACATTTAACTTTATTTACATTATCACTCCATAATAATTGTGTACTAAGACCATTTGTATTATTTGTATTTAAAAATTCAACACCGTCATAGTAACAACTTGCTCTTCCAGAATAAGCTCCATTAATAGTAGTAACTTCTAATGTATAATTTCTATCATAAATCTCTTCACAATTATCTCCTAAAGAATGTAAACATCTAACATTAGAGATATTCAAATGCTCACTTTTATATAAAACATAACCATCATTACTTGGAATTGCATCTACATTCTTATTTCCTTCTTCAGGATTTTGTAAATTATCACTACATCTAATATAAAATCTATTTTCACCCTGCTTTATTCCTTTAATATTAAAATCACAACCTCTAATATAATTAACACCACAAGGAAAAGTATTATTACTAGATATAACATCAAAAGGATCATTTGTTTTACTCCATTTACAAATAGATCCTTCATTTAACTTCAAAGAAACTTGATAACTTTCATTTTCCAAAATATCAGCTTTAATATATCCGCCGCTTTCTGGGCTAATTCCCCTAAATGCTGGAGCACCTATATCAGGCATTTTAGCCATCCTAACATTAATCCTATAAATTGGAGCAGCAGGTTTATCACCTTCTGGATTTCCACAATAATCTTGACAAACAACATACATTGTTTTATCATCTCCAGGATTAATATCAATTCCAGCCTTTAATTTAGTAGTATGAATTAAAGAATATCTCTCTTGATCAAAACTCTTGCTTAATTGATCATAGATTCCGCCCTTTCTCTCCCAATCCCATTTACAAACACTGGCTTCATTTGTTCTTACACCAACAACAACATCAGAACCTTCTCTAACATAAAGAACACCATAATCTCCTTCTATGCTTACATCATCTCTAGGAAACTTAGCCACACACTTTTGATTTTGATCAGTATCTGCATCACCATTCTGCCCGCAAATATTTCCATTATAGTTCTCTACATCCAAAGGAGTTATTGAAGGCTTATTAACATCCCTACTACTTTCACAAGAATTGAAACATTTAGGGCCATCATCACCCTCAACAAATTGACAATTACTTCCTAAACTTTTACATAAATATTCTGTACAATCATGTCTTCCTCCAGCAGTAAAATCAACAAGTTTAGGTATAATATTTCCATTAACATCTAAATAAGTCCTCTCCCCCTTTTCATAACATAAGTGACAATCTTGACTATTAACAGGCGCCTGCCAAACACCGCATTCAACATTAACCTCTTGTGTTTCAGAACCGCCTGTACCAAAAGTAATAGCAATAACTATGGCAACAATTATTATAGCAACAATATTTATAATTGGAATATAAGCAGGACCAGTGAAAAAAGCAGTTAAAGAAGCAGTTAATATTGGTATAGCTAATGTTGCACTACCTACTGTAACTGCAAGAGTTGTAGCAACAGCTATGGCTATAAAAGTTCCTGTGACAATACCAAACTTTAAACCATTAGCTTCCCACCAACCAGGATCAATAGCTTCAGACGGTAAATCTATTTTCAAAGAATTTTTATATTTCTCAAATTCAGAAAAATTAAATTTACCTTTTGTTACAATTGCTGGATCAGGAAGTTTTTCCTTACAACTATTTATCAAGTCAGAAACACCTTCATCACCATAAAATTTTCCATAATCAGTAAACTCTTCATCAACATCTCCTGCATTATTATCAGCTAATTCTTCTTGAAGAACCTCAGCACTAACAGCACAACTTCTAGTAAAACCATTATCACTCCAATCTCCAGCTAAATTATAATCAGCACCGCAATCACCTTGGGCCCTACAAAGAGTATTTTGATCATAAGCAAATTCTTGTGTATATGCCTTACAACCTGCATCGCAATCCCAATCAGCACCCCAACCAACATTAGACCAATAAGTCTTAAATGATTCTTTAGGATTAGCTAAACTACAAGCAGAAACAGCTTTTGGATCACCAAATCTAAATCCTGGTGGAACACTAGGCAAACAAGTTCCAGAATCTGAATTTTCAATCTGTGAATAGTCTGGTTCAGGAGCACAAGTTTGATTATTTGCCTGTAGTTCTTTACACCTTTTGTCATAAGCTTTCTTCAAATCTTTAACAACTGCTTCTTTTCCTTCACTAGTTGCAGGTACCCAAATACAGGTAGATAAATCAGGATTTTCACAAGACTCTTTATCCTCAAATTTTGCACAAGGATTACTAGCAGCCTTATTCTCTATACATTTAGCAACATCAACTTCTAAGCCATCAAACTGCAAACAAAATTCATCTCTATAATCTTCACACTCATCAACATATTCTTTTCCTTCATAACAATAATGTACATAATGTCTTGTTCCAGGAAGATCCCTAGTAGGCCCGGCATCAGCATCATATTCACACCAACTTTCTCCATTCAATCTATAATTTCTACCATTAAACCTAGCATCTCTTCCGTTATCATTTTCAAAATTTCCATCAAAGTTCTCGTCAACAAAAGGATTATCAAATAAAGAACTAGCATCACAATTCAAACTTCTACATTCAGCCCCACTATTATCTCCTTTTTCCTTACAAACTTGCCCCTCAGAATATTTACAGTCTCCATTATTGGGAATTAAATTTAATATTGGATTATCACATTTATCATAATAATATACTCTATCTCCTAAATCAGAAGCACAACCAGTTTTATAATTATTAGATTCACATTGTTTGCAACTATTTATTGCTTGATTATCCAAATCAACGCAATCAACACCTTCATAAAAATTACCATTTAAAGAATTACATTCAGCAAAAGTCTGCAACTTACAGCTATTTTCCTCAAATCTTTTTTCAGCTTTAACAACACAACATCCTTTAGCATCTTGTCTAGGAATATCTAAACACTCTAGTTCATTAGTTATATCCTCTCTAAAATCTATCTCTGGATCAGGCGCTAGTTCATTAGTTAAACTAAAACAGCCTTCCTCAGTAGTTAAAGTACTCTGTCCCCCAATAATACAACAACCTTTACCACATTGAGCAACATTGCATTGAGGATCATCTATTGGATTTCCGCCAGCATCAGCACAAACTTGAGCCCCAACATTTTTATAGCAGCCTTGCCCGCCGCTTTCAAAATAACTCTTAGAATTTAAGTCACAACAAACAGGCTTGCACATAGCCAAATCTTCACATCTTCCTTGAAAGCCTTTACCTTGTTCACATTGACTAATATCATTAGTATCTACACAAGCCCTTCCAGTATTCTTTTCTCTTTGGCAACAATAAGGAACTTCCTCTTGTGCATAAATTAAATTTGCATTGCTAATAGAAATAATAAATGATAAACTTATAATTAAAAAAATCTGGAAAAAAACTTTAAAAATTAAACTCTTCTTCATCTTAATCTTCCCTCTACCCTAGGATATCTTCCTTCTTTCAAAATAGCAAAGTAAAATATATTATCCGAATCCCCAACTTTACTAACTTGATAAATTTCATCAGGATAAGGTTTCTTTACAACAACTAAGTATTTATTTCTAGAACTTAAACCATAAGCTAAAGGATCTATATCATTTCCAGAAGCTACAATCTGAACCAAATCATTAACAACCTTAATCAACTCTCCTAAAGGCGTTTCAACATTATAAATAAAAGTATTTGTCTCAGCTAAAAAAGAACCTTTCTTTAATTTAATATCCCTATTTACATTAACTAAAATATGGTCCTCAAATATTTTTACACTTAAATTTTGTTCACTTAAGTTTAAATCATAATCCTTATTTCTAAAAGAATTTAAATTCAAACAAGATTTAACTTCATCATTTAAATAATCATTTAATTTTTCTTCAGCTTCAAAAGTAAAAATAGGTCTCGCTAAGCATCCATTTCTTAAATTTTGATCCTTAAACTGACTACATAGTACAGGATAATTTTCACCAGCATATCTTATGTAGTTAGTACTTATATTAAATTCACCTGCATTTTTAATTAATAATTTAATAGCATTTCTAGTTTCAGAACCAACACACCTACTATACTCTTTTTTTATGTCCTCTAATTGTAAATTTAAATACTCTTGAACATTAGTAGGTTCTTTCCTTATTGCTTCTCCCAATTTATCTTTAAAAGCAAATAATAAAACTAAAACAAGTAAAATAACTATTCCAATTACAACAAATACTGCAATCTGACCTCTTTTTTTCATTATCTACTCACATAAACTTCTATTTCTCTATAATTATTAAATCTATCTTGACATCTTATCTTATAATAATTTTGATCCTCAACAGTTAAATCATGTGTTAAACTATCTGAACTATCCATAGTTAAAGCACTACTAAAATCACTAGTTTGATTAGTTACATATCTACAAGTACTTAACTCATCAGTCTTAACAACTAAATTATTTCCATACTTATAAAATTTAATTAAATCAGGTTTAGTTTCATCTCTTTTAATTTCAAATTGTACTTGTTCTCTTACTTCATTACCAGCAACATCTCTACAAGTAAAGTTTAAATGAACATTTCCAGTTAAACCTCTATATCCTTTTTGCTTATGATCTGTTCCATATTTAGGTTCAGAAATAACATCCCTCTGATTAATAATATTAATTGTAGCTCCTGGAAGTTCAAAGTATCTTGCTTCCTGATTATCTTCTAAGAAATCCCACCGACACTTAGCTTGACCATTCCTTGCTCCACCTATTGTACTTATTGAAAAATTAACTTGATCATCATAAACAACATCACAATTATTCCCTAATGTATGTTCACATTGTATATTTGTAATATTTAATTGATCAGTTCCGACAACTTCATAACCCTCATTAGGATAAGGCTCATTATATAAACCATTATCTCCAATACAGCTAAACCAATATCTATTACTACCTAAAGTCACATTCTCAACTATAGCTTCACATCTATAACCTTTATAGATTTCACCCCCTATAATATTACAAATAAAATTATTAGAATATTTAGTTACTTCCCTATTTGAAGAATCTAAATATTCTTCTTTTCCCATTTCAGGATAATTAACACTTTCATTATCCCATCTACACTGTTGGATATCTCCTTGAGCAATTAAAACCAACTTTTTAGTCGTCTCATTAAATTTAACATATTTGTGACCACCCTCCGGAATAATATCACTTATTACAGGAAGACCAATACTAGGATTTTCTCCAACTCTAAATATAAATTGTCCATGACCCTCATAGTTAGTAGGAGTATTATCATCACATTTTACATATAACAGATAATCAGGTTCACTGGTAGGGTTGGGTAATTTCCCTCTTCCTTTAATTTCAATAGTGTGATAAACTCCAGTCTGTCCAGTTGATATTGGATCTTTTAAAGTAAATTCATCTTCTTTCTCATAAGAATAACTACATCTAGTGGGATAATCAACTCCTCTATTTATTTCAATAGTCTTAAAGTTAACTTTTATATCTCTAAGACCATCTAATTTTCCTTTAACTTCAAAAGTAGTCTCTCCATTGCTCTTTTCATAATTTCCATTTGCACATCCATCTGAGTTTATAGAATTACAAGTATAATTTGCATCTAAAAAAATAATTTTAGGTGCATTATCAGCCCTATAAGGAAGGCAATATCCTCCAGGATCACCTACTCCATCAGGATTTTCTGTATATTCAACAAATTCACATTGACTATTTAAAACACCAATGCTTTCACACAACTCCTTAGTACAATGATAATAAGACCTTCCATCTTTATCTTTAAGATCATTATCAGGTAATAATCCGCCTTGACTTATTTTTTTATTACAAGCTGCACAATTTACATCTCCAACAGGCGGTACCCAAGCACTACAGCTAAATTCAGCAGGTGGGGGCGGAGAACGAATAACAATATCCTGTGCACAAGAAGTAAGAATAAAAACTAAAGTTAATAAAAGTATAAGTAAAAAATATTTTCTATTTCTCTTTAATAAAAATGAAAGAGGGCAAATGAAAAAGATATAACTACCTATATTGGAAAAATCTTCTGGTCTCACAGACTCTCCACTCTTTATATGTTGACTCTTACCTTTCTCTACCTCCTTCAACTTATCACCAGTTATATTTTCTTTAAATCCATTAGACCTATATTCTGGACTATAAACTATTTGTCCAAGATCTCCTATGTTTGTAGGACTAGGGTTTCCAAATAGATTAGTATTAAATCCACAATCGCCAAATGATTTACACAAAGAATTTCTATCATCCATAATTTGATAGAATGCAATTTGATCAGTTTCAAAATTAGAAGGTTTACATTCAAGAGTATTTTGACAAGCAAAACTAGAAGAAACAAAAGGATTAGAAGATCTGCCAAACCCATTGTAAGGTAAATTATAAAATACATTATGATCTACTAAATAAATATAAGCAGGCCCATTAGAGTTATAAGTAGAAAATCCTTCTGAATATTCATAATCCAAATTATCATCAGATACAGGAGTAATTTGACTAAGATCTTTAAATTTACCACAAAAAGCAGAGTCAGTTGGAGGTATTAAAGGAAGACAAACTCCCTTGCCAGAGATAGTAGTTTTTATTTCCCCGCTATAAGAATCAAAATAATCCCTCGTCTCTGATTCTGTTAAACCAAATTGATAATCACCAACACTAATCTCGTCCTCTCTACAAACTTCAACAAGCAAAACAGTTTCACAAACTTTTCCAGCAAATTTAACATGATAAGTTCCAGAAGGCGGACTCAATAATCCTATATTACAAGAGCTGCTACTACTACAAGAATCAGAACCTTCTAATTCTTCAAAATTATACTCTCTAACTAATTTATCTCCACTAAACAATTTAACTTTTAAATATTCTGCTTTATTTTGAACTTGTTTTATTTTATTAAAATGATCTTGTGAAATAGTCAAATAATAATTTTGATAAGTAGCCAATCTAGCAGCATAAAAACAACTAGGTTTTGCATTACAACATTCTATAATTCTACTTGGATCCAAAGTACCATCACCATTGCAATTAATACAATAACTTGCTTCATTTTCTAACCAAAAAGTACTACTCATAGCAAGAGTGCCAGAAGGAGTTTGCTTATCAACAATTTTTTCTATACAAATCTGTTCTCTGCCATTACCTTTAGCATCAACCTTCTCAACACCTCTATCACAATAATGCCTATAATGTCTAGTTCCAGGTAAATCTAAACCAGGACCAACTTTAGCCTGCATATATTCACACCAACTTTCTCCACTATACCTAAACTTTCTTGTTCCACCACTACCTGGAGTTATATGTGTAATACCAAACCCCACAGTTTTTTCATCAGCTAAGTTTCCATTAAAATTCTCATCAGTAAAGGGATTATCCCAAGGATCTTTACAAGCAATATTTCCACAAGTATAAGTTCCATTTTCAAAAACAATTGCACTTGAAGGATCCTCTTCACAATTTCCATTAAAGGGTGTTAAACCCAAACTACGAAATGTTTCGATAGGGTCATTAACATCAACACTATCTTCTTGATTACCACAACTATCAAACCAAAATAGTTTGCTTGCCTCTTCAGTACCTTCCTCTCCAGGACCGATACTATTTCTAGATTGACAATCACATCTATCAGGAATCTGACTGCATAAAAATTCCTGTGGATCCCCTCCTTTAGATTCACAAGTCAAAGTGTCTTTAACTCTTTCACATTTTTTATCTTCTAAAACACAACAAACTCTTTGAGCATCCAATCCCTGATTCTTTAAATTACAGCTAACTTCATCAGTTTCAGTATCTAAATCTCCATTAATCCTAGTGCAATCTTGGCTAGTTAAATAAGTGTAATGATTATCTAATTCACAACATCCCTTCACACATCCAGGAGTATTACTACAAGACTCACCAGCATTAAAACCTCCCCCACATCCATACATAGGTTTATTTTCCATACATTGATTATCTTGAACGCAACATCCTTTAACTTCACAAACCTTAACACTATCTACTTCTATATCATTACAGCTAACTCCAAACCATTTATTTTCAGAACATTCAGATTCACTAGCACCTTGTCTTTCACTCAAACAATATTGTCCACCTTTACTTTCTAAACAACAACCTTCAGCATAAACAAAACTACAAACTATCAAAACCATTACAAGAACTAAAAATAATAATTTATTTTTCATGGCTCAACAGCGAAATAAAAAGGAGGATCATCACTAATCCTACTATTTATAACATACAAATTCCCTCCTATAATTTCTCTTCTCTCAACTGAAAACCTGTAATCATTCACACTTAAACCAATAATATCAACATCTTCACCTTTAGATTCAGAATTTACAATATCTAAAGCAATCATAAACTTCTTCCAAAAGTTAGTTCTAGTCTCTTTACTATATTTATCTCTAGTTTCTGTAAAATTGCCCTTCTTTAATGTAATAGGATAATCTAAATTAACTAATAAAAACTCCTCACTAAACTCATAATCAAACCCAAAAGAACCTTTAGTTAAAGTGTAATCCTTACCATTAAAAGCAACTAATTTATTATCAACACAAGACTTAATTCCATTTTCTAACCTTGGTCCCAATTGTTCGTTAATTTGTGATCTAGTTAAAAACATATTATAACAACTTTCACCAGGTTTTATCCTATAACAAAGAAAAGCAACTTTATTGCCAAAATAATTTGTATAATAATCAGGTTCAAAATATCCACCTTGACTACTTAAAACATTAAGAGCATTTTTAGTTTCTGTATCTATACAACTTATAACTGCCTTCCTTACATCATTCATCTGGCTGCTTAAATACTCTTTAGGATTAGTAATTTCCCTAACCTTATCTTGAAATCCTCCAATTAAAGCAAAAATAAAAATTATAGCAAATAGAATAATTACTCCTATGATTATAAAAACTGAAACCTGACCCCTTTTTCGCATAATAAAAATTAGATTTGAAGCTATTTAAGTTTTATCTTTTAGAGAAATATATTTCTGTTTTTTCAGATAATAAATAAAATCCCAAAAACAATAATCCTAAGTAAGTAAAACTCAAAAACCAAACAAACCAAAAAGGAAAACTAAATTTTAACAAATATAAAAAACCACCCAAAAACCAATCAAAAAGATGCTTAACAACAAAAATTAAACCAAATATAAATAAATAAAATATCTTCATTCTCTTAATATAATTTAAAAACAATAAACTCTGTAATCCAACAAAACCATGAGCAAATACATTCCAAAGATGATACCAACTAAAACCTTTTATAAAGATCATAAATAGAGGATAAAAAATAACACAACCAAATCCAATAACAAAACAATACAAAAATGCAAAACCTGCAAAAAATTCAGGAACTCGTAAATCTAATAATAAGAATAGAACAAAGAAAAAAGCTAAGAAAAATAACCAAAAACTTACAATGAAAAATAAAATCTGAATATAAAGACCTCTTTCAATATGGTAGATTATATCATTTAAATAAGTTATAATCGCAAAAATAGCTCCAAATAAATTAAAAATTAAAAAAGCAAACAAGATTTTCTTATTAACTAAATCTTTAAAATTCATAAAAAAACAAAAGTAAGTTCATTTATTAGTTTTTCTTAAATAAATGCTTAAAGCAAAAAACCCAAGAGCAATAAAAAATGAATATAATAAAATTTTCTCAAAAGCAAAAATAAAAAATTCTAAAGGAAATAATTTTATTAATAAAGAATCGTTAGTAAAAGAATAGGTTCCCTCATCAAAAAAAGGTTTATGAAAAAAGGTAAATAAGGTTAAAAAATCAAAGTAATTGAAAATATAAAGTAATATGATAAATAAAAGAATAATTACAAACCCAACCATAAAAACAAGATAATTATATCTATATTTGAAAAAAATCAAGATTAAAATCAAAAAAACCAAGGCACTAAAAATTTCTAAGTAAATTATCAACCACCTAACATCTTGTAAATGTGATCTCTCATCTTGATCATAAACCTCAAGTAAATCTTCATCATAGTTAAAATAATTAATAAGATTAGCAGAAATCTCATCAACATAACTAGAATTATCAAAATTAGCATAAACATTATTCTTAACAAAATTTTCTTTATAAAAATTCAAATCTAAAGTTACCATCAAACCGCTAATAATAAATACAAAAATGACTAACAAAAGAGAGAGTATAAAAATCAAAGATTTATTTTTAAATTTCATTTAATAAGGATTATAGAAACTATAATTAAACTTTACTCTGTTGGTGTTCTTGGTGCTAAGACAAATTGCAAAGCCAATTTATCTAAAACTTTATACTCAACCCTCAAAGGATAATTTTGAGCAAATTCCAAATTAACTTTATTAGCTAATTTACTACCTTTAATTATTTTTTTTAAATACTCTATAGAATATCTAGCATCAACTGGACCCCCACTAAGGTCTATAGTTGTATCTTCATCAGTACCAATCTCAACATTACCGCTACTTATATTTCCTTCACTATTAATCAAAAATCTATCGTTAGTAGCTTGAAAGCTTAGACTATCTCCAATAGCTTCCATATCCTCAATAGCATCATTGAATAACAAAGTATTGGTCTCAACTTTAGCACTAAAACTTAAATTAGGGACTTTCTGTTCTCTCTCATCAATATTGAGCAAACCTAATTCAAATCTCTTAGTAGAAACTCCCTTCAAGGTAATGATCAACTTGTTTTTATCTGAATCTACCTCTAAAATCAACATATCTGTAGGTTTAACTCTCTTTAAAATTTGTGTTAAATTTATCAAGTTAACCCCTATAGTCTTTTCTTGATCAATATTATACTCAGAAAAAGCACTGCTTAATAACTTAAATATAACCATAGCAACGTTAGCAGGATCCATAGCAACAAGCTCAATTCTATCCTTATATAACTTCAAATTAACCTCATTCACTAACTCAGAAATAATTAGAATACTATCCTTTAAGTATCTAGGTTCTGTTAATACTAATTTCATTAACAAGGACAAAGACAAACCCTATTTAAACTTTTATCTTCTTAAATTTATAGATTAACTAAGGACATTCAAAATCTGAAAAGTTTTCGATAAAATCATAAAAAGCTTTCTAAAACCCAAAAAATAAGATAATTTCAATGTTAAAATATAAAAAGAAATATTTAAATAATATTATAACCTTAATTATAACATCAATTATAACAATTAAAAAATCAAAGGTAACATTTAATCCACATTTATTTAATAGAGAAGCAAAAAGATGTTTATCCCTAGAAAAAATCGAAGAAAGCATAAAAACAGGAAATATTAATTCAAAAAAAATAAAATTTCCAAAATTATATATAACAAAATATTTCAGAAAAGAAAACATAACTTATCACATTATTATAATAAAACACAAAAATTTTGTAGAGGTAATAACAGCATGGAAGAAGAAAGGAAGATAAAATGTGATTGTGGTCAGATTCTAATAGAAAAAAAAGCTGATTTCGATAATTTTAAAACCAAAGCAATGGTGTGCCCTAAATGTAATTTTATAACATTAACAAGAGACCAAGCAAGAGAGTACATTAAACTAAAAAGATTACATGACATAATAGATAAAGAAAGCAAGATTATTAAAATTGGAAACTCCATGGGTATAACTTTACCTGAAGAATTAAAAGAATTTGACATAAAAATAGGGAAAAAAGTAAAACTAAAAGCATTGGACACAAAAACAATTTTAATTGAAATCTAAAAAATTATGCCGAAGCAGATCCACCAGCCCATTCAGGTAAGAATGTAGCAATCAAAGGCCAGTATAAAGGTGCTAATATAACTAATACACTTACTATTGTTGTATGGGTCCAATGTTCAGCCATACCACCAGTACTACTCCCTCTTAATCCTCCTTTAATTACTGCAGAGGTGGCATGCATCTTAATATTAAGTATCAAGCCAATAATAACTCTAACAACCCAAGGGTTACTTATCAAAGGCCATCCTTTTTCAGCCAATCCTGTAATATTCAAAAAATAATCTGTATTAAATATAAAAAATAAAGCAACAAACATAAAAATAACTGAATGTAAACCATGACCAAACCAGTGACTTCCTCTAAAATTCTCATCTCTATGAATTAATATTAATTCATATAAACCTAAGACAATACCACAAACAATAATAGCAGTAAAATTACCCAAAGAATCAATACCTGGTAATACCACCCCTTCTAATGCCATAAAAATCTATTCAATAAACTAATATATAAATGTTTAGTCTTCTCTGTCTATTTTGCTGCATTTAGTACATTTGTAAAATTTACTTTCAGGTTCATCGCTGCTTCTCATCTGTCTAGTCCAGAAATAAGCCTCTCTATTTTTACATTCGCTACAATCATGTTTTATTTTAGGTAAACTCTCATCAAACTTTTCTTGAACAACTTGAACATCTTTAGTTTTCTTTTTTTTCTCAGTTAAAGTTCCATCATTCTGAACATAACCACAACTACATTTCATCTTACCTTCATTAGGCATAAGTAAACCGCTACAACGTGGACAAAACATCTTCTAATTACCTCAAAAAGAAAGAACAAAGATAAGTTTAAAAAAGTATCCCTCAAACATCTACTCCAATCAAATTCAAAAATAAAATTTTAAACCATCCAAGGTAAGGAACTCTATATTTAGCTGTTCCTATAATCCTATCTTTAGTTATATTAACTTCATCAAGTCTAGAAAGTCTATTATTATCTCCTTTAGTCTGAACAAAAAAGAGACCATTAGTTTCATTAATTATAGTTCTATGTATTATAGGTTGCCCATCACTTCCCCAAAATACAATTACATCACCTCGATTAATTTCATCTTCTCCTAAAAGAACAATCAAATCCCCTTTATTAAAGCCATTAACAAAATTATAACTTAAAAACTCTTTCTTGGTAATATTAAAATCCTCATATTGTTCTTTATTTAATTCCCACCAATCTTGAAAACCAATACCATTATGTTCCATGCTGCCAGAAACAACAGCGACAACAGGATGAGTAGTCCCTAAAAAAAATCCCAATCCAGGATAGATAAGAAATTTAACTAAAATAAAAGCTAGTATAATATTAACTATCCAGCTCCAGATACTATCATCATTCCAAATAAAATTCCAAACTTTTTTAATTTTGTTAGATATCACTAATGAAAAATAAATATAAAACTATATAAAGATATTTGATAATAAGTATTTAAATGGTAGAAATATTAATTACGACCTTATTTGGATTATTAGGTGGCCTTCTCAGAACATTAGTAGGAATAGCAAAGAAAAAAAGAATTCATAAAAAAGAAAAATTGCATCCAATTCATTTAATAGTAACAATCTTAATAGCAGGTTTGATAGGAGCTTTAACACCCTTAGCACTAGAGACAAATAATTTCATAACTTTTGTAGTGGGTTATATGGGAATAGACTTATTAGAAAATATTGTTAAGATAATTAAGAAAAGACTTTAATCTTTTAAAATAGAATCAACTAAATCTTTTTTCCAACCTTTAGAAATTAAACTGTATCTTATCTTCTCTTTATCAATCCCTTCTTTAATTTTAGTATCAACAAATCTTTTTAATTTAGCATAATTAAAAGAATTTTGAATATCCATATTATTCCAGCCTGCTTTCAACAAATCAGATTTTAGTTTTTCATCATTCTGCCCTTTATTCAGAGCATCATAAATATATTTATTTAATTGATTAGAATTAGTATTCTCCTGACTAGTCCCAGTAATACCACTAACAGAACTTTTTCTAGATCCCAAAAAGAAGAAAACACCTACAACAGCAGCTACAAAAAGTATTAAAACAATACCAATTATTAAAAGATTACTATTAAAACCGCCAGTATTAGAAGATTTAAGATTTGAAGTGTTATTAAGTCCTTCTTGATTACTCCCTAAAGTAAGCTGAGCATTAGAATTTGTTTGTTGTTGAACTCCAGAATTACAAGGTCTAGTTAAATCAACAGGTTTATTTTGATTTAAATTACAATTATTCTTATCAAAGTAAACGCAGTTTTGAATACTATTTTGACACTGACTCCATTTACAATCCCAAACAACATTACAAACAGGAGTATTATTGACAACCGTATCATTAACCAATTGTGTAACCCTAGTAACCCCGCTACCAACTACAACAGATACATTATTGCTCTCAGTTAAGTTAATACCATCAAAAGCACCAAATATTAAGTACTCTGTTCCCTCCCATAAGGCAGGATTAGTAAATCTAAGTCTTCCAAGATTACCTGTGATAGAAACCCCCAAAACTTTATCACCTCTAACTCTATATTCTAAATTTGTACCATCTAAATCATTAAAATAATCCTCAAGTTTAAGGCTTGCCCCATTTAAATAATCCCCACTAAGATTAAGACTAATTTCTGAAATATTTCTAACAAGAATAGGTGCTCTATTTCTCATTACTAAAGAATTAGTAGAAACTAAATTTGTATTGTTAAACCTAACAAAACAATTCCAATTTCCTAATTTAAATGAAGTGATATTATAAGTAACATTGCAAACAGAAGAAGAGCAAACAGAGTTGTTAAATAGAATAGTATTAGTCATAAGATCAGGATTATTAATATTTCCAGAATAAAAACCAACAGTAAAATTATAGTCACCTAATTGAGTAACATTTGTAAAATTATAAGTAAAATTACATAAAACAAGATCATCTTTAAAAAATTCATTGGTAGACAAGTTATAAACACGAGCATAAGAAGAATTAAATCTACTAAGACTAACATTATTTAAATCTAATGTAGAATTACTAGTTAGATCAAACACAGTATATCCTGTTAAACCATCAATCCCCCTCAAGAATAGGAATATAAGAAACAAAGTAAATATAACTCCCAAAGGAACCAAATTAACCTCTTTTTTACTCATAATTTAAAAATAGAGATGAGATTATTTAAAACTAACTAATTAATATGCAAATCATTAAACACACTATCTATCAAAGAGGATTTCCAACCTTTAGATCTTAAAAGATTAAGAAGATTATCTTTTTGAGCACCTTGTTTAATCTTAGAATCAACAAATCTTTTGAGTTTAACATAATCCAAAGAGTTAGTAATATCTATTTGTTTCCAACCTGCTTTCAACAAATCAGATTTTATTTTATCATCTGTTTCACCAGCAGAGATAGCATTATAAATATAATCATTAAGTTCAGTAGTATTTGAAACCAATTGTTTACTGTCTTCAGGTTTAATTTTTTGAGTAGTATCCTCAGTAGAAATAGTCTTATTATCAACTACTCCCCCAGTTTTAGATTTAGAAAAGAAATTAAGCTTGGAAAAAATACTAACTTTAGATTCATTTCCAAAATTAGAAATTAAAGGTTCTTTATCTTTATTATAAACTTTATAAACAATTAAAACCACCATACTTATAACAATCAAAACAGCCAAAATTAATCCAACAATCAATAAAATTCTATTCAAACCAGTAACTGCAGAAAGTTTTTCTCCTCCCGGATTTAATTTCAAAGCCTCAGGTAAAGACCCTTGAACTAAACCAGATTGTGCAACAACCCCCTGTGCATTAACAACACAACTCCTGACTAAATCTTGAGGTTTAGTCTTAGGAACACTACAATTATTTTTATCAAAATAAATACAATTCTGTAATCCATCCTTACACTCAGTCCATTTACAATCCCATATTACGTGGCATATGGAATCAAAACCTTCACCAGGACCAGACCCCCCCACATAAATTATAACCTCATTACTAAATCCTCCAACCTCACCATCAAATGCTCTAAATTTAATAGTTTGATTTCCTTCTAAACCTAATGGATTAGAAAATAAAACAACCCCATCATTACCAACAGCAATTTCAATACCTTTATGACCAAATGCAGAATATTGTAGGTTACTACTATCTAAATCATTAAAATAATCATTTAAATTTATAGGACTCCCAATATAACTTCCATCTACATTTAGATAAATGTCCTGAATATCATTAATTAAAATAGGAGCTCTATTCTTCATCCTTAGAGAATTAGAAACAACACTCTGATCATTTGCCTTAACAAAACAATTCCAATTGCCTATTTTAGAAGATTGAACATCATAAGAGACCATACAAGCAGTAGTGCTTGGGTCACACCTAATATTCTCTAAATTAGAAGTAAGAATATTTTTAAAAAGAACATCAGGATTTTTATCATCCTTACCTTCAGTAAAAAAACCAACATCAAAATCATTATTACTTTGAGAAGAATAATCAACAAAACAAGCAATTGTATCATCTTTAAAGAAAAAACTCTCAGAAGAGATTACAGGAACATCATTTCTCACAAAATTAAGTTTAACAAAAACAATATCTTGAATATCCAAACCACTACCCCCTAAATTAGCAGTAGCAAGACCAGTAATTGTAAAGCCTTCATTATACTTAATAGTAACAAACAAGAGTAAAAAAACAAAGAACATACTAACTATAACTAAATTGCTCCCTTTTTTATCCATTAGAATAAATAAAAGATTAGATTATTTAAATCATTCGCTGAAAATCAAATAAGATTTACAACTTATTAAAAGAAGTTCTGAAATCATTATTCTTCTTCTTTAATGAATCAATTGTATCTTTTATAACTTTTTTAGGCTCTCCCTTTTTAACCTTTAAAGCCAAAATAGCCTCTTCAATAATAGGATGTCCTAAACAATAACTTGCATAAGCTACATCACTATTACTCCATAATTCATGACTTAAAAAATTACAAAAAGTATGCCCTTCCCCAGAAACTTTAACTTGAAGTAAATCCTTTTCGTTATTAACAATTATAACTTCCATAAAAATAGACCACACTAAACATTTTAAAATCTTTCTATTTTAATTTTTTGTTACTAAAAATACTTTTTTCTTATAATAATATCTTATAATAACAAATAAACCAAATATCAAGGCCAATAAGCCAAATCCAGGGATCTTCTGTTCATCAGAAGATCCAGGTTCAAGT
>JAGVZM010000009.1 GCA_018302545.1 Candidatus Woesearchaeota archaeon | reverse complement strand
CTAGTTGAATTGTTGGACAATATTCACCATTAGAATAAACAGTATTTTTTACTAAAGCATCTGGATCTTCAATACCAAAAAGATTTGCTAATCTTGAAGCGAAATTATCATTTGATCTTATTGGAAGAAATGCTAGCCCTTCTCTATCATATTTCATGTTTTTTGAGTGAGATCTTAATTTATAAGTATTTTTGCAGAAGAAAATATATTTAGTTTATGTATTTTTGAATCTCTTTTAAAGACTGTATTTTGGGTTTAAAATCGTATTTATTATTTCTATCAATTAATATAAATTTTGCATTTATAGAATCTGCTCCTTTTTTATCTGTATCTAATTGGTCCCCTATGATGAATATATCATCAGGATTTAATTTTAATTTTTCTAAAACTATTTCAAATATTTTTTTATGTGGTTTTGTTATTCCTTCTCTAAAGGAATATAATATCAGATCAAAGTACTTTTCAATTTGTAGTTTTTTTACTTTTTGTTCTCCTATAGGGGTTGTATTACTTATTAGAATTAGTTTTATATTTTTAGTTTTTAATTCTTCCAACGTTTCTATTGTTTCGGGATATAATCTTGCATTTTTTATTTGAGAATCCCATATTTCAATTACTCTAATTCTTGTTTTTTCATCTAATTTTATTTCTTTTGCTAATTTTTCGAAAAATCCTTCTGTTGTTAGATATTCGGTATACCAATTACGCCTTAGCTTTGTAAAAACTTCTTTTTCATTTATTAACTCATTTATTTTTTCTATAACTTCTCCGATAAATGGTTCTGTATAAGCTAAAGTCCCCCAAAGATCAAAAATTATTGCTTTCATTTAATTTATAAATTTGCCAAAATCAGATAGTTCTTTTTGACACCATATCAGAGATATTAGTGTTGGGTGTATATCCTCAATTTTAATTCTAATTTGTTTTCCTGTATCTCTATATCTTAATGTGACTGTATTGTCTCTTAATGATTGATGATCTATTGTTACGGCATATGGAATTCCTATTTCATCTGCTCTAGCATACCTTCTTCCAACTGAAGCTGCTTCATCGTAAAAAGTTTCTGTCCATTTATTTTTTAGATCTTTATCTATTTTTTTTGCTAATTCCGGCAGCTGATCTTTTTTAACTAAAGGGAATATTGCAACTTGATAAGGGGCTATTATTGGGTTTAAAGCAAGATAATCCCCTTCCTTTCCATTTTTTAATGAACATTCTAAAACAGTGTATAAAGTTCTATCCACTCCTGCTGAGATTTCCCAAATATAAGGTATTAATTTTTTTCCGTCTTCAAAAGTATACTCTAGTTTTGTTTTTGAATATTCTTGATGTCTTTTTATATCATAATCTGTTCTATAATTGTTAGCTACTAGCTCTAGCCAACCTAAAGAAGTTTCTACTTCAAAATCAAAAGTTAAGAGAGAATAGAATGCTCTTTCATCTTTATCCACTTCTCTAAAACGCATTTTATCTAAAGGTATTCCTAACTTATCGAATAATTGTTGGGTTCTTGCTAAATAATATGCAATTAATTTTCCCTGAACAATTTTTTTAGATACTAACTCTTTTGCTTTTATGTTTTCTACTTTTTTAGAGTTTAACCTTAATATTTTTAGTTCATAGTCTTTTATTTCATCCCAATTTCCTATTTCATTAATCTCTTTTGGATTAAAGAAAACTTCTGCTTCCATCTGTGTAAACTCTATAGCTCTTGTAATGCTTTGTCTTGGTGAAATTTCATTTCTGAAAGCACCACCTACTTGAGCAATACCTTGTGGAAGTTTTAATCTCATAGTCTTATGCATTCTTACAAAATTTAAGAAAATAGATTGACAAGCTTCTGGTCTCAGGAAGGTTTTTAATTCTCCTCTTCCAATTATTGATTCTACCATTAATGAAAAGTGCTTTACTTCAGATAATTCTCCTTTACATTTATCACATTTAATATTATTATTTTTTATTAATTCGTTTAATTTTTCTAATGGTGTTGCTTCTGGAACTTCCTTCTTTAAAATTTTAGTTATTAATTGGTCTGCTCTTTCATATTTTTTACATTTCAAACATTGCACTATTGGATCTTTGAAATCTGTTAAATGCCCTGAACCTTCATATACTTGTTTTGGTAGAATTTGGGCACCATGAATCTCTAACATATCTTCTTTTTGGACTAATTCTTTTCTCCAAACTTCAATTATCTTCCTTCTTATGGATGCTCCTATTGGTCCAAAATCCCAAAAACCTGCTGGAGAATTTGGGTATATTTCAGATGCCTGATAGAATAAGCTTTTTCTTGATGCTAATTCCATTATTTTATCATAAGACATGCTTTTTTTGTTAAATTACTGATATTTAAAGCTTAAGATGTACTTTAGATATTTATTTAAATTATCTAATTTTTTAATATTTATGGCAAATTTGGTTTGGGTTGATCTTGAAATGACTGGTTTAGAACCAGAGGATTGTGTTATTCTAGAGATTGCAGTTATTATTACAGATCTTGAATTAAATATTATTGCAGAAGGTCCTGATCTAATAATTCATGTAAATGATGATCAATTGAATAATATGGATGAGTGGTGTACTAAGACCTTTGCTGAATCTGGTTTAACCGAAGAGTCTAGAAAATCTAAACTTTCTTTAGAAGAAGCAGAAAAACAAGTTTTGGAATTTGTAAAAATACATTGTAAAGAAAAGGAATGTTATCTAGCTGGAAATTCAATTCACCATGATAAAAGATTTTTAATTAGATATATGTCTAAACTAGTCGATTTTTTACATTATAGAATGGTTGATGTTAGTACAATTAAAGTTCTAAGAGAGTGTTGGCATCCTAATGTTAATCCGCCCCCAAAAAAATTAAAACATCGGGCTTTAGAAGACATTAAAGAATCTATTGAAGAATTGAAATTTTATAGAACTAATATTTTTAAATAGAAAGATTTATAATTTATTTTAAGAATCTTACTTTATGGTTTTGAATATTTCTGTAATATTTAGTAGTGTAAGGGAGGGTAGAAATGGTATTAAAGCTGCTAAATTTGTTGTTAATAAACTAAAAGAAAGAGGGCATAAAGTTGATTTGATTGATCCTCAAGTTTACAAAATACCCTTACTTAAGAAAATTTATGATGATTACCCTAAAGGTAAAGCCCCTAAGAATTTAGAAGATATACATAAAATATTTGATAAGTCTGATGGTTTTATTGTTGTAAGTGCTGAATACAATCATAGTATTCCTCCTGCTTTAAGTAATTTAATTGACCATTTTGGGGATGAGTTTTGTTACAAACCTTCTGGAATTGCATGTTACTCTACAGGTAGCTTTGGAGGTGTGAGAGCAGCTATGCAATTAAGAGCCCTCTTGCCTGAGATAGGTATGCCAAGTATTCCTACAATATTTCCTATGAGTAGGGTAGATACTTCTTTTAATGATTCGGGAAAGGATTTAACAGGAGATTACGATAAGAGAATAATTAATTTTTTAGATGAATTTGAATGGTATACTAATGCCTTGAAAGAAGCTAGGAAAAATGGAATTCCTGAAGAGTAAAGTTTATAATCTTTCTGATAATACATTCTAATTTGTGAGGGTAGCAGTCATTGATCATGCGTTTTTAGAGCCGAATGGGCATGCTCTTTTATTAGAACATTTTCTATTTTCTAAATTTAAAGAAAGGGGCGTTGAAGATATTTGTTGTTCTCATGAATTAAGGGATTTTGAAAGAAGATATGGTAGTTTAAGAAGTTTTGATGTTTTGTTATTACATCCTGAAGTAGAAGATAGAGGAAAAGTAATAAAAGAAATTCCTCAACTTTATCCTGATTTAAGAGTTATTTTATATACAAGGGGATTAATAGAAACAGGGAGCTATACATTAATAAGAGGACTTCGTATTTATGATTGTGATAATGGTAAAGAAATTGTAGATTATGCTTTTGAAGGTAAGTCTTAAAAGCTTTTTCTTTATTTAGTTTTTATGGATTTTAAATTTGATTTTCAAGAAGATTATGTAGTTAAAGAGATCATTAAAAAGAAATGTAAAAAAGTTCTTTTGCAACTTCCTGAGGGTTTAAAGATGGAAGGTTCTAGGTTGGCTAATTATTTTGAAAATAAAACTAGTGCTGAGATTGTTGTTTCTGGAGAACCTTGTTGGGGTGCTTGTGATTTGGCATTAGACGAAGCTAAAAAGTTAGAAGTAGATATATTAATTCATTATGGACATGCTCCTTTTATTAAAAGAGTTGATTTTCCTGTTTTATATGTAGAGATGAATGATCTTAGAAGTATAGATAAATTACTTAATCTTAGTTTGAAAACACTGAATAAATATAACTCCCTAGGTTTAGTTTGTAGTGTTCAGCATAAACACCAGTTAGAACAAGCGAAGAAGTTTTTTGAGGATCATGGGAAGAAAGTAATTATTCCTGAAAAAAAAGGTTATGCTCATTATGATGGACATGTTGTTGGATGTGAGTATAATAGTCTAAAAACAATAACTAATGAAGTTGATGCTTTTGTAGTTATTGGAAATAGATTCCATTCTTTGGGGGCAGCTATTGCTGTTGAAAATCCTGTTTATTTATTAGATATTTATAATAATGAGATTATTGAAATGAGTAAATATAAAGATAAGATCATTAAACAGAGGTATGCTGCTATTGAGAAATGCAAAGATGCTAAAAAAGTAGGAATTATAGTTGGGACTAAACCTGGGCAGAAATTTGGAAGTTTTAAAGTTATTAAAGATAAATTTAGAAAACTTGGAAAAGAAGTAATTGTTATCACAATGAATGAAATTAATTCTGATAAGTTGACTAATTTTAGAGATATAAATTGTTTTGTTGAGTTAGCTTGTCCTAGAATTGCTATAGAAGATTATGGGAGATATGATAAGACTTTAATCACATTTAGAGAAAGTTTGGTTGTTCTTGGTGATATGTCTTGGGAAGATTTGCTTAAGAATGGTTTAATTTAATCCATATTTAAAAATCAGTTTTTTCTCTAGTATTTAGTAGGTCTCCTAGTTTTTTCAACTTAGTATGTTATCCCGTAAATTTATAATAATTAAATTTTTATTATTTGAACTTTTAATTTTATTCCAATAAATTCAATTGTCTCTTATTTGGGTGTCTCCTTCTTTTTTTTATAGGCTTTGCAGTCTTTGGAACAGGAGTTTTATTTTTAGAATATAATTCTTCTGTATCTCTTCTTCCAGCATACAACTCGTAATCTTCAATTTCCTCCATATAACTTAATTCTGGAAGTCTTGGTCTTAATTGCCAATCTTCATAATTAGTAGATCCATCCCAAACTTTACTAGTTTCATAATCTGATATTTCTTCATCTTCTATATTCATTCCTTCTGGAATCTCTAAATTTTGGTAGGAGCAATGATTTGAAAATTCTGTCTCTTCAATTCCATCAAAATAAGAATCATTTGGAATTGGAGTTTCCTCTAAAATTTTTAAAGAATTAAGATCAATATTTGGTTCCATTAATCCAAATTGATAATCTAACATTTCATCCTGACCAAAAAATGGATCAAATGGAGCATTCTCTAATTCTAGTTCGTCTGGGGGAGATCTAATAAAAGGATCTAGATCTTGGGAATGGTCTTCTTCATCAATACTAGAGATAGAATTCTCAATTTTACAAACTTCTTCATTTTGATCTCTTACAGAATATATTGACCAAGTTCTTGCTTTAAGATCTAAAATATATGCGGAACCTTTAGATGTTGCTCTGAATTCTTTATCTATCTTAAACTCTTCTTTTGTAAACCTTTTTGGATATCCTTCAGTCACTTCATAATGTGTTATTAGAATTATAGCTCTTGCATTTTGAGCTCTTCTTGCATTGCAAACTAATTGATGAATGCCATCTTCATTTTTACTATATTGGCTACTATCTTGAGTATACAACTCCTCTTTGAATATAATATTTTTTGGATCGTATCCTAATCCAAAGGCTAAGGCTTCTGCGCTTTGTTTAGCTCTTGCAGAAGTAGATGAAAAGATTGTAACGTTTTCTAAATTACCGATTTTTTCTAGTATTGATGAACCAAGGTGAGCCATTCTCCCCTTTTCTTTCTCAAGAATATCCATAGTTTTAGGGTTATATTCTGCATGTCGAACAACACATAAAATTTCTAAATTGTTATTGCCACCCATCAAACTTAGATAAGAAGTTGATTTATAATGAATATTGTTTTAAAGAATATATTTTTTGATATTTAAGAGTTTTTTTCTAGTGTTTGATAATGTGAAGTTTCACTTTATTTTCACGAGCTAAAACTCTAGCTGTTCCTCCAATTGGAAAAGTAATTATAGGATTTGTGTGTCCGAAATCAACATTAGCAATTATAGGCATTAAACTTAACTCTTTCTTTGATTTTACAATTTTTGTTAATAAATCAAAAGTCATTTTAGTTGTTGGTTGGAATCTACCAAAAACTATGGCTCGTACTTTTTCAAAACCTGGTTGATGAATTATGGATTGTAAATCTCGATCTATTGTAGAAATATGTGCCTCATCATCATCTTCTAAAAATAAGATACTATCCTTGATTTTTGGCATGTATTCTGTACCTTGTAAAAGGTTAAGAGTACATTGATTGCCCCCTATAACTATTCCTTCTGCTTCACCTTCGTTGATAATCCAAAAGCCATCATTCTTAACAAAGGTCCGATTTTTTTGATCTTTAGCCCATTTATCATCACTCCAATTTGGAGATGGATTAACCTCAAATGGTTTTTCTTCAATTAAGCATTTTTTAAAATATTTAATGGAATAATCAAATCCTTCTTTATCTCCAAAAGAGAAAAAGTGTGGGCCTGAATATGTAACTAACCCAGTTTTTGCATAAATAGCATTGGTAAGTGTAGTAATATCAGAATAACCACATAGAATTTTAGGATTAGTCTTGATTAAATCATAATCAATATAACGTAAAAGCTGATTAGAATTAAACCCCCCAATGGCAGTTATAATTAATTTGATTGATTTGTCAGCAAATGCTTCGTGTAAATCATTTATACGGCTTTGAATTGTGGAAGAATTAAAATCATCAATTTCATTGACATGTTTAGCAAAACTTAAATTTAATCCAATTTCCTTGAAACGTTGAATAGCTTGCTCTTTTAATTCTTCATTTAACCAAGGCATGGCCAAACTTCTTGCTGGAGTAACTACTCTGACGTTATCTCCTTTTTTTAATTTTGGTGGAATTAAACTCATTTTTTACTAACTTTTAATTTAGAAATAACTGCTTTTTCAGATATGATTGCCGAATTTCCAGAAGGATCTTCAATTACTATCTTAACAGGTTCATCACCACATTCAATCTTCCATAATTTTTTTAATAAATTTTTAGCTTTCTTTTTTACTTCAGGTTCATCAGCTGTATCTCTTTCTGCTTCTACAATTTTCTTAAATCTTTGCAATAAACCTTCAACATTTGAAACATAACCATCACTTGCAATTCCTGGTTCAACAGACATCCTTAAGGTTGGAATTTTTATTGTTGCTTCTGAAGATTTTACTACCCTTACTTGCATGTCTTTTGCGTTTGTTGTTGTGAATTCTATTTTGCAAGGATCTGATGCTTTTTCTGATTCAACATCATTCTGCTTGTAATTACATTCAGCATCTTTACACTGCATTCCAAATATGAATATTTTTCCAAAATGAGGAACATCTTGTTCTGTCTCATATAATGTTAATGTATCTTTTTGACACATAGGACATTTTTCATTTTCAACACATTCCATCTTCGGATCTTTGTAGTTTATTTCATCCATGCAATATCATTAAAGAATTAAATTTATAAAACTTGTGACTCTGAAAATAAATAGAAAGATTTAAAGAACTACTGCTTGAGATAATTTTCAATTAGTACTCTGTCTTTTTTTGTCCTTCTTTCTATTTGATTGTTTTTTCCATTCTAGAACATACTTTAATTTTATAAATTTATAACTTTGGATAATCTCAGTGTCTTTGATTAGATCCTCAAAAGAAAAAACCCAAATTTTTGGTTTTTCTGGAAATATTTCAACGTTATTAATCTTAATATATTATATTTTTTTAGAATTAATTATAAATTCAATAATTGCATAGGTTTTAATTAATTTATCTCATAATATCTTGGTTACAATTAAATATACCTCTTTGGATTCTCTGATTCCTCTAATTGCTAAAGGACCTTACCCAAAAATTGCAAAATCCTTTTTTGGAAAATTTAGTTTTTTTTACTTCAGAAATAATAATATCATTTATTGTTGTGTTGGTTCGTCATATCCTCTTTGTATTTGTGCAAAACCTGGAGCAGCAACAATGAAGTCTTCTCCAAAACCTGCTATATCTCCTTCGATGGCTTCACAAGTTTTCTTTAATTTCCCAACAGCTCTTTTCAATTCTACTAGATCTTTATCTTTTAATGGCTTAATATTAATTAATGCAATAGTTTTGCCTTCTCTTAATGCATCTAAAGCAGGTTTAATGTCAGTAAATTCTTCAACTACAAATGGTTTTACTATAATCTTTGTTCCTGTTGATCTATCTAAAGGCTCAGCGCTAATTTCAACATAATCCTCACCAAGATCATCTGATTGTTCTTTACTAACAAATAATTTTTCTAGGATGCTTGCCATATTAATAGTAATAGTATGATTCATCTATATAAATATTTCTCTTTAAGAGTGATTATTCAATAAAATATACTTTTGAAGTTAGGATTTATTGACTTTCTAATCTAGAAACTACGCTCCAGATCTGCATTCTTGTATGTTGAGGCAAATTTGGATCTTCAGCAACATCCCCCAACTCTTGGAGGGATTTGTCTATCTTTAAATCTACACCTGCTTCTTCATTATTAGATAGGATTAACATTGTATTCTTAACTTTTAACCTGACATTTTTAGGAACTGCTGTATCTTGTTCTATTAATGCAAGTCCTTCAAGGATTTCTTCAAAATCAGTTAGTTTAAGCATCTTTTTTACCTTCCTTCTGTTTTATATTTTTCAATACTTCTGCTTGTAAATTTGATGCTTTTTCTTTTAAATTGGTTTCTTGTTTCTCTATTGTTTTTATTCTTAGATTTACTACTTGTTTTTTTTCTTCAAGTTCTTTTTGTAAATCCTCTTTTTTAGATTCAACCATAACTGCACCTACAATTTTATAGCTTTTCCCTTTTGTTTTTTCTAATTCCTCTAAAGCAGAATCAATTTCCATTAATTGTTGTTGAAATGTCTGTTTTTGCATTAATAAACTTTGTATATTTTGCTCTAAAAATTGTAATTGTTCTATTTTACCTTGTTCTTGATTCTCTACCATTTTCAAACTGCGTCTACAACTGCACTGGTAACTCTTGGTTTGTATAAAATTTTAGAACCACAATGGGGACATCTTACCCTCTTCTTAACCAATTCAAACTTTATTTCTTTTTGACAATCTATACAGTTATAAACTACCATCTTACTCTCCTAAATAAAATGCCTTTCCTGCAAATTTATGTGAACATTTTCTACATTCCCATATTCCCTTTGCTAATCTCTTTACATTAATTCTATTACAAGAAGGACATTCATATTTCTTTTTTTGTTTTGATTCTATAGCCTCAACTTTTTGTTTTATAGTTCTACCATATCTTGGTCCAAAACGCCTAGTAGATCCTGATCTTTTTGCTATTGCCATTTTATTTAGTTAAAATTAATACTTAGTGTATTTGGAAATACTTTATAAATGTTTGGATGAGGCCGCCCGGATTTGAACCGAGATAGCGAGGTCCCAAACCTCGAGTCATGCCAAGTTAGACCACGGATATGGTCAAAAAATAACTAATTTTTAGATCCCCATCGAGTTAACTTGGAGATTCCTCATCCTTAATTCAGGCATTAAATTTCTTTTATAAATTTATCTATAGAATTACTTTTTCTTGGCTGGTGCAGCTGGTGCTGTAGGAGTTGCTGCTTTTGCTGTTGATGCAGCTGGTGCTTTAGCTGCAGCCTTAGATGCTGCTTCAGCATCTGCTGCTGCTTTTTCTTCAGCTTTTTTCTTAACTAATTTAGCCATGCTAGCCTCTAAGCTTTTAGATAATTCTTCCATTTGTTTTCTTTTCTCTGGACTTGGCTCTGTTTTTTCTGCAGCAATTATATTATCATATTTACCTTCGTCGATCTCTTTTAATACCAATTTAGGCTCTTTTCCTTCTACTAATATCCCTAAAGAATTACAACTTCCAACCATAGTTTTAACAGCAGATTTTAGATTATTAACAATTAAAGAATCTTTCTTCATTTTAGCGACTTTGATTAATTGCTCAATACATATAGCACTAGCCTTATTTTTATTAGGTTCACCAGAACCTTTTTGCAATCCAATCTCTTTTTTAATTAAATCTGAAGCAGGAGGAGTTCCTATAGTTATCTCAAATTGTTTAGTTTCTGTATCTACAACTACTTTTGCAGGAACTTTCATTCCCTTAAAATCTTTAGTTTTTTCGTTTAATTGTGAGACTACTTCTCCAATATTTACTTTTAGAGGGCCTAGAGTTCCACCTAATGCTGGGCCTGCAGTGGCTTTTCCTCCTTCAATTAGAACCTCAACAGTAGTTTTCTTTCCCATTCTTAATATTATTTCTGAGATTTTGGGCCATTTATAAAGTTATCGTAGGTGTGGCTTAAATTTTGAGGCATATGTAAGACTTATTAATTTTTTGGCTTTTTGCAATTATTAAAGGCAATGGTTAAATTTACGACTAAAGTTTATTTATTTGGGCATAGTGAATTTGAAGAATTAGATACACCTATTTTGAGGGGCTTAATTTCTGGAGTAGATTTTGTGTATTTTGAGTGTGGAGTTGCAAGTTTGGATGATACAAAATTAAGATCTAAAAGAGAATTTTCCTGGAATAAGTATAGCAAAAATGGTGAATTGGATGAATTATTAAGAACAAGATTGGATAAGGGTTTTCATGCGGATAGTGGTGTAAACTTTGTTATAGATCAAGCGAGAAATAATGGAAAAACCCCAAATATTGTTTTTGAAAAGTATGACAAACCTATTCAAGATTATATGCTTTTAAGGGCAAAACCTATAGAGAGCTATGTTCGTGGATTTCCGTTGGAAAGTGTTTTGGAGTTACAACAAACGTTTTTAGAAAAAACAGAATATCAACAGCAAGAAAGAGAAGATCATGAAGCAAGGTATATTGAGTCTTTAGCTGGTTCTAGATTGGTTTTGTTTGGAGCAGCCCATGTTGATTTAGTTGATAAAATTGGAGAAAGTGCTGAAGTTTATTTTCCTTTTGAAGATTATCCAATCTCTTTTGAAACAAAGATGTTACAGGAGTTTAGAAGAACAGGAAAAGTAAATCCTGAATTTTTTCAAAAGAGTATCATGGAGGCAATTGCAAGAAGATCAGTAGGAGTAATTTTAAGAGATAGTGATTCTTATGAAAAGGTTGAAATTCTTTCTCACTATTATGCAAATACACTTACAACAGAACAGATAGAGGGTTTTAGAACTTATTCAAAACTTATGATGTTCCTTAATGGTAGAATTACAGATGGAGAAATTTTTAACAGATACCTTCAAGAAGAACTTAAGTTAGATTCTGTTGAAGATACTACTAATGGTATAAGAAGATAAAAATAAATAGAAATTAATTAAAAGAAAGAAAAATGTCTGAATAATCTTATTCTTCAGTTTTTTCTTCTTCTGAATCTCTTCTAATTACTTTTACCCAATCTATTTTAACAGTTATAGGAATTGGAATTGCTGCTTCTAACAATTCAACTACCACTTCCTCTTTTGTTTCATCTATACGTTTAACCTTTGCTTTTTCTTTTTTGAATGGGCCTTGTATAATCTCAACTACATCTTTTTCTTGTATATTCACTGGTGTTTTAATTTGCTCAAGCATTGGTTCAATTTCTTCATACTTTACTTCTTTTGGAAGTAATCCTCTAGAATATGGAATACCGAATACTGCTTGTGCTGCATCATCCTGGGATCTTGCTTCTATGAATACATATCCTCTCATACCATGAGCATTTATTATAGCATAAACTTCTAATTTTTTCTTTTTTACATTACTATCTATAAATTCTACTACCTGTTCTTCCCTATTTGCGGTTGTTCTTACAGCAAAAATTTTATTTTCCATTTTATTTTTGAAGCAATACCTGCCATAATATATTTATCATGAATCCAATAGCACCTATTACCAATATTCCTAAACCTGTTATTTTTACAATCATAGTTAATTCATCTTTACTTGGTTTTTTCGTTACCTGCCAGACCCTTTTACATTCTATTAAGAATGATTTAAAACGTTTGGAGATAGAAGGTTTATCTTGATCCATTTATTTAAGAGAATAGGAAAGGTATTTAAATGTTATTGTAAACTTGGGATTTGTGTTATTTAAAGGTGATAGATATTTAGAAGATAAGATTCTTAGCAGTGTTCAATTAAGAATGGGCAATATCATTCCTGTCTTAGGATATTTTGGGTATACAAGAAGATGTGATGAAATTCTTAACTTTTCTAGATGGGAAGATACTAAATATAGAATGATTAATTTTAATGCTTCTGAAAGAAGGAGATTATTCTTAGGAATTTATAATTGGTTTTTAATTAGCGCGTGTATTTATTCTTACTTTAATTGACAGAAATCCATTTAAGTTTGATTTATTTGAATTGTTAATGCCAACTCTTGAAGGAATGGCTGAGACTTGTAATTTAAGATTTTCTGATGCATTTCCAGTTGTTGGTTTTTTTGTTTATAATTCTAGAATAAAAGTTTTTCTTAATGAATTCTTAAATTATAAAAAGAGGCAGATTAATTTACAAGGTATTAGACTTAAAAGAGAAACTGAAGAAAGAATAGAAATTAATAGAGTTGTTTTAGGTTTTTATAATATTTTTACAGTTATGTTTTTGCCTGTTTTTAGTTTGGCTTATTCTGCTTATATTTAACATACAGGATTTATTAATTCTCTTGCTAATCTTTCTAAATCTTTATCTTCTTTTAATAAACCTAGAGATCTTGCTGCTTCTTGTCTGTCTGATTTTACTTTAGAATAAATTATTATACTTGCAGATTGTGTCCTGCCAAATTCAGTATTTGTAGTTATTGTACATCTATGATAATTATATAGATCTTCTCTAATTGAAACACAAGCTCCATTTTCTGATACCCTTGTCATTATTTCAACTAAAAAACTAGTTTCATATCTATCATGATTTTCATCAGATTCTACTAATTTAGAATACTTATCATTAACTGTTTTTGCCATTTAAACAAAGTCTATTCCTAATTGTTTTTCTATATCCTTTTTCTTCCCTTCTTTAGAGGATTTTACTTTTGTAGAACCAAAAATTTGTGGACTGTTCACTCCAGTTACTATGATTAAAGTTCTTACTGTTTTATCTAAATCTTCAGATATTTGTGCACCCCAGATAGTTCTTGCATCCTCATCTAATCTTTCAGTTACAGTTTCTACTATCTTTCTTGCTTCATCTAAAGACAAATCAGGACCACCTAAAATATTAATTAAAGCTCCTGAAGCTCCTGTAATATCTACATCTAATAAAGGATTTTGTATTGCCTTCTCTACAGATTCTATTGCTCTATTTTCTGAGTCAGATTCACCAACTCCTATCATAGCAACTCCCCCTTTACTCATAACAGTCTTGATATCAGCAAAGTCTAGATTGACTAATCCTGGTCTTGTAACCATCTCAGCTATTCCCTTTACAGAATTTGTTAAAATTTCATCTGCAACCTTAAAAGCAGTGTGTAATGGTATTCCTGGACACAATTCCATTAATTTATCATTTGGAATTACAATTAAAGTATCAACTATAGATTCTAATTTTTCTAGTCCTGCTATTGCATTTGCATATCTTCTCTGACCTTCCATTGCAAAAGGAAGAGTTACAATTGCGATAGTTAATATTCCTAGTTTCTTTGCAACTTCTGCAACTACAGGAGCTGCACCTGTTCCAGTTCCGCCACCTAAACCACAGGTAATGAAAACAAGATCCCCATGTTGTAGTGCCTCTTTAATTTCTTTTTCTGATTCTCTGGCAGAATCTTCACCTACTTTTGGTATAGAACCTGCTCCTAAACCTCCAGTTAATTCTCTACCAATTAAAATTTTATTTGAAGCATTTGTATAAAGAAGATCTTGAGCATCTGTGTTTATTGCAATAGTTTCTGTGCCTGAAATTCCAACTTCAGACATTCTATTAATAGTATTATTTCCGCCTCCACCGCAACCTACAACCCTAATTTTTGCTCTTTGTTTATTTACTAACTCTTCTAGTTCTTCATCTATGGCAGTTACTTTTTTAGGAGTTTGTTTTAATCCTACGATTTCAGCTCTTTCTGATGCTTGTCTTAATAAACTGTCCATATTTTCAAGGTAAAATTCTAATATTTAATAATATCTATTGAAAGTTAGATATATTGTAGTTTATAATATTTCTAGAAGTTGTCTTAAATTGGTTATTGTATGTTCTGGTGTCATTTTTCTGATTTCTTGCTTAAATGCTCCTTCTAAAATTGCATTTGCTTTTACTCCCCTTTGTAATAATACTGATTGAGGTGTTTGCCCTGCATATTTACCACAATATAACAAAATAGCTTGTATATTTGCATTATGAGCGCCTGCAACATCAACATCAAGTCTATTTCCTACATAAAATGATTCTTCTGCTTTTGCATCTAAAGCTTTTAAAGCTGTTTGAAATAAATTTGGTTTTGGTTTTGCTTCTTTTGGATCTACAGAAGCATAAATATGACCTTTAAAATAATCGAATAATCCACTTACTTTTAATTTATCAATTTGTTTATCTGGTTCTCCTGTTGTAACAACACCAAGTTTATAACTATTAGACAAAGCATGTTCTAAAACTGATACTGCATGAATATTTGGTTGCAAGGAAGCATGTTTCATATCCTCATATTTTTTTACTGCTGCTTGTACAATTGTTTTATTATCTATTCCATAAACATGACAAAGTAAATCAAAATTATTTCCATGTTCTCTGTTGTTTCTACGTAACTCATGTAATTTTTGTACTGCTCTTGCTGGATTTTCTTCTGGAAGCCCTGCATTTATTATTGCAATTACTGCCTGATATAAAACCCCCTCAATAAAATCAGTTGTAGGGATTAGAGTATCATCGACATCAAATAACAAAGCTTTAACCATTTTAAAAATATTAGATTATCAAATTATTTAAAGACTTGGATTTTGTATTATAATTATGGAAGTGAAAATACTCTATACAAATTATAAAGGAGAGACTGCTATTAGGAGAATTATTCCTAAAGAGATTAAATTTATGTCTAATGAATATCATAAGGAAGAACAATGGTGTTTAATTGCGTATGATTTAGATAAACAAGCAGATAGAACCTTTGCTTGTAAAGATATTAAGGCTTGGTTTAACTAAATTCTACATCTAAAGATAGTAGATCTTTTACTTTCTTCTTAAATTGTTCTTTTATTTGTGAATGAATTGTTGCTTTTAATTTAAGTTTAACTTTTTTATCTTGCAGTTCTAAAGAATAGTCTTTAGATCCTAATTCTAATAAATTTTCAACTAGGGAAATTAATTTTTCTTTATTTTCAGTTATTATTTTATTTATTGTAACTTCATAAGTTATGTTTTTTCCTGCTAATGGATGATTAAAATCAAGAGTTACTCTGCCTCCAGTAACAGAACGGACAGTAGCCATTAAACCTGAGGCATTAATTTGCAAACCTGGGAAGGGGTTTATATTTTGCTTTCTTAATACATCAATATTAACAATTTTGATAAATTTAGGATCCTTTTTTCCAAAGGCTTCTTGTGGTTTTAAATCTAGTTTATAGCTTTTTCCTATTTCTTTGTCTACTAAAAATTTGTCTAAAGCTTTTAATATATGATTTTCTCCTAAACATATAATTTTAGGGCCGTATTTTGCTTGGGGATTATACAATTTTTCTTTTTTTGCTAATTCTTCTGAAGTTAAATCGAAGATCTGGTTATTATCTTTGAATCTTCCTACAAAATTCAGTTCTATAAAGTCCTTAAGTTTTGTCTCATTCATAATTTTGTGCAATTATGTTGAGTATATAAGTTTTTTTAGTTTAATTTGGTTGATATAGAATAGTATTATTTCTAAGAAAAGTTTATAAATAATGTCCATTAGCAAGTTCTCATGGGAGAAAAGAAATTAACTAATGCAGGCAGTCTGAAGAAAGGGAGTTATATCATTTTAGATGGCATGGCTTGTGTGGTTAGAGATATTCAGACATCAAAACCTGGAAAACATGGATCTACCAAATGTAGAATTGAAGCAGTTGGAATAATAGGCGCGCAGAAAAAAATACATATGTGTCCGAGCAGCGATAATGTTGAAGTTCCAATCATAGAAAAGAAGAATGCTCAAGTTTTAAGTGTGCAGGGCGATACTGCTACAGTCATGGATAGCGATAGTTTTGAAACATTTGATTTAAAAATTTCAGAGGATATGAAAGATAAAGTTCAAGAAGGATCTACAGTAAATTATTGGACAATATTAGATGAAAAGGTAATAATGGATGTTAAATAAAAATGGTCAAATTTCCTGAAGCAAACCAAAGATTGTATGGAAACATGTTTGTTTGTAGAAAATGTAAAAGTAAGAAAAGAGCAGATCCTGCTAAGATTAGAAAGGGAAAAGTAACTTGTAGAAATTGTAGTTCTAAAGCTTTGAGACCTGTTAGAAAGAAGTAACATTTATATTTACTTGAAATTATCTGTTAAGCTTATGAAATTTTAATGATTTAGTTTAAATATAAAAAGATAAAGCTTAAATACTTAAAAATACTTAAAAATATTTATGGGTACACAAATTAGTTTAAAACTTCCTGATAATTTATTTGATTATGCTAAAGAATATTCTGAAAGTCATGGATTTAGTAATTTACAAGAATTCATTAGAGAATTAATTAGAGAAAAATTATTTGATGGAGAAAATTCTAAAGTTGGTGGAATTTATACTTCTATAGCTAGCGAAGCTTCATTAGCAAAAAATTGGTTGACTAAGGAGGAAGATGAAGCTTGGTTTCATTTACAAGAGGAGAAATAGTTTTATTCCCTTTTCCTTATACTGATCTAACTAATAGAAAACTCAGGCCTTGTCTTGTTATTTCTGAAGAGATGGAAGAAGATATTATTTTATGTCAAATAACTTCAAAAAATATTAGTAAAGACATTTACTCTGTTGAACTCAAAAAAAATGAAACTATTAATGGAAGCCTTATGATTAATAGTTATATAAGATCAAATATGATATTTACAGCAACTAAAAAACAAATAGTTAAGAAGCTATGTTCTATAAATAAAGAGAAATATAATGAAGTTGTTTTTGTTATTAGAAAGATTATAATAAAGTAACATTTATATTTAAGTTAATAAATTTTTTATTATGATTAATTGGGATTTGTGGCTATTAGTTATTTTTTATGTAATTTTGTTAATTATTTTTAGAATTTTTAGGAATAAATTTGAAGTTCAGTGGAAGATCTTTGCTTTGTATAAAACAAAGTGGGGAATAAAACTTATGGATAAGATTGCTAAAAAATGGCCAAAAACTCTTGGAATTCTAGGAGTAATTAGTATTTGGGTGGGTTTTATTGGAATGGTTATTACTACGGGTTTTATTATCTGGGCTACTTATCAATATTTATTTATTCCAAAAGCAGATGTTGCATTAGCCCCATTATTGCCTGGAGTTAGTATTAGTGATAAACTTCCTGTTTTAAGTTTTTGGCATTGGATTATTGCAATATTGTTTGTTGCAGTTATTCATGAAGCATCCCATGGTATTTATGCAAGATTAAAAAATGTTAAGATTAAAAGCTCGGGTTTTGCTTTTCTTGGACCAATATTAGCTGCTTTTGTTGAACCTGATGAAAAACAATTAGCAAAAAAACCAATTAAAGATCAATTATTAGTTTTTTCTGCTGGCCCATTTTCTAATATTCTCCAAGGAATATTAATATTTTTAGTATTGATATTTGTATTTATTCCTCTTGCAAGTAGTATGACTGAAATTAAAGGAATAGTTGTTGGAGAGGTTAATAATAGTTTGGCAATTGCAAACAGTGGAATTGAGAAAGGGCATGTTATAGAGTATATTAATGGACATAAAATAAATAATACAGAAATTTTGTTTAGTATTTTAGATGATAAAAAACCTGGAGATGTTGTTAATGTTGTTGCAAATGGAACAGAATATAATGTTACTTTAAGCCCTCGAATTGAGGATTCTAATAAATCAAGGTTTGGAATTACATTTAGTAGCTATAATTTAGAATTAAAAGATAAGTTCAAACCTTATGCTTGGGTTCATAAAATTGTTGGTTGGTTAGGTATGTTATTGTTTTGGACTTTTAATATTGCGGTGGGTGTAGGATTGTTTAATCTTTTACCGTTAGGACCTGTTGATGGTGGAAGGATGTTTTATGCTGGTTTGACTAAGTTTACAAGCAAAGAAAAGGCAATGAAAATTCTAAGTTATGTTTCGTTCATAATTTTATTTTTAATTTTGGTTAATATGTGGCCTTTTATTTTAAGATTATTTAAATTTATATTAAGTCCTTTGATGTGAATAGGAAGTTTTTTATAATAAATTTGTTAAATTTATATAGGTTTTTATGAAAAAGAGGTTTGTATTAATTAGTTTAGTATTATTTTTGGTACCTTTTGTTAGTGCCATAGATGTAGATAATTGCCAGACTATAAGTTCTACTGGAGATTATGTTCTAACTCAGAATATAACTTCAAGTGAGGGGGATAGTTGTGTTGTTATAAATTCTGATGATGTTATGTTAGATTTGGCTGGTTTTTATATCCATAATTCTACAATTTCGGGAGCGGGAGGAATAGTTGTTAATGGTTCTGTTACTACAAACATTACAATAATGAATGGTTTTATAAATCATACAGAAACAGGAATACTTGTTGAAAGTAATGGGGATATCACTGCTCCTTTTCTTAATATTTCAAATATAACTATAAACAATACTGATAATGATTTTAATTCAATTGCGGGGATAGATCTTAGAAGTCGTTATGTTAATGTAGAATTTTGTACTTTAATTGGTACGCCTAATGGTGCTGGGATAGATACTAGAACAGGTTATCATAACATAACAAACAATACGATGTATAGTAACCAATATGCAATTCATTTTAGGGGGTCTGGTGCTGAATATATTAATGCTAGTTATAATAATGGGAGTATGAGTGGTACTTATGATTTTTATTTAAATAATGCACAACATAATACATTAACTTTTAATAGTTTGGGAGGAGATCTTTCTTCTAATGGATTTTCTGGAGTTTATCTAAGTGTTGCTTTTAATAATACAATTAATAATAATACTTTCTTTAATCATACAGCTGACATTTTTCTTGACCCTTATGCTGGAGAAAATTTTTGTGACAATACAATAGAAGACAATGTAGATGGAGAAGGAAGAACTATTTATTTCTCTAATTCTACTATTAATGGAGAACTAGATAATCAAACTTTTGGTGCTTTAATCCTATGTGACGCAGATAACTCTACTCTAAATAATATTACTCTTTTAAGCACTAATCCTGATTATGATTTAAATTTTTTCCAGATTTTATGGACTGATGGTTCAAATATTACTAATTCTAATGTTACTAATACACAAGGTATTTACTTAGATAGATCCTCTTATAATAATTCATTTATTAATAATACCCTAAATTCCTCTAATGTAGGTTTTTACTTAGATGAAGGTAATGACTATAATACATTTATCAACAATACAATAACTTATAGTGGAACTGCAATGGGTATTAGTTCTGATTATAATACTATTACAGAAAATAATTTTACAGTTAATTATCAAGTATTAAGTATTACTGGAAGTTATAATAATATTGAAAACAATATGATTACTAATAACCCTAGTGTGGGAATACATATAGAGACTTTGAATAATGGTGCAAGAGGCAATAATACTATTACAAATAATACAATAACGGGGAATGAGAGAGGAATAAATTTACTGGAAACTCAGAATGATAATAATTTTTCTTTTAATGTGATAAGTGATAACATTAATTATGGAATTTATATTCAAGGAAGTGAGTTTGTTGGAACTCCTACAAATAATAGGATTTTTAACAATACAATTAATAGTAATACTGAGTATGGAGTATATTTGGATACAGTAAATGAAACAAATTATGTGTATGATAATACTCTAAATTATAATCTATTAGTAGGAATTTATATATACAACACAAATAATACTTATCTTACAAGAAATACAGCAAATCATAATACTTATGGTATTGCTCTGACAGGTGTAGATGAAGCATCTTTAGATTCTAATGTTATGTACAATAATACAATTGCGGGGATTTATGCTTTATTATCTAGGGATATTAATCTTAGTTTGAATAATGCTACATCTAATGGAGGTTCTCAATATTTAATTAGTGAGAGTAATGTTACATTTACAGATAGGAATTATGCTTTTGGTGTTCCTAGTAATGGAAGCGCATTAAATATAACTAACCAAGAAGTTGGACAAGATATTGGTTTTGTCACTGCTTTAGTAAATGGGAATTATAGTGTTTTAGAAACAGATTATGTTAACTTCACTTTTAATAATGCTACAAATTTAACATTTTATCCAACAAATAATTTAAGTTCACAAAATGTTAGTTCCACTACTTGCGCTAGTAGTCAGACAGATTGTTTATTAGCTTCAAATTTATTAATTATAAATAATCAAAGTACTGGTATTGTTGATAATTTAACTATATATTATAATTCAAGTTTATTAAATTCTAGTTATCCTACTAGTACTTTAAGAGTTGGCAGGTATTCTGATGGTTGGGATTCTTTAGGAAATGTCGAGCTTAATACAGATGAACAATTTGTTAGATTATTAAGCACAGTAACAAATTTTAGTCCTTTTGCTGCTGTTGCATTTAATGGTAGTTTTACTCCTCCAACAGTTACTGCTTTAATACCTTCTACTGGAACTAGTTTTGATACTAATGAATCAATTGAGATAGGCGCAAATATTAGTGCTACAAATGAAGTAGATACTGTACTAGTTAACATAACACTGCCTAATTCAACTGTAACTCAATTAGTTTTAACTTTGGCAACAGGTCCTAAATATAATGTTTCTTATACTACTCCTTCTTTAGAAGGAACTTACAATGTTACTTTTATAGCTAATGGTACTGAGAACAATGTAAATAATACAGAGACTACTAGTTTTACAGTTAGTGAACCTTCTTCTGGTTCTAGTGAGAGTACAACTTCTACTAGCGGAGCAGCAGCTCAAGGAAATACAGGTGCTCCTTATAGAAGCAGACGAAATCAAGAAGAAGAGAATGGAAATGAGGAAGCTAATTCTCCAAGTAGAAATTCTAATAGTGAAAATAATAGAGAGTCTGAAGGAAGAGAAAATGTTGAAGCTAGTAATTTAGATAATAAAAATCTTGAAGAATTTAATAAAACAGATGGATTATTTGTAAATTCGACAGGAATTATTTTTGGTATATTATTTTTATTAATTATATTTTTGGTATATTATTTCTGGAGAAAGCATAACTTTAAAATATAGTTGAAGATTTTCTTTTTATGATTGTGGATGTTCATTGTCATTTAACTTGGGATCATTTCAAAAAAGATTTGGATAAAGTTATAGAAAGAGCTAAAGCTGCTGGTGCTGTTAGTTTATTATGTTCTGGTGTTGATCATCAAAGTAATGTTGAAACATTAGAGTTAAGTAAAAAATATGATATTGTAAAAGCTTCTTTAGGAATATATCCTTTGGATGCAGTGGGATTAGGACATTATGATGATGTTCCAAGGGATAATAGAGAATTTGATGTTGATGCTGAAATTGAATTTATTAAGAAGAATAAAGATAATATTCTTGCAGTTGGTGAAATTGGTTTAGATGGAAGTCCTAAACCTGATGCTAAGTTAGAAGAACAAAAAGAAGTATTTTGGAAATGCATTAAATTAGCTCAACAAATTAAAAGACCAATAGTGGTACATACAAGAAAAGCAGAAAAAGAATGTCTAGAAGTTTTAGAATCTTCTGGAATGAAGAATGTAGTCTTACATTGTTTTACTGGTAATCTAAAATTAGTTAAGAAAGCAGAAGATTTGGGATTTTACTTTAGCATACCAACAATAATAACAAGATTAAAACATTTTCAAGAAGTTGTTCAAAGAATTTCTATGAATAATATATTAACTGAGACTGATGCTCCTTACTTAAGTTACAAAGTCGGAGAAAGAAGTGAACCATCGCATATTAAAGAAACAATAAAAATTATTTCAAAAATAAAAAATATTACTGAAGAAGAAGTTGAAAAAATTATTTTTTCAAATTATCAAAAAATTTTTCTAAAAAAATAAAAAAACAAAAAGTATATAAGTAAAAGTTACGCATATAATAAGATAATAATAAAACTTCCCTTGGGAAGAAGAGGTGAAAGATGGCAGCGAAGAAGAAAAAATCCGCAGCGAAGAAAAAGGCTGCACCTAAGAAGAAGAGGAGATAAACTCCTCTTATCTTTATATTTCTATTATTATTCCATCTGGTCCTGGATTTATGATTGTTGTTTGATTTATTTTATCTTGTTTTCCAAAAGTTTCATGAAAATGACCGCATAATGTTATGAATGGTTGCACTTCTTCAATGAATTTTCTTGATGATTTGGAACCTCTATGACCCATCTCAAGTTTATCTAGTTTAGTGTTGTAAATTGGAGCATGAGTTATGAAAATTAAAATTTTATTTTTATTATAATCTTTTTTAAACTGTTTTGCTATAGGCTCAAAATCTTCATCAACATATGAAAAACCTTCATTTCCAAATCCAAAAAAGACAAAATCTTCATGTTCATACATGCCTTTATGTAGATAAATTAAGTTTTCATATTTTTCACAAACCTTTTTTACTTGTTCAGGTGATTCATGATTACTTGGTATCATTAAAGTTTTAATTTTTAAATCATTTAGAAATTTTGCTGCTTTTTCTAAACCATTACCGAAGTTAGATAGATCTCCGCACGATATTAGAAAATCTGGCTTATGCTTTATTGCTTTTTCTTTTATTTTATCTAAAGAAGACTTTCTCATATGAACATCTGTAAATGCTAATAATAACATAAAAATGAAGAAGAAGAAGGATTTAAATCGTTTTTGTAGTTAATTATAGTACCCTAACATGAATCCTGCTTCTTCCTGGCTTATTTCATCATTATCTAACATAATATGAACTTCCTCTCTTACTTTTTTTCTTTGATTCATTTTTAGTACCTCCTTACATAGCTTTTTTTAATATTTTAAGTTTAGACAACTTTTCTGTAGGTATTGGTAGATTACATAGTTGGTCACTAAGTAGATCTGCTATCT
>JAGVZM010000018.1 GCA_018302545.1 Candidatus Woesearchaeota archaeon | reverse complement strand
ATCTGATTCATAGGCATAATTTGAACAATATTAATTACAACACTATCTCTCGCAGTATTTACATTATCACTAACTACAACAGTAACAGTATAAGTTCCAGGAAGCGTATAAGTATGTATTGGATTAGCACCTCCAGAAGCACTTCCATCTCCAAAATCCCAAGTAAAAGTTAAAGGATCATTTTCAGGATCACTAGTAACTGTATTAAAAGTAATTGGCTGGTTAACAAAAAATCTACTTCCAATAGAAGGGTTAGTTATTCTAACAGTTGGAGGTTGATTAACTTGAACAGCACTAATTGTAACACTTGCACTACCTAATATAATTCCACCAGGAATAGATGCAAAACAAGTTATTCTATCATTAACCCTTGTTCTAGAAGCAGGATATATCCAGGTATTACCCACACTATAATCTCTTTGCCCATTTACATACCATCTATAAGTATAAAAAGGTCTATTTGAATTTTGAACATTCTCAATATCACAACTTAAATCATCATTATCAACAGGATTACTAGGATTTATAGTAACAGTTTGTGCATAAACTAAAGTACTAGATAATACCAATAATAAAAAAATATAGAGCAATATTTTTGCTATTTTCATAAGTAACTAGAAGATTGCTACTACTATATAAATGTTTCTTCATGTATCCATTCCAAAGTAACAACATAATGAAATGGTGGGGACGGAGGGATTTGAACCCCCATCTAACGGTATCTTCATCTAAAGCGACATACCATTGTTAAATCATTGCTTCTTCAGCTCATCGCTCCATCACTGGAGCCGTCAATTCTAGCCAGGTTAAACTACGCCCCCTAACCAATTCTAGAACTAAATTTCTGTATTTAAAATATTCTATTCATTCAAATTGAACAAACACAAGCACTATATCCTTCGGAAACAGCATTTATTTTATCATTAAACCAAACTCTATTAATAGATTTTATTTTCTTTCCTAAAAAACAATTATCATTATGATACTTCTCCCCAGACTTAGAAGCTAAAAATCCTTTAGAAGAAGGTTTCACTAAAGGTTTAACACTTTTTTCATCAATTTTTTGTTTTAAATTAGAAAAATCTCTTCTTAATCCAGAATTAGAAATCTTAAGAATCTCAATTTCTTTTTGTAGAGTATTAATTAAATTAATTAATTTATAAAAATCATTCTTAACTAAATTAAATGAACCAATAACATTACTTTCCATTTGTTTTATATTTTGGTTTTGCATTTACTCTCCTAAAATACAATAATCAATTTCTGATTGATCTGATCTTGAATCAACTAATAAAAATTTTTCATTTTCAAGAGGATAACAATTCCCAACAGTAACATTCCCCTTAGTATTACCTAAGTATTCACCATTTACACGTATACCATAATTAACAGAGGCAGTTTCATTTAATCTAGCCCATGAATTATACTCTACACTTAAAAGCCCATTTTCAGAAGAATGTAAATCTTTATTCCCAATGCTTAATGTTCGAATTGAAGAACAATTTCTAACATCACAAGATTTTAAAGATAGTGTGGGAGTCTCTCCACAACTAGAAAGCAAAGCCACTAATCCTCCAAATATTAATAAATTTTTAATTTGCATAAAAACAAGAATTTAGGATTCTATATAAATCTTTCCTTTTTTACTACTTATTAGAAGTTAAAATATAAATATTAAGAACATCATAAGCATAAAAAATAAGATGAAGGATATACCAATTATAATAGGATTAATAAAAGAATCATGTAAAGATTTCAAAAATCCAATAGTAACAGAAATTGGAGATCAAACAGGAAACCCATTCAAGGTTTTAGTTTCATGTCTACTAAGTCTCAGAACAAAAGACGAAGTAACTGGAAAAGTTTGTAAAGAATTATTCTCAATAGCACAAACACCTGAAGAGATATTAAAAATACCTTTAGATAAATTTGAAAAAATAATTTATAAAACAGGATTTTATAAAACAAAAGCAAGAAACATAAGAAATATTTGTAAAATTTTAATTCAGGATTATAATTCAAAAGTTCCTAATGAAGAAGAAGAATTATTAAAATTTAAAGGTGTTGGAAGAAAAACTATGAACATAGTAATGACTTATGGTTTCAAATCTAATGATAATATAGCGGTAGATATTCATGTTCATAGAATCCCAAATAGAATAGGTTGGGTAAAAACAAAAACTCCAGAACAAACAGAAGTAGAATTAAAAAAAGTAGTACCAAAAACAAATTGGCAGGATATTAATAACATATTTGTAACCTTTGGTCAAAATATTTGCAAACCTATTTCTCCTTTATGTTCTAAATGCTCCATAAATAAATACTGTAAAAAAGTAAACGTAAAAAAATCTAGATGACAAGCTTTATTAAATTTCCCACAAAAAAGAAATTATGGTTTACCAACAATTTGATCAAATAACAGGATTATTCACTCCTTATTTAGATGGAAATAAATTAATAACAACTCCAGACTTAGTTACAGGAAACCCAATTCTCTATTTAATTGGAAGATTTGATATTATAGGTAGGTTTTATCCATCAGATATAGATTACGCAGATGAACTTATTAAATTACATACATTAGCTCCTGATTGGTTAAATACAGGAATACCACTTTCAGTACAAACAACATTAGATCAAAGAAGAAAATTAAAGAAGTATGATGCAAAAGAACCCTGTGTACATTTAAGTGGAGGATTATGTTTGATTAGGGGAAACACATTCACAGATCCAAGAAACATAGCAATTACTAATACAAGAATTGAACATATTATTGATCTCGAAGGAATAAGAAAATTACTAAGCTGCCTCTCTGATAGATGCTGAATATATTCTAGATTTCATCCAAGTTACAATTTGAATTAACCTATCTAAATCTATATTAAAAGATTCTAACAACTCTCTCCTATCTTTGTCTAAATTTAACAAGGAGAATGGATCTAAACTAATCTTAATTTTTTGTTCTAAAAAACCAGTATTTATTCTAAAAACTAGTTCATAATCAAACTGGCCTGAATTCTGTTCCTTGTCCTTATTTAACATCAGATTAACTCTAGAATACTTTTTATTTACCCTAATATTCTCTATCTTATTTAGTTGTAGATAAACTTTATCAAGTTCTTTAAGTCTCTCACACTTTCTATAACTCCAAAGTTTTTTAAATTCTTCAGGATCAACAGCAACATTCTCAAAATACTTAAAAATATTCCAATTCCCAGCACTAAAAACCTCTATGCTATAAACCTCTTTTTCAGCAAGAAATTCATTATTATGTTGATAAACTAATTTAATTCTCTTAGTCTGGTACCAAGGAGAATCAGAATCAGAACCATGTCTAAAAATTAAGGGCCCCTCTAAATTAATACCTGGATCAAGATATATAAGGTGATTTTCTAAATCAACAATAACAGCAGCATGATTATACTCTTTTACTTTATTTCTAAAACTATAGCACTTTACTAAATAAGCATTATAACCATAATATAAAAGGCTTTGATATAAAGCATAAGCACTAGCAAAACAAAAACCTAAACCATCTCCTAAAAAAGAATCAATAAAAGAATTTTCACTATCTTTAAGCTCTTTTATATTTAAACCTTTTTTCATTCTTTGAACCATTCCATTAAAGGAATATGACTCCCTAAGAAATTTATAATAAATTTTTACCAATCTAATTCTCATATTACCTTCATATTCATTAAGTTTAACAAAAGCTTCTATTAAAAAATCAAAGGGAATATTAGACTCTTTAAATTCAATATAAAGTTGTACAAATCTTTTTTCATGTTCAAGTAAAGTTTTCGTATTTCCATTAGCAGAAAAAATATTTCTGTCTAACTTTTTAAGAATCTCACGAGCATCACCACAGTTATATTTTAATTTTAAGTAATTAATTAAATCTTCAAAATCAGAAACTTGTTTTTCATGTAGGTCAGAATTACCCCATTTCTTAATTTCAATAAGATAATCAGCCAATTCTTTTAATAATGTTTCAAAAAGATCTAACTCTTTATCTTGATCAGGTCTTCTTATTACAAACTTAGATTTAAATTTATTATAAGTTTCAGAAAGTGAATTATAAATTCTAAATAAATCATCATTTATTTGAGATTCTTCATTAGTTCCAGGGTTATTAAGTAAAAATCTAAGCCTTTCTTCAATTTTATCTAGATTATCTAAAGATTTGCCATACCAAAAAAATAATTTAGACTTATTTATTTGTTTAATAAAACGAAGAATTTTTAATAGCCTATCAACACCTCTTTTATTTTGCATATAATCAAAGATGAATTATAATATAAAAATCTTATTAAAATAAACTAAGTTGAACTTTTCTTAAATCCTCAACAACTTTCTCAACAGTTTTCCTAATAGGTGCAACACTCTCAACTATAGGATGTTCAACTTTACCATCCATAGTTTTAATATCTGTAGGGTAAGATTTAAACATTCTAGCAGCATAAGCAGAATATCCTCTAAGTTTAGAATCAAAAGTTTTAGGAAAAATCCTAAACCAAAACATTTCATGGCAACCAGACTCTGTTACTCCATGTTGAACTCTATAAGAATAAGCATTACCTGAACCTCTTAAATTATCAAAAAGTCTTTCAGAAGTTTCAGCATCAACCTCTGCTAATCTATCTATTAAAGGTATATCTCTTCCATAAGGATTCATAAGATTATATTTTAAATCTAAATCTTTAGAAACTCTTTTCCCAGCATTCAACATTGGAAAACCATGGTTATTGACATAATCAAAAATGGCATGGAGATCTTTTTTATCAACTAATTCAAGAAATTTTCTATTAGGCACTTTACTTCTAACTATCTCACTACCCCTAGCATCAGCAAAAACATAAGCAGCAACTAAAGCTTCATCTAAATTTAAGAATGGATAAATTGATTTTAGAGTTGGAATTTCGTGCATTCCAAAACAGACTTTAGCCAAGAATATAGGACTCTTAACTGATTTAGCAACAGGTTCTCCATCTATTTCAAAATACTTACCTGCAGTAACTTGAGATATCAATTCCTTAGTTGGTCTAGGTCTTTTCATAATATTTATTAAAACTATTCTATTAATTTAAATGTAATAGGTTACAATTATCACCACAGGTATTTATATAAAGTTTACTACAGATCAATTAGAATACAATTTCTCGTTAGATACAACAAGCATCCACTTATTACTTCCATGAGTATTATGCCACCTTTTAATAAAAAAGTCTTTGTCTATCCTAAATTTATAACCATTCCAAGGGTCATTAAGAATAATATCTTCTTTATCAAAACCAATAACAACAGAATAATGTCCAAAATTATCAGAAGGTTCTATATAATTGATGATTATAGGAAGATTTAAATTAATATAGTGTTGTAAATGTTTTAAATTACAATTTTTATGTATATAAGTAAAAAATCCTAAAGATTTGACAGCACCAATCAAAGCAGCATGAGAAGTACCATACTTTTTAGTAGTTCTACATAAGTAAATTAATTTTTTCCTAAGAATAAATTTTCCAAAATATCTAAAGACCATTTGTAAGCAAACAGGGCCGCAAGTATAATCTTGTCTTTGCTTATAATAATAAAGATTTAACATTTTCATATTCCAATACCTCAAATTAATAGGAGAGCAAAGTATTAAATAAAAAACTATCAACCTATCTTTATGTATTTAAGAGAAAGATAATATAAAAATTTTACTTTTTATGTTTTAAGTTCTCAATATAAGAATCAGCTTCCATTGCAGACATACATCCCGCCCCTGCAGCAGTTACTGCCTGCATATATCTATAATCATGAACATCACCTGCAGCAAAAACACCTTCAACATCTGTTTTTACATTATCATGAACTTTAATATAACCAGGACCATGTAATTCAATACCGCTTCCATCTAAAAATTTAGTATTTGGTGTATGCCCAATAGCAACAAAAGCACCACTAACTTTCAATTCAGACAACTTATTTGTTTTAACATCCTTTAATTTAATAGCCTCAAGTTTTTGACTTCCTATAAATTCTTCAACTTCAGAATTCCAAATAAACTTAACATTTTTTGTTTTAAAAGACCTATCCTGTAATATTTTCTGCGCTCTTAATTCATCCCTCCTATGAACAACTGTAACAGTTTTACAAATTTTAGCTAAAAATAAAGTTTCTCTTAAAGCTGTATCTCCTCCACCAATTACAGCAACATCTTTATCCTTGAAAAAAGCGCCATCGCATACTGCACAAGCACTAACACCTCTACCAGTTAATCTCTTTTCAGATTTTAATCCCAACCATTTAGCACTAGAACCTGTAGCTATAATAACCACTTTACTAGAAATTTCTTGTTTTCCAACATAAGACTTTTTAATTTTTCCTTTCAAATTAACTTTTGTAACATCCTCATCCAAAAAATCAACGTTTAATTTCTTAGCTTGTTCAATCATCCTCTGCATTAATTCAGGACCTTGAATCCCCCCAGGAAAACCAGGATAATCCTCTACATCTGTGGTCAACATCAATTGTCCACCTGGAGTAACACCACTAATAACAATTGTAGATAAATTCGCCCTTATAGAATAAATAGAAGCACATAAACCAGCCGGCCCACTTCCAATAATAACAACATCATACTCTTTTTTAACCATAAAAATAAAAAAAATAGTTTCTATATAAAACTTTAGTTTTCTAAAACTTCCTTCTCCAAATTCCAATATCCGTTGGAAGTTCCATCATTTTCAGATTTAAAAACAGAGATAGTTTTACCAACTAAAGGACTAACATCAAAATTTGGAGAACAAACAACACCTAAAACTTCTATTTTATAATCGTTATTTCCACCAGTCTATAGGCGAACAGCAGTGAGCTGACTGGTGGCGTCTGAATCGCAAGTAATTTCTATTTGAAAATTAAAGAAAGTA
>JAGVZM010000014.1 GCA_018302545.1 Candidatus Woesearchaeota archaeon | reverse complement strand
TTATTGGATCATATGGTTCAGGAAATGGTCAATTTTCAAATCCTTATGGAATTTGTGTTGATCTTCAATCAAATAATATTATTATTGCTGATTCTGGAAATAATAGAATCCAAATTTTTGATTCGAATGGAAATTATACAAAACAATTTGGATCACAAGGTTCAGGAAATTCACAATTTACAACTCCTAGAGGAGTTTGTGTTTATCCTCAATCAAATAATATTATTGTTGCTGATTCTGGAAATAATATTTTTTTTTTTTTCCTTCAAAATAAAGGGTTTTAACCCAAATTTATATTTATTACAAAAATTAAATATCAATGGGGATTGAATTACAATCATCTATACATTCTTATTCTGTTGTTTATCCATTGTCTGGGTTGAAATTTTCTAATTGTTCATCAGTTTCTTCAACTTCGATTTCTTCTTCGTTATTTTTATCAATCTCTTCTAAAACTGGCGTATCTTCGTTAATTTCTTCAGTTTCGGTTCTGTTCAACTGATTGAGGATTGATTTTTCTTTCATTTTTTTAATTCCTTCTTCTCTATACCATTTGTTTGGGTGCTGTGTGTTTTCTAATCCATTACATCTCTTGATCCATATTTCGTATGAACTGTTGATGTTCTGGTTGTGAATTTCATTGATAATATCTTTTATCAATTTTTCTGTAGCACCAATTGATTCTAATTTCTTTTTAATTTCAGGATTTATGAAACCTAATCTTCTCATTTTTTCATTCTTGAATTGAATATTCTTGATTTGATTTTCATTTATCCAGATTTTTTCTTTTTTACATCTCTTTTGAATTTCTTCAACTAAAACTTCATCATTCTTTCTTCTGATTTCATCATAGTTTTTGCATTTACAGATGATGTGCTCTAAATCTTCGATTTCATTGCATTTGATGCAGTGGTTATTTGGTTTATCTAATTGGTTACTGAATTGTTCTTCTATCACCTTCTTATTTCTTTTGGCTAAAATTTCGAAAGTTGGTAAAACGTTTGCTCTTGCTTTAACTAAAAAATTAAAAACATGATTTTGGGTCCAATTCATCTTTTCTAAAAATAAAAAGGATTCATTTCTTATTTCAAGATTATTAGTAATTATTGAATTGCATTTTTCATTTTTTTCTATCATTAATTTCTGCCATATTTTCTTTCTAACATTTCCTTCACTGATATTTTTGTCTAAAATTAAACAACTTTTTGTGTGAAATTCTGAATGCCCTTGACTAAAATAATCTTTTTCACTTCCAAGTTTTGCTAATCTATCTACAATTTCATTTCCTGCAATTCCTATATGTGCTTTGACATAAACTATTTCAATTCCATAATCTTTTTTCTTTGCTTGCTGAATAATTGCATTTGCTAACGAAAAACCTGGTAAATTTGCTAATTTTCTTTTTGTTGAGTTTTTGTTTAACAAATTTCTGATTGTGTAGATTGATGAAGTTGAGTCTGTAAAAATTCTTGCTTTTGTTCTTTTGTTGTTATTTAGAATAACATTCATATTTTCTTTTAGATTCTTTTTTTTCTTTGCTACCATGAAATCTGATTCATTTGGTAACATGTTGATTGAATTGAGTATTGCTGATAATTCTGCTCTAAAATTATCTTGTTCACCTGCTAATCTCCAGGCTACATCTAAATCTTCTATACCTTCAAAGTGAATTCCGAATCCTGCTTTATTAGTTGTAGGATTATAACTACCATCTGTGAAGACATTTATCATTTTCTTAATTTCTTTCAACTTTTTCATTGAGTCTATTCTTGGTACACCATTTCCAATCGTTGGTTCTTCTTTTGTTATCTCTAAACCATCATATTTATTCTTTACTATAATTGGTTTTGAATTTTGGAATTTAATTCTTTCCCAATCAATTAATTCTTTATTCATTTCATAATGTTCTTCTTGATTTCTTAAATTTATGATTCCTGTTGCAATTGCTTGAATTGTTTCATGGTGCATTCTCATTCCTTTTATTGCTCGAATATAAATTTTTCCAGTTTCTAAATTTGTGAAATCTTCAAGATTACTGATTCCATTTCTTCTGAATTTTCTGAGAATAGCTAAACTCATTGGTGCAACATTGAATTCTTTGTTGTATCCAACCGTTTGATTACTGATTTTCATTTTCCAATCTAAGTTGTATTCTTGTGACATTGGTACAAGTAAGCATTTCTCAAAATCAACTGGTTTAAAAGGACTTGAGGTTTCATATCCAGCATTAAATCTTGTTGAAATTTTTGCTTTTGATTTTTTTAATGAATTAGTTATTGTGTTTGATATTGTATTTGAATTTATAATTATTTTTCTTGTTGCTGGTATCATTAGAAGATTTGTTGAAAATGTTGGTTTTTCTGATTCTTCATCTGATCTAATTATTGTTGAGGCATCTGTGATTGATTTAATTATTGCTGTTGCTGCTAAACCATCTTGATTTAATAGAGCATGTGCATCTGCTATTCTCATTGAAGTTGTGTAATCTTTTACTGAAACTACACCAAGTCCACCTGATTTTTTATTACCATGAATAACTGAATTTGGTAATGATCCATGTGTTCTAATACTTCTTTTAATTGATTTTCTAATCATAATATCTATTTGTTCTAAAGTTTCTTCAGTTAATCCATGTGAAATACTTCCATATGAAACCATTGCAGAAGCAGTTGAATTTAGAATTTCAATTTTTTGTTGAGTTGTTAATATTACTTTTTTTTCGATCAGATTAATTACTGTTTGTATTTTTGCTATTACGTAATTTCTATGTTCCAACCAATCTAAATCTGAATTTATCCAAATACCTAAATACTTGAAAGCATTTTTCTTGATCCATTCAATTGGAATGTTATAGACACAAACATCATCTTCTAATTCTTTTACATTTACTGTCATTAATTTTGTTTTTTTAACATTTAATTTCATACCAAAGCTTGTTAAAAAATCTTCTAATTGTTTAATTTGCCATTGGGCTCCAAAAATGGAACTTGCTATTAGAGCTAAATCATCTGCAAAACCTAATACTGAGATCCAAAAGTCATCATTTACTTCTTTTGGACCATTCTTAATTTTGTTGTTTTCAAACTTAAATCCATCTTTTTCTTTCCTTTTTTCTAAGTAATCTATTATCGGATCAAAGAAAATTATAAATAAAACTGGTGAAAGTGGGCAACCTTGTCTAACACCATTTTCATAACTAAATTTTTCAGTTAATCCATATTTTGTAATTATTTGTGTTGTATTGTTTTTGTATAAATTTTCCATTAATTTAATCTGGTTTGTATTTAATCCAATTCTTTCTAATTGCCGCCAAATTGCTTGATGTGGGACTGAATCATAAGCTTTGGAAATATCTGCAAAGGTGCTATACATTTCTTTTTCATATCTTTTTGCATTATCAATTGCTGCCACTAGTGTTGTTGTCATTTCAATTGTTGAATGATTTGATCTAAAACCTGCTTGAGCAATTGATATTGTGTTTGTTGAATTTAGTATTCTATTAAAACGTTGACATAAACCTCTCATAAAAAGTTTCCATGGATAACTCAATAAGGTGATTGGTCTAATGTTATTTAATTCTGCAAGATTTCCTTCTTTTGGAAGTGGGAATATTACTCCATTTTTCCAATCTTGGTGCATATCTTTTGAGTTAATTATTGTGTTTACAAGTTTTCTAAAGAAAATAATTGTTTCATTTGAGAAAGTATATTTCGGAAATTCATTTGCAATTTTGTCATCACCTGGAGCTTTATTATTACCAGCTGAATCAATCAATTCTTGAATTTCCTCATCTGTAAATTCTTTAAATAAATCTATCCATACATTATTCTTCTTGTTCTCATTGTAAATTTCTCTATTAAACCATTTTTCTTTGAAAAGATCTTCATCATAATTGATTTCTTTTCTTGTTGCTTGTTCTTGGAAATATTCTTTTGTTTCTTTCATTACAAAATCTTTTTCTGAAGAGACTTTTTTTTCTTTATTCATAACTATACTAATTTGAAAGGTTTTTGATTTAATTTTTCTTAATTTTGAGTAAAATCTTGCTTGATTAATTCTAAAATCTTGTGCTAGTTCATTATAAAATTTTTGTTTATTACTTTCTTTTTTTTCGTTAATTAATTCTTTAATTTCTCTAAAAAGATCTTTTCTAATTGTTAAAATTTCTCTTTTCCAATCAGCTTTTGAAAAAACCATTTTTCCTCCAAGTTCTTGTGGTGTAATTAAATTAAATTCTTCTGATAATTTCATAATTCTTTCATTAATTTCACCTTGATTCTTTATTTTCCAATCTATAATTATTTTATTAATTTTGTTAATTTTTTTATTTCTTAATTTAATTTCTTGAGTTTTGAATGGTGAACCACCTGAACTTTTAATTCTACCAAACTTTTCAATTGCATTGTGGTTACATTCTTCTTCATATTTCTTCAGCACTTTATTAATTTCATTTAAATCTTCTTTTACTTCTTTCATCTCTTTTAGAATTCCTTTTTCTTTTAATTTTTCTAATGTTTCAGTTCCCCATTCTTTCCATTCATTGATTGAGTGATACTTTAGATTTACATTCATTTCCGTTTGTTTATTGTTTTCAATTTTTACTAGATCACCAAGAATAAGGGTAACTGGATTATGATCATAGTAAAGCATGAGTTTCCATTTTTCAATTCCTCCATTTCTAAACCATTGGAGTAAATCTTCATGAATTAGGATATAGTCAATTGTTGAAATTTGTTCTCCATTTGCTGAAATAAAAGTAAAATCTTTTTCACTAAATTCGATTGGATTAATCATTCCATTTTCTTCTATCCATGTCCATAATTCTCTATCATATCTAATATTATTTCTATTTCTTTGCATACCATTATTTATACATCTATTAAAATCACCAGCTACTATTGAATTATTGTTAATTTTTATTTTATCAAATAATTTTTTTGCTGAGTTATTTGTTGGTGCATAGATTGCAAAGATTTCAAGTTCTATTTCTAATTTAATTTTGATTTTTACGAGTCTTCCAGTTTCTATTTCTTCTTTCTGAATTAATAGTGCTGCTATCTCATTTGATCCAATAATTACAATTCCACTTTTTGCAGTAGTTGAGTAACCATTTGATTCAATTAATTCTAAATTATTTATTTTTGGGTTATTATTTGTGTTAATTATTTTTTCTATTTCTTCACTATTATTATTTTCGATTTTTTTGAATGTTGATGTTGCAATAATTTGTAATGATCCTTTTGAGATTCTATTTATTATTTTATTTAGATCATCTATTTGTTGATTATAAATTCTTACATCAATTAAAATTAAAATATTATTTTTCGTATTATAGTTATTTTTATTATTATTATTAAAATTATTATTAAATGTATTATTATTTAAATTAAAATTATTTATTATTATATCCTCAATTTTATTGAGGCAGTCACCATTTATATTAAGAGTGGTGATTTTTAAATTATTATTTATCATTTATTATTTGAAGTAGAGGTAGATGAAGTTGAAGTTTCTGCACCATTCTTCTTCACTACTATAACTGATTGTCTAAGGTTTGCATTTGTTGTTGGTTTTGAACTATTATTATTTTTTTTACTTACTACTGGAGTTGGGGTTCTTGCTAAAATTCTTCCAATTTTTTCAGTGAAATTATTCGTATCAAGTTGTTTTAATGATGAGTTTTTAAATCTTGGTTTACCTTCAATCTTTTTATTTGAGATAAAGATTGCTAAAATCATTCTAATTATTTGTGGTTGGTTAATTAAACTTGTACCAAGAGTTTCTGGTTTCAATTCAATTCCATTCATTTTTTCGATTGATCCTGAAGTAGCAACATTATTAAACATAATTTTTATTGTGTCACTAATTTTAAGTTCAGTAATATCTTCAGTTTTAATTATAATTGTAGTTCTATTTGATTCTGTGAAGTATTTAATTGCATTTCTTTCAACTTTTATTGTTCCAACTCTATGATTAAATCCAGGTTTATCAATATTTTTAAACTTGCATTTAAATTCTGTTAGATATTCAGACATTATGTTATCTTTTTCACTATCTATGGTTGAAACTTCTGAAAGAATTGGAGTTTGTTCCCATGCTAATTTAGTTTCATTTGTTTCTTCATCTACCTTCTTTATGATCAGATTAATTTCTTTATCTTTAATTACTTCCGTTTCTTGATTAGAAATTTTTTCTTTTCCTTTTCCATTATTTTTGTTTTTATTTAATTCTTCATCAACTTCTTGTTCAACTACTTCTACTTCTTCTTCATCACTATCATCATATTCAAGAGTTTGAGGCGATCTTGCTGATTGTAATCTTTTTTTTGTTGCTGGTGTAGAAACAGGTGGTGAATCATTATTATTATTTGTAGTTTTTTCTGGTTGAGTTGGAACTGCTTGTGATTGTTGGTCTTGTTGAGATTTTTTTTCTTTCTCTTTTTCTTCAAGTAATCTTTTAATTTCTTGTGCTGATTTAGCAGCATTTACTTTCACTTTTAGGAATTCATTGTAGTTTTCTTTTGTTTCCTTCTTTAAAAAACCTGACCAGAATAATTCTAAATCTTTATTTGGATCAATTTCTTTAATTCTTCTTGCTGCTGCAATTACTATGTCTTTTAATTTATTGATTCCATTAATTTTTTTCATTGAATCATTAACCGCATCTCTTTTTTCTTTTCTTTTTTGGTTTTGTTTTTTTTTTTTTTGTGGTTGTGGTTGTGTTTGTAATTGTGATTGTTTTTCTGATTGTGGTTGTAATACTGGTTGTGGTGGTGTTTTATTTTGATTATCATAATTTTTTTGTTGTTGAGTTTGTGGTTGTATTGCTGGTTGTGGGTTTTTATTTGTTGCAGCTTCTGCATATGTTCTGGCTGCTTCTGTTAATTTTTTTGGTTTTCTACTTCTACTTCTGGAGTCATTTCTTCTTCCATTTCTACTTAAACTTCTATCTCTTCTTGAATTAACCTCTCTTAAACTTCTAGGAACGAATGGGTAAAATCTCATTCTTCTTGGAAATCCATGTGCAGGTTCTCTATTTGCTGTTGTGTTTATTAAACCTTCTGCAACTTCAAAATTATGAATTGCAATTTTTCCTCTTCCAGATGACACAGTGTAATCGGAATCTGGATCCATATAAATTTCAGCATCAGAGCATTCACTAAATTCTAAAAAAGCTTGTTCAAGCATTTCTTGATCCCATTGAATTGGTATTCCTCTGATGAAAATTTGTCTTCTACTAACTCTTTTTTTCAAAAGTGTTTTAAATTCACATTTAATTTCCTCATTTTCAACTTTAATTTTTATTTCATTTTCTTGAATTATTTTTCTCATTTTGTTGCAATCCTCTGCATTCTTAAAGGTGATAATCCATCTCTGGTTATTTCCTTGTTCAAGAATAACATTGGTTGCTTTGACACCATGAACTCCTTTTTTAACAAATTGAGGGCAAAGTTCTTTTCTTGTGAATTTTGCATTCTTATCCAATAAAATAATAGCTGTTTCATTAAATTCATCTTCATCATCATTTTTTTCATTGTCATTTGTGACTTTTGAAATTCCAATTTTTGGATTTTGATTTTGCTTTTGGGAATTTGAATTTTGTGATTCATTATTATTTTCTTGGTTTTGTTGAGTTGTTTTTTTTGGAGAGTTATTATTATTTGGGTTATTATTTTTTTCCAGGTCCATTTGATTCTGGTTACCTGGTTCATTATTTTCAGTCATCTTCGTCAAGATTTGAAGTTTTTGAATATAGTAACTCAAGAATTTCAATTTTTGATTCCAATGGTAATTTTATTAAAAATTTTGGATCTTATGGAAGTGGAAATGGTCAACTTTCTAATCCTTGCGGAATTTGTATTGATCCAATTTCAAGAAATATTTTGGTTGCTGAATGGGGTGGCTATAGAATTTCAATTTTTGATTCCAATGGTAATTTTATTAAATTTTTTGGATCTTCA
>JAGVZM010000001.1 GCA_018302545.1 Candidatus Woesearchaeota archaeon | reverse complement strand
CTTTTTATGCTTAACAAAAAGGTGTTGATTGTTTTTGTTTCTATCTTGTTATTAGGATTAATTTTTACAATTGGCTGTGTTAAAGAAAAAGTTTCTGATGTTCAAGAAACTGGTGACCCAATTAAACTTAATGATGGTGAAGGATTTGCTCCTTTGGGAGTTTATATAAAATGTGATACATTTACTTTATCTAATCCTCGTAATTATTTAGGTAAGTCTGGTAATTATGTTTGTAATAATTTGGGTTATCAAACTTGTGTTTCTTTGAATAATCATTATACTCGTTCCTTAACAGTGCCGGTGGGTGGAGGTTCAGGAACTTATGAGCATAATACTGAATTCTATAAGCCTGTGCCTTGTAATAATCTAGTGGAGCAAACTCCTCAGGTTAATAATAACAACGGTGTTCAAACTGAGTATGTATCTTGCTGTAACTTGGTTCAGAAATAATGCTGTAACTTGGTTCAGAAATAATTTGTTTTAATATTTATTTTTAAGAATTAGTTGGTTAATATTTTTGGATATCTTATTTTAAAATCAATAACCCCCGGCTTGCTGCGGTTGGGAACTTCACTTTCCAAATCTTCTTTCTATATTAGAATATTTTTCTAAACATTCCACTAAATTCTCTTTTGTGAATTCTGGCCATAGTATATTTGGTAAGAAAATTAATTCAGAGTACGAAGCTTGCCATAATAAAAAACCGGATAATCTTGATTCTGATGTTCTTATAATTAAATCTGGATCTGAGTCCATGTATAACTGTTCTTGTAATACTTTTTCATCTATATCCTCTATAGAGAGATTGCCTGATTTTACTGCTTCAGCTACTTTTTTTACAGCGTCTATTATTTCTGCTCTTCCAGAATAAGCCATTGCGAAATTTAGTTTAAATGGTTCATTATTCTTTGTTTTTTCCATTAAATTATACATTTCTTTTTTTACATCTTCTGGAAATAAATGAAGTCTTCCTATGAATTTAACCCTTAAATCTTTTATTTTATCTTTTTCTGTTTGTAATTCAATAAATGCTTTTTTGAATAATTTCATTAAATAATCAAATTCTGCTTTTGGTCTATCGAAATTTTCTAGAGAAAATGTATATAATGTAAACTCTTGAATATTAAATTCTTTACACCAATCTATTAGTTTTTTTACTTTTTCATATCCCCATTCATGGCCTTTTTGAGGTGATTTCATTAATCTTTTGGCAAAACGCCTATTACCGTCAATGATGAAACCTACATGTTTTGGTATTTTCATATTCATTTAAAATAGTAAATATTTTTAAATCTTATTAAAGCTAATTGTATATATGTTTATTGATTTTATCTTTAAGAAAGATGATTAAATTAATGGATTTATTGCTTCAATTTCCTTTATTTTTTCAAAGTCTTTTGTATTCTCAGTGTAGATCTTTGTTAATCCATTTTCTATCATTGTAGCTGCGATTAATGAATCCCAAAATGGATTGTTGTATTTGATTGATAAATCTATAGCTTTCATTAGGGTGGTTTTTTCTTGTTTTTTTATCTCCCAATTTTGATGCTTTATTAAATAGTCAATAAATTCTTTTGATTCTTCTTTTGATAATGACGTTTTTAATTTTTTAGTTGAGGCATTAAAAAATTCTCCTAAAACTTGAATTGAAGCTGTAAAGTTTCTTCTTTTTCTGAAACTTTCTTCAATTAATTTTTTAGCTTTTTGATGTTTTGATTGGTCTATCTCGTCTATTGCATATAAGAGTATATTCGTATCTATAAATATTGATTCATCTTTCATGTAATTCCTCTCTGTTTTTCCAGAGTTTGCCTCCTACTTTTCTTTTTTTATTTAGAAATTCTATTGCTTTTTTTGTTATTTCTTCTTGTTCTTTTTCTTTTAACCAAATATCTATTGCTTCTGTTATTGCTTTTCCCAAAGCTCCTTTTGAATTTCCATACTCTTTATTTATATAACCTCTAAATCTATTTTCTACATCATCATCTATGTTTATTGTTATTGTTGACATAATATATTTAGATTATTGAACTATTTAAATATTATGTTTTTGTATTTACATTTCTGTTTTTTTAATTAGAATAGTCAATTTTTAATACTAGTTTTTATTATTTTTATTTATGTTTATTGATTTTGTTTTAGCTAGTAAAAATAAAGATATTGAAGATCTTTCTAAGAGATTAGGTTTTTCTGAAGTTATTTTTAAAGAAGACTTTAAATCTTATAGTTTAGTTATTGCTAAAGATTATGCTTTTAATAGGAATTTAGTTGAGAGTAAGAAAGTTAAAATTTTAGTTGATCTACATGTCAATACTTTTAAAGATAACTTGCATTTTAGGGTCGGTGGTTTGGACCAAGTTTTATGTAAATTGTGTAATAAAAATGATGTGACAGTTGGCTTTAGTTTAAGTAGTTTGAAAAATCCTGTTTTAATTGGAAGAGTTAAACAAAATATTAAACTTTGTAGAAAATATAAAGTTAAGATGAGATTTTTTAGTTTTGCTGAAAATAAATTTGATTTAAGAGGATTAGAGGATATGAAAAGCTTGTTAAGAGTTTTAGGAATGACTGGAAAGGAAGCTAAAGATGCTTTGAGTGGATAATTTTAAATATTAGTTTTAGTTAAATTGTTTAATGGAAAGGGGTTGGTGGATAGGAATTTTTATGGGAGTTATTCTTGTTTTTGTTTTATTCCTTGTTGGTTTTTATTCTGGTGCTTCTAGTGCTAAAAAAATTAATGAGTTTAGTGGAAGTGTTGTTGGTATTAATTCTATTACTGGATATGATATTTGGGATTCAATATTTGGTGGTGGCGGGTCTGGTCAAACTTCAGGAACTTCTAGTGTCGCTGGAGAACCTATAAATTCTTTGCCTAATTTTAATTATAGATCCTTTGTTTTAAATGGGCTTAATGTTCATAATTCTCATGAAGGTGGAAATATTATAGATTTGAATGGACTTTATGATTTTGAAGGAAATGGAAATGATTTTTGTACACAAAATGATTATGATTCTTGTATCTCTGTAAACGCGCATGGTTACTTTCCTTTGAATTGTAATAGTGTTCAAATTAGATGCGTTGGTGGCTCTTGTGAAATTGTTGGAGTTGGCCAAATGGATATTACTGTTAATTGTATGATTAGTTCTAATAGTATTAGTGTGGGAACTAGATATGATAGTTTAACTGGGGACTATTGTGATGAAAATCCTTGTCATGATCCTAGTTGCCCTGATTATTATTCAAGTGGATGTGGTGCTGCAGATTGTGCTTATCCTTGTGACCCTAGTTGTCCAGATTACGATCCTATTGCTTGCGGAGGTTCTCCTCCTGGTGGCTATGGTGGATCTCCAGGTTATCCTTCAGATCCTTATGCAGCTGCACCCCCGTCAGGATACCCTCCAAATTATTAATAAAAAGTTTTATAAATTCTTTAATTTTTATTTAATTGTAACTGTGAATGATTATTGGAGAAGATTAATTCTCTATGATTAAAATGACAAATAAAACTAAAAGAATAAAACAGAAAACTTTATTGCCAAGCTTAAAAGAGAAAAAGAGATATTTAGTTTATGAAACTCTTAGTTCTGGACAAGTAAAAGGAGATGAAACTAAAGAAGTCATAACTAATTCCTTTAAAGAATTATTTGGTTTAGAAGGGTTGGCTATGGCAGGATTAAACTTTGTTGAATTTAAGGATAATAAGGGAATAATAAGAGTAAACAATAAAAGTTTAGATATGTTAAGGGCTAGCTTTTGTTTTATAGGAAAGATTAATAAGGAAGAGGCAATTGTAAGGAGTGTAGGTGTTTCAGGGATGTTAAAAAAAGCAAGAATTAAGTTTATGTCTGGGGGTAGATTTTAGATGCAACCAACTTTAAACCATCAAATGATGGGTTATGATAGAAGTAGTACTATGTTTAGTCCTGATGGAAGATTATTACAAGTAGAATATGCTAAGAAAGCAGTTAGACAAGGAGCTGCTTCTTTAGGAATTGTATGTAAAGATGGGGTTTTATTATTAGCAGATAAAAAGATTTTAGATACTTTGATGATTGGGGAAGGTGTTGAAAAAGTCTTTAAAGTTGATGATCATATAGGAGCTACTGCTACTGGATATGTAATGGACGGTAGAATTCTAATTGAAAGATCCCAATTAATTGCCCAACAAAATAGAGTTACTTATGATGCTGAAATTGATGTTTTAAGTTTGGTTAAAGATATAGCTAATTTGAAACAATCTTTTACACAATTTGGTGGTGCTAGGCCTTTTGGAGTGAATATTTTAGTTGCGGGAGTGGATGATGCAGGCCCTCAATTATTTTTAACTGATGTTACTGGTATTTATTTTCAATATAAAGCAACAGCTGTTGGTGAGTTAGAAGCACAATTAAAAGAGATACTTGAGAAAGAGTATAAAGATAATCTGACTTTGGAAAATGGTTTAAAGTTAGCTGTCGGTGCTTTTAAAAAGGTATTTGGTAAAGAATTTGATCCTGATAGATTGGATGGTGCTATTGTTAAAGCTGATACTAGACAATTTGAAAAAATAGATAAAGAAACTATAAGAAAATTAGCAAAGAAAATTTAATTTTATTAATATGGTAAGTATAGATAACTCTGTTGTAGCTAAATTAAAGAAAGGAAGTAAGACTTATGAAATTCTTGTTGATAGTCAAGGAGCTCATGATTTTAAGAAAGGAAAATCGGTTTCTTTAAGTGAGGTTTTAGTAACTGATGAAATATTTTATGATGCTAAGAAAGGTATTAGGGCAAGTGAGCATGAATTAATGGAGATTTTTGGGACTGATGATCATGAAGAGATTTGTTCTATCATAATTAAAGAGGGCAATACTCCTGTTACTGCTGATATGAAGAGGGAGGAGCTTGAGATTAAGAAAAGACAGATAATTAATTTGATTCATAAAAATGTTGTTGATCCTAATAGTGGTAAGCCACATCCTCCACAGAGGATAGAAACAGCTATGAATGAAGCGAAGGTTAGGATTGATGAGAAAAAATCTGCTGAAGAGCAGATGAATGATGTTATAAATCAATTAAGGAGGATAATTCCTATAAAGTCTGAGATTAGAGAAGTGAATGTTAAGATTCCTAGCCAATATGCTGGGAGATTACAAGGTATTATTAGGAAGTATGGAAGGGTTCTAAGGGAGGATTGGGGTTCTGATAGTTTATTAGTAAATATGGAGATTCCTGCTGGTCTTCAAGAGGAATTTGAGATAGCTTTAAATAATATTGGAAAAGGCACAGTAGATGTAACTGTGGTGAAAGTGAGGTAAAGAATATGAGTAAATTATTAATTGAGGAAAGAGCGGTTGTAGTTCCTGGGGAGGAATTGGCTGAAGGGATGGATTATTTGCCAGGAAATGAAGTTATAAGAGATGGCGACAAATTAATATCAACAAAGGTTGGTGTTGCTAGTATTAGTGGAAGATTAGTTAAAGTTGTTCCTTTAACAGGGTGTTATTTACCTAAAAAAGGAGATCTCGTTATTGGTAAAATTGTTAATATTGGGTTAAGTGGTTGGAGAATTAATATAGGGTGGCATTTTGAAGCAAATCTAAATTTAAGAGATGCTAGTTCTGATTTTATTGAGAGAGGTGCTGATTTAACAAAATACTTTAATTATGGAGATTATGTAGTTGGACAGATTATTAATGTTAGTGGGAGCAAGATTATAGACATTAGTACTAAGGGTCCTGGATTGAGAAAATTAGGGCCTGGTAAATTGTTAAATGTTTCTTCTACTAAGGTTCCTAGGATTATAGGAAAACAAGGGAGCATGATTGCTTTAATTAAAGAATATACTGGATGTAAAATTATGGTTGGACAAAATGGGCTTGTTTGGTTATCTAGTGATGATCCTAATGGTGTTATTTTAGCTATGAAAGCTATAAAAAAGATTGAACAGGAAAGTCATGTTTCAGGATTAACAGATAGAATGAAAGAATTTTTAGAGAAGGAGAGTAAAGGTTTAAAGAAGGAGAGTAAAGATGGCAATCGAGAAGAGAACTGATGGAAGAAAGTTTGATCAATTAAGAGAAATGGAAGCTAAAGTTGGAGTTGTTCCTAGAGCAGATGGAAGTGCAATGTTTAAAATTGGAAAAACAATTGCTGTTGCTGCTGTTTATGGTCCTAGAGAATTATATCCTAGTGCTTTTCAAAATCCTGAAAGAGGAGTTTTGAGGTGTAATTATAATATGATGGCTTTTTCTGGTAGTGGAAATAGAGTTAGGCCTGGTCCAAGCAGAAGAAGTAAAGAAATTTCTTTAGTTACTGAAAAAGCATTATTGCCTGTTTTAGACTTAAGTAACTATGCAGGAAGCGTTGTTGATGTTTTTGTAGAATTAATACAAACTGATGCTGGAACAAGGTGCGCAGGAATTACTGCAGCAAGCATGGCATTAGCAGATGCTGGAATTCCAATGAAGGATTTGGTAAGTTCTGTTGCAGCTGGTATTGTTCATGGAAACGTTGTTTTAGATCTGACTAAAGAGGAAGAGGATATGGAGGCTACAGATATTGCTACTTCATTTGCAACTCGTTTAGGTAAGATTACTCATTTACAAATGGATGGAGAAGCATCAGCAAAAGATTTGAGGAATGCTTTGGAGTTAGCAAAGAAAGGGTGTGAAGAAATTAAAAAATTACAGGTTAAGGCTTTGAAGGAGAAGTATGAAGGTGGAAAAAATGACTGATATGGTTAGAGAATATATTACAACTGTTTTAGATAAAGGAATTAGGTTAGATGGTAGAAAATTAGATGAATTTAGAAATATTGAAGTTGAATATGGAATTTCTGCAAAATCTGCTGAAGGATCTGCTAGAGTTAAAATTGGTAGAACTGAAGTTGTTGCAGGAGTTAAATTAGAAGTTGGTGAGCCTTATGCTGATAATCCTGATGAAGGTACAATCGTTGTTAATGCAGAACTTTTACCTTTAAGCTCTCGTGATTTTGAATCAGGACCTCCAAGTATTGATAGCATAGAATTAAGTAGAGTAATTGATAGGGCAATAAGAGAAGGAAAAGGTGTTAATTTCAAGAAACTTTGCATTAAGAAAGAGGAAGCTATGTGGATGGTTATGATTGATATATATTCAATTAATGATGATGGAAATCTCTTTGATGCTGCTGGTTTAGTTGCTTTAGCTGCATTGAAGGATGCTAAATTCCCTAAATTAACCAAAGATAATAAAGTAGATTATGGTACTAAGACTACAAAGAATCTTCCTTTGGAGAAATTGCCTATTTCTATAACTGTTATAAAAGTAGGGAATCATTATTTAGTAGATCCCTCTAGTGAGGAAGAGAAAATCTTAGATGCAAGACTAACTATTGGTGTTTTAGAGGATGGTACTCCTTGTTCAATGCAAAAAGGGGGAGATAATCCTTTAAGTTTGGATGAAATTGATAATATGGTTGAACTTGCTGTGAAAAAGAGTAAAGAACTTAGGAAGGTGCTAAAATGAGTAATGGCAAATTAACTAAATATGAAAAAGCTAGAATTTTAGGTGCAAGAGCTTTACAAATCTCACAGGGAGCTCCATTGTTAGTTAAATTAAGTGAGAAAGATCTAGAGAGAATCAATTATAGCCCAATAGAAATTGCTAAAATTGAATTAGAAAAAGGAGTTATTCCTATGGATATTAAGAGGGAAATGCCTAAAATAATAAAGGAAGATTCTGAAACTAAAGAAATTTCTGTTTAATTTTTTTATCACTTTTTAGTTAAAGGATATATATATAGGTTTATTTATCTACTTTTTCTATGTTTAATAAAAAGGTGTTGATTGTTTTTGTTTCTATCTTATTATTAGGATTAATTTTTACAATTGGTTGTGTTAAAGAAAAAGTTTCTTCTGAAGAAGCTGGAGAACCTGGTCCTGTAAAAGGTGATCCGACTATCCAAGATCAAGAGTATTTTCTTCGTGAATTGCAAAGTGAAACTTTTTTAAAAGCTTTAAATGAACTAGAATTGCAATATAATTATGATTTAGATCTATATACTTTTGTATCTAGGGTTGATCCTGTACAATCCCATATAAGCTATCTTAATTCTCTTTCTGGTGATGATGATCGTCTTGATTGTCTCGTTGCTGATGTTAAAAGTGGTAATTTTGATACAAAAGGATTATTTGTATTAGGTTCAGATTCTTCCTTTGTGTCTCAGATAGATTCCTCTTATCAGAATAGAGACTATACAGGAATGGATGCTATTATTTATGGTTCTTCTAAAACTGCTACTAAAATTCTTTACCCTGAGTTTTCTTGTGATCCTGGTTCTTCTTGTAGTTATAGTGTTGATGCAGGTCAAAATCCAGGAGAATGTTTTCAATGTGTATATTCCCGTCGTACTGATTGTTCAGTGGAGTGTAGTATTTTGAGAGAAGGTCCAATTAATTTGCGGTCTTATGATTTTGCTAAATATGTGATATGTTTTTGGCCATAGTATCTTATATGGCTCTTTTTGATTCGTAGTATTTTTTCACAAGCTTTTTTAATTTATTCTTTTTTACTCTCTTAAATGATAATAAATAACGTTAAGTTAAGTAGAAATATTTTTCTAAAACAAGAGGTTGTTTTAGAGACAAACAATAAGAAAATTTCTTTGGGAGAATTGTGGGAACAAGAAATTGTCAATAAGTTAAATAAACAATTAATGGATTTTAAGATTGAGACTTATCAAGATTTTATAAAATTGAAAGATAAATTAAAGTGGCTAGATAATGAAAAATATAAATTATTAGAGACTAAATTAATAAATTCAATCCCAAAATTTTGGAAATTTTTTAATCCTGGAATTAGAGGAGTACCTAGACCAATGATTAGAGTTTGGGAAAAAGTTACAGGTATAAAAGAGTTTTTTGTTTTTTCCTTAAATGCAAGGGATTTTGAAGCTGCCTTAAATGCTAATAGGCATATAATTGATAATCTAAAAAATAAGAACTTACAGGATTTAGAAGAAGAGAAAATTTTAATGAAGATTAGAGAAGCAATAGATGAAGAACATGCATTAGTTGATTTTGAAATAAGAATAGGTTTAATTTTTAATAATTTTGAGAAGGGTAAATATCAATATAAAAATAAAAACTTAAACAAGGAAGAACAACTTGAGTTTGTAAAAAAACTTATTAATAATTATGGTGTTTGTTATGTTGAAAATCCCTTTAGTGAAAAAGATTTAGATAGTTATGAAAAACTAAGAGAACTTAGAAGTAAATCTTTAATTTGCATTAATTCTAAGATAAATAATTATGACAAAGCAATTGATAAAGATGCTTTTAATACAGTTATTACCAAGTTTAATGATATGAAAAATTTTATTGTTGATGTTAATCATTTTAAAGACAATAATTTAAGGATTATCTCTGAAGTAGGTAATGACTCTGCTGATGTAATTGTTGGTATGGAAATTCCCTTAGTTAAAATAGAAGATAATAAATTAGGTAATATTGCTGCTAAAAGAATTGTTCAAATACAGAATGAGATTAAAGAAGAAATAAATAATGATAAGATTAATGATGGTTATAAACCAAGAGACAATTAAGTTTATATACTAAGATTCTCTTTAAAATTTTAAAATGGAAAAAAAATTGGTATTGAATTTTTTTGTCTTATTTTTAGTATTATTATTAATCTTTATGTTAGGTTTATCTTCTATTAGTCCTATAACTGGAAATTTTCTTTCAAAAATTCCTAAGGCAGATGTTGGTGGATTTTGTTTAGTTGATAGTGTTTGTGAAAGTGGAAAATGTGTAAATAATATATGCAGAGAAATTGTAAATGAATTTGTTGAAGAGTCTTTTGAACCTGAAAATCTAAATGGTAGGTGTATTATTTTAGATAGTAAAAAAGGTGAAAAGGGACAGGTTGTTTGTTATGAAAATCTAGGTCAAGATTATGATTGTACACATGTAAACTCTGTTTATACTTATACATTTAATAGAGAATTTTTTCATACTTTTAGTTGTAATAAAAAAATTCCTGAGTTTATGAGTATAACTCCTCATATAAACGTTGAATATAGTAGAAGTAATGTTGTATGTTGTAGATTTGATTAATTTTTGAATTAAATAAATAGTAAACTATATAAATAAAAGTATATCTTAATATATTTATTAAAGAGAGGTGTGATAGGTTATTTTGTTGGTTGGGCTTTGGGTAAGGCTTTTACTTGGTTATTAAATAAAATTGGATTAGATCATGCTGTTAGTAAATCTGGATTTGCAAAACAAATGGGACATACACATTTACCTAATTTAGGTGGAGAATTAGTTAAATGGTTTGTATTTATTATATTCTTACAAGTTGCTGTAAATATTTTAAATTTAAATGTTCTAAGTAGTTTATTGGGTGATTTTGTAAACTGGTTACCAAATGTTTTGGTTGCAATTATAGTCCTTTTCTTTGGAGTGGCTTTGGCTCATTATATTCATATGAAGATTAGAGAAACTACAAAAATGAGGGGAATGATTGTAATGGGGGGAGTTATTAAAGTAGTTATTTTATATTTTGCTTTAGTTATAAGTTTGAGACAGATAGGCATTAATGTTAATTTCTTAGAAAGTACTTTTTTGATCTTATTGGGTGCATTAGGTTTAGGTTTTGCTCTTGCTTTAGGTATTGGTCTTGGATTGGGTGTAAGAAGCCATGCTGAAGAATGGATAAAAAAATTCAAAAAGAATTTGTAATCTTTTTCTTTATTTGTGATGCTTTGTTCTAATTTCTTTATTTATTATTCTTCTCTATAATTTTCGTTTTTGTTATTATTAAATTTATTTTCTAGATTATTTTGATTTAATACCCTCCTTCTTTTGCAGCGGTTGGAACTTCACTCAGAATAAAAAATATTTTTGGATATTGTAAATTAGTTAAGTTTACTACTTTTTTTGTCCTGTTTATTTTTTTGTTACTTCATAATGTAGATAAATATTTTTATATCAAAATGTTTCTAGTTTTTCTATTCATGATACATGATATAAAAGAGAGGTGTGTGACATATGAGAATTAGTAAAGTTCTAGATACTAAGTTTTTTGTTTTAATTGTTGGTTTAATGTTAATGTTGGTTCCAGGTGGTTTTGCTACCTTTGTTTCAGGAAATGATATAAGTCTATCTGATAGCGATAGCTTTAATTTTAGTTCAGGGCAGGTTATAGCTGGAACTGGCGGACACTTTACATGGAATGGTACTGGAGTTTTACAAGGACCACCTACAAATCTTGTAAATGAGCAAGCAGTCTATGGTTTAAATTCATGGGTTGTAGAGGGTTTTGGTCCTAATAGAAATATTTCTCAGATTTGTCAAGTTTTTGGAACACCTTTCAGATCAGCATTTCCAATATATCAAGTTAATGATGGTGTATCTCTTTATAATTCTCAAAGTGGTGAATATGCAGTTATTGTAATAACGCAAATAATTCCAGGGGTTGGGGGAAGTAATATTACTTTTAGTTATAGGGCTAATGTTGACACTAATGTGAATAATACAATTGGTACTTGCCCTACAACAGGATGTTTTGCCAATGCTAATAGGACTGCTTGTGAGGCTGCAGTTCAGTCAGGACAAGATTGTAGATGGGATTTTGGTGCTAATTCCTGTTTTGAAGGAAGATCTGGTGGTTCTGGAGATGGGGGTGCTGGTAGTCCTCCAAATAACTTTGTAGATTGTTTCCCTTTTGGTAATAATCAAAATGCTTGTGGGAACATAAGTGCTTGTGTAGTTCAATTAAATAATAATCAATTTGTTGGTTGTATGCAAAATCAAACAGCCTTTAATTTTACTACAGGTTTGAAATGTAGTGATATTCTAGAACAAGGTTTATGTAATTCTGCTCCCATGTTTGATCCTTTGTGTAGTTGGAATGGTTCCTCTTGTGTGGCTAATTCTAGTAGAATTAGGTCTCAATTAACTGAACCTCCTGTTCAAACTTGTGAAGAGGCACAAACTAATCAATCAATGTGTGATTTATTAACCTCTACTTTCTTTAGACCTTGTAGATTTAATCAAACTGGAGATGGAAGATGTAGAGCAGATCATGCTGCTATTTTTGGTAGTGGTGGTCCTCCTAGTGGATTCCAAGATATAAATTCACAATCTAGTTGTGAGTCTACAGGTGGAACTTGGAGAACTGAAACTTATGTTTATACAGATCCTACTTATGGAACTCAAGAGGAAAGAAGTAGATCCTGGTGTGAACATTCAGTAGGATTTAGAAGATCTGGTCCTCCTGGTCAAGGTGGATTTACTGTAGGTGGTTCTTTTGGTAGAGAATCTTGTGATGATGCTTGTTGGGCATGTGAGAGAAATGGTTCTAATGCTTGGGCAAATGTTGCAGCAGCTCAAGCTGCATGTCAAGGTTCTGCTTCAGGTGTTTGTGAATTTAGAAGCAATTCAGTAGCTCCTAATGGATATGGATTCTGTCAACCAGAAGGAAGAGCTCAATTTGCAGGCGGAAATTGTAATAGTAATTGTCATTCTTGTATTAATCAGAATGTATGTACGGGTAGTACTCAAGGTTGTGCTTGGATAAATGAAACAGATCCTATGACAGGTCAATCATTTAATTTACCTGATGGTGGTGTTGCAGGTCATTGTGAGAATGCTCAATTTGCCCAATTCTTTGATCCTGCTCAAAATTGTCAAGTAAACAGAGATCAAACTAGTTGTCAAGCTAGTGCTGCAGGATGTACTTGGAATGCAACTTCTGGGGTAGTTCCTTTCGCTGTTTGTCATACTAATCAGAGTAATACTCTTCCAGAGATATGTTACTATCCTGGAGACGAGGATGGAGATGGAAGTTCTGATTGTGCAGACTCTGATTGTGCTAATGCACCTGAATGTGGCGCTATTCCTTTAGGTGGGAATAATTTCCAAGCAGGTGGTGCAGGAGAGCCTCCTCAAACTTGTTTCCAACATACAGGAAATCAAACTAATTGTGAAACTCAGAATGGTACGACACCATTGACTAACTCAAGTTCAGTTTGTACTTATGAGACTTTTAGTGGAATGTGTGTTCCTTCATTTGATATTAGAAATAGAGCAAATGAGCGTGAGCCTGTTGTTGTTGCTGTAGATACAAGCACTCCTAATGATATAAATAATACAATGGACTATCTAAATTTGACTGCTTTTGGATTAAGAGACTCAATACATGGTATGGATATTGGATTTATGGTTACAAATATATCTAATTTTGCTACTTGTAATTTAGTACAACCTAATAGTCAGAATCTATCTGGTATGTATCAAGTCTTTATGGATACTGATGGAAATACAAGTAATGGTTGTAATGTTTTAGATGATACTGGAACAAATCAAACAGGATTTGATTACTACTTTGAATATAACGCTACTTGGAACGGTACTTCTCTTAATGAGGCAAAAGTAGGTTATAGATGTGTAAGTAATTCATTTGTACCTTATGCAGCTAGAGTTACTGTTGATAGAATGGGTTGTGCATTTAGTGGAACAATGCCTTCTCCTCAAGGAGATATTGAATTTGGAGGAGCTATGATCCTAAGTTTAAGAAAACAGGATATAAATAATCCTTCAAATGATTTAAGATATTTATTGAGATCAATAGAGACTAGCGGTAATGGTCTTAATGATACAATAGGGCCTACTTACTTTACTCCAGGTGCAGTAGACTTTATGCCTGAAGATTGTAGTGCTACTGGTCAAGATGTTGATGGTGATGGATACAATTCAGAGAATGATCCAGATTGTACTCAATTCTTTAGATTTGGTTATATGCCTGTAGAAATGGGACCTCAATGTGGTGATGGAGTAGATAATGATGGAGATGGTTCTACTGATTGTGATGATCAACAATGTAGATATGATCCTTTCTTCTGTGATGGGTCTGTAAGTAATGCTAGTGCAAATGATACAACATCGCCAAGAATATTAAGACAAGAGAATGTAAGGTTACCTGATGGTGCATATATAAATCTCCAATCGACAGAACCCTCTAATATTACTCTTGAGTTTTATGGGACTGATTCAAGATGCTCTGTTGCAAATAGGACTATATTAGATTCAGAAAATACACTAGAAGCTAGAGAAGATTTTGTTTTAGATTCTTCGACAACTGGAGAAAATATAACAAATGGTACTACTTATTATTATAGGGCTAGGATGATAGATCCATCTAATAACTCGGCTGTGAGTTCATGCCAAAATGTTACAACTAGAAATAGTTCAAGTACGAGTGACTGTCCACAGTGTGAGTTTGTATTTAATCTAGATTTTAATTCATTATCTGGAGCAGAAACTAGTGATCCATTAGGACCTAATTTGACTTATAGTGTAGACTTTGATGGAGATGGTAATTATAGCGACGATCTAGAAGGAATCCCTGCTGGTGAGGGTAGATTAATTAATTATAGTCAAGGTAGAAATGTTACATTGAGAATTGAAAATAATGTTTCAGATAACCCTTGGTCTATAGAATTGTTAGGGGCTAATATTATGACTCCCTTAAGTAGTGCAATTAGTAATTTGACTGCATCTAGTGAAATATTAGTTAATGAGAGTGCTCCTAATGCTAATGCTACTTCAGGAGAGAATGTAACTGTTGGTTTATCTTCAGATTGGTGGACACAAATGTTACAGAATACAGGTCCTGAAATAATAAGAGTAGAATTACCGTTCAATGGAACTGAATTACTACACTGTGATGAAAATGGTGATAACTGTGTAAATGTAACTGGAAATTGTACATTGTTGAATAATACTTCAGATACTTCAACTTGGGAAGTTCCTGTAGATATAGGTTTAGGATTCTCAACCTATAAGACCTTTACAGTTAGTACTTCGAGCTCTACTGTTTCAACACAAAGTACAACAACTGCTGCAGGTGGTGGAGCATCTACTGGTTCTACTGTGAGAAGAGCTGCAGAAGAAGCTAGTGAACCTACTCCCTCTTCTGGTGAGGCAGCTGAGCCTAGTGCTGAACAACCTCAAGCTGCTGCGAGAGAAGTTACTGGAGATGCAGTAAAAGATCAGCAAGTACAATCTGCAAGAGGAGTTAGTAATGCTCTAGTTTGGGTATTAGTTGTTGCTCTTGTAGTAGTGGTAATTGCTATAGTATTAGTAAGAATGAGAAAGAGATAAAATCTCTTCTTTCTTTATTTTATTATTATTTTTAATCTTAGAATAGAGAATTGTATAATTAAAAAATTTTAAGTGAATTTTTCCTAAAATTATCCTCATAAGTTTAATATTTTAAAAAAAAGTGAGTTTTGTAATTTTCTATTCAGATACTAGTTGAAGTACTGTGGATAAATAAAAATTTAGGAGAAAACTATAAACTGCTAAAACTCATCTATGCGAAATAATTTCCGGACACTACAAGAGAATCTTATGATAGCAAACTTTATAAATGAGTTCTGATTACTTTGGATAAAGCCGATTTTGCTGAGGCAATAGATATGCAATTGTTCTTAATAAAATTGGTTAGGATTTAAAAATGACAGAAACAGAACAATATATGGTTCCAGTAGATGAATATCTTAAAGTAGGATTACATATAGGTACTAAATTTAGGACTAGAGTTATGGAACCTTTTATCTATAAAGTTAGACCTGATGGTTTGAGTGTTTTAAATGTTCAAAAAGTAGATGAGAGAATAAAATTTGTTGCTAATATGATTTCAAAATATAACCCTCAAGATATTTTAGTTATAAGTAGAAGAGAGAATGGTTGGAAACCTGTACAAGTTTTCGGTAATGTTACTGGAGTACATGCTTTTGCTGGAAGATATCCTCCTGGTATATTGACAAATACAGATCTTGATAATTTTATGGAAGTTAAACTTATTTTTGTGACAGATCCTTTTCCAGATAAAAATGTAATTTTGGATGCAGCTAAAATAGGTGTTCCTGTTATTGCTTTATGTGATACGAACAATGAATTAGATAATGTTGACTTAGTCATTCCTTGCAATAATAAAGGAAAAAAAAGTTTGGGTTTAATATTTATGATATTAGCAAAGGAATATTTAAAATCAAGAGGAATAATTAAAGAAAATTCAGAATTTAAATTAACTTTGGATGATTTTAGTTCAGAATAGTTTTAGAAAATATATTTTATATTCTTTATTTTTACGGAAACTTTGTTTTTTTATGCTTATTTTACACAGAATTTATGCTTATTTTCAAAACCTTTATAAATTTTCGATGTTTCTCATTTATATACTCTCTGAAAATGGTAATAGATAATAAGATGACAGTTATGCAGGTTAGACCAAATTATTCTATTATATATCAATTCAAACCTACATTAAGAATTGAGAAAAGGCATGTTAAGTCTCAAAAAGATTTTGTAGGTTATATAAAAGAAATTTCTACAAATTGGAAAGATGGTGATTATTTTTTAAAGACAGAACTAGGGACTTTTGCTTATTTTACTTTAAATGGAAATCGTGTTAAATTATTTAAGAAATCTAAAATTGGAAAAGAATATTTATGTTGGCAATTTTTTGGTCCTGCATATATAACTAGTAAGATTAGGAATAGGGCTACTAATAGTAGAGCTATTGCTAAAACAATCGTAACTAACAATAATGTTTCAATTAGAAAAACTGTAAAAGTATATAAATAAGGTTTATCTGTTTAAAAAAGAGAAGGTGATGGTATGAGAAGAGCTAAGATTGTAGGTTTTATTTCTATAAAAGGGGGAGTTGGTAAAACAACTACTGTATCTAATTTAGGTTTTGTCTTATCTAAGGAATTTGGTAAAAAAGTTTTGGTTGTTGATGGAAATTTTTCTGGTGCTAATTTAGCTTTACATTTTGGTTTCACAAAACCAGAATATACTATTCATGATGTTTTAGAAGGAAGAGTTAACCCTCAGAAAGCAATATATGAACACTCTTCTGGTATGCACATTTTACCTGCTTCATTATTTGGTGAAGAGGTTAATTGTAGTAGATTTCACCAATACATGGCTGGATTAAGGAGTTATTATGATCTAATCTTAATTGATTCTAGTCCTGCATTAAATCAAGAAATGTTAGCTACTATTACTGCATCTGATGAATTATTTGTTTTAACTACTCCAGATTATGTTACTTTAGCTAGCACTCTACATGCTATTAAGGTTGCTAGACATAAAAGAACATATTTGAGTGGAATTATAATTAATAAAGTTAGAAATAAAAAATTTGAATTAAATTTGGAAGAAGTTCAAGATGCTACTAAAGTTCCTGTTGTTAGTGTTTTAGATGATGATGATAGGATTTTAAAATCTCTAGCTAAGGGCAAACCTGTTTCTCATTTTTATAAAGATAAAGATGTAGTTGTTCAATATAAGAAGTTAGCAGCGGCTTTAATAGGAGAGAGGTATATAGATAGAAGATTGATTGCTAAGGTTAAAAATTTATTTAATAAGAAATTAAGCCAAGATGAGATTAATAGGGCGATTGTAATGGTTAGTCATTATTAAGATTTGATTAAAATTGATACTGAAATGGAAATTGTAATTAATTCTTTAGATCAAAAAGAATTAAATTTTAAAGTAGTAGTTCATAAAAAATGTGGAAATAAACATATAGATGTAGATAAATTTGCTACTTTTAACCATAGAAAACATCTTTGTCATTATTGCAATGAATATTTTTATGATTCAGAAAGAGGAGTTGGTGTTTAAATGTTTGATGGTGTAAAAGAAAGTCTTAGAAAAAGGAAAGAAGAGGGCTTAATTAGGGATGCATTTAAAGCACTAGAAAGATTTAAAGAATTTTCATTGCAGAATCCAACTATAAATACTACTTATAATGATAAAGTAGAGGCAAATGCTGTAAAACTTCTTGAGAATATTAAGAAAGTTATGGATGCTCGTGGGATTTTTGATGAAGGTAAAAAATCTCCAAAAACAGCTTTGAAAGAGGAAGCAGAATTAGATTATAGTCCAAATGGTTTTTTACAAGATTTAGTTTATGCTAAAATTTCTGATGAGAAATTGAGAAAAAAATTAGAAGAACATCTTAGAGCAATGCAGATAGCTTGTGTTCAATTATTTAATTATCTTGAAAATGAATACAAACCTGATCTTTCTGGAACTAGGTATTAATTATTGTAACTAAGCAGTCTTGTGATCTGTAAGCTTCTATAACTTTATCCTTTGCTTCTTCTGTTGTTACTGTAACATATGGTGGATTTTTAAATTGCATCTCGCTTTTTACAAAACTTGCTATTGTTTCTCCTAATCTAGAATCTATTACAATACCTGCGCTTACACATATTATATGTTTTGTTGTATATCTTGTTGGTTCATAACGATCAGGTAAATGTTGGGTGTATCCAGGAATTCTTTCTATATCTAATTCTTTAGCTGCTTTTTCAAGATCTGAAGAAGTTGTACATCTTGCTTCATTATTTTTTACAATAATTACTGCTTTTTTTGATTTATTCATAATTTTTAGGAATCTTATACAGCTTCAGCTTTTGGTGCTTCTTCTTTCTTTTCTGCATCTGGGAAAATTTCGTTTATTTTCTTAGATCCTTCTTTTAGAATTTTTAAATTAACTTGAACTATATCCTCATTGATAGTATTTCCTGCGACTGTTTTTTTAACTCTCTTTCCTTTTCTTTTAATATGGACACAAGGTCCTTTACTTAATAATGCCTTTTTTTTACCGTATCCTGGCATATCAAAACGCATTGGACAACCAGATTTATCTGATCCTCCTCTTATTTCTAATTCATATCCTGATAATTCTATTTCGTTTCCAGAAATTTTATCCCCTATTTTTTTATTAATATAAGGATTAGATTCTAATACTTTTTGATATGTTCTTCCTGTTTTAGGATTATTTAATACAAATTTCACTTCTGGCATGATTTTTGGGATTCTGGGGGATTTATAAAGCTTTTTATGATTTTTTACATTCCCCAACTTGGATTAGATTTTCTTTTTAATTCAGCAATATCTTTTAAAATTTGAATATCTTCTTGAGTTAATTTTTCTTTTAAGTCTTTATATCTTTTAAATTCTGTTTCTGTTAAATCTGAATATAAAATATCAGTTTCTTTTAACTGACGTCCTAAGGTTACGTTTGGGAACGAAACTGCTATTTGGTCATTAACTTTAGCTTCATCTATTTTTTTACCGTCTTTTTGTATTTCTTTTGCTTCTGTTAATTTTTTGTCATCCTTGAATAAAGGTGTTCCTGATTTTAAGGAACCTGCTAGAACTTCTGTACCAGAGACAGCAGGATTGGATTGTCTAAAGATATAACCCTCTAGTATTTTTATTTTACATAATTTTGTTAAGCCTTCCAATAATTTAGCTTCTTTTTCTTGTAATACTTTTTGCTGCCATTCTTCAAATTCATCTAAAATTTTATAGATTACATCATTAGTAATTATCTTAATCTCTTTTGATTCTTGTTTCTTAATATTAAAACCAAGTATTGCTTTATATTCTGGTAATTCTGCTGAAGCTTCTGCTAAATCTTTTTTAGTTATCTCTCCTATAGACGCTCTTTTTATTAATATATTTTTTTCTCTTAATAAATTGATTAATGCTTCTAGGCTTCCTAGAGTATCTGCTTTTATTATTATACCTTCTTCATCTAATTCTAAAGTTATTTGTTCAACTTGTTTTTGGATCTCTTCTTTTATTTTTTCTATGCCTTCATTAGCTACTTTTATTGGCATTCCTGGAATTACGTCATCTAAGTTTGGCGCTGAAATTTTTATTCCTATTGCAGCTTCTGCTTCTTTAATATTTTTTAATTGTTTATTTTCTGTTAATAATAATGCTTTTACTTTAGTTAATAATGGTTCTTTTAATGTTCCAACGACAATAGTATCTGAAACTTTTATTTTTCCCTTGTAAACTATAGTATCTATACATATCCCTAAACCTTTTTCTTCTTTAACTTCTAGAATAGTTCCTTCTCCTGGTGCTTCTGGATTGTAACTTAGTTGAGATTCCAAGAATTTCTGTGCTAATCCTGTTAAGACCATCAATAACTCTGATACTCCTTCTCCTGTTTTTGCAGACATTGGAACCATTGCTATCTGTTTTGTAAAATCCTCAATCCTATCAAAACGTTCTGTATTTAAGCTTAGTTCATATAGTTTGGAAACTAGATCATAATGTTTTGTTTCTAAAATTTTTTGGATTGTTTCTGCTTGAATTTGGATATTTTGTAATATTGGTTTATCTGGATTTTTTTGCCATCCATTAATTAAATCTATTTTATTTAAAGCAATTATAAAGGGAGTTTTATTTTCTTTTAATATTTCTATACTCTCTAATGTTTGAGGTTTTATTCCCTCATTAATATCAATAATTAGTATTGCTATATCTGCTAATGACCCTCCTCTTTTTCTTAAGTTTGAGAAAGCTTTGTGTCCTGGGGTATCTATAAATAATAAACCTGGTACTTTTATTTTTGAGGTATCTAACTTTCCTTTTGATAACTCTTTTATTGTCTCTAGATCTACAGAGTATGCTTTTATTGATTGAGTAATTTTTCCTGGTTCTGATTTAACTATAGATGTTTTTTTTATTCTGTCAATAGTTTCAGATTTACCTGCATCTACGTTTCCCATAATCGTAACTATGACTTGTCTTAACATTGTAAATACAATAAAAGAACTGTTTTTTTAAATCTATTGGTGGATAGTAATGTTTATATTATTGTTTTATCTTATTTTAGGGTGGTGATTTATTACAAAGAAGATTCTGAAGAAGGTGGTGTTGATTCAAGGCCTGTTGAAATTATAATTTCTCGAGTTGATAAATTAATTAAGGAGTTGCTTGAGTTTGTTAAAGGATTAGTTGTTTTGGCTGGAGGATCTAATGATGCTGAACAAAAGTATAGACTCATTAGAACTTCTTGTTCTGCAATAAGTAAAATTTTGGGTACACTTCCTTCTGATTATAAAGAAGAAGGAATTAATTCTGATGATCTTAAAGAAATAAGAATGATTTTAGATTATCAAACTTTAAGGGAAGTTAATAATTTGGCTGGAATTGTTGATGATGTTAGGATTAAAGGTAATTGGAAGATTCCTGGTAAAGGAGCTCAATATCCTGAAGTAGGAGCTATTAAAGCTAAAATTGATAAAATAATTGTAGAATTGAATAATTTATCTGAATTGTAATCGTTTAGTAGTAATATATACATAAGTTTATATATTTTTTCCTTAAATTCTTGTTATGGTTAAAATAACTTATAGAAATATTGGGTGCTCTGATAATGGTTCTGGAAAGTCTGAATCTATAAAAGGACAGCCTCCAAAATATACTCAAATTGGAGTTGCTGAAGGGCCTAAAAAGCCTGTAGAAGTTCATAGAAGGGATCTAAGTAAAAAGCCTCATGAGGGCCCTCCAATTGAAGCTTGGAAACCAAGTACTCCTGCTGGAATTTTATTAAATGATTTCATAGCTAATATTCATTTGGGATATCACTTAACAGATGATGAAGCTAGGTCCTCTTTGGATACGGGTTTAGTTGAATTAGTTGAACATGGACAACATAGTTCTAATGGAATATTGTTAACTGAAGATGGTTATTTTTTAACTGCTGAACATTGTGTAGATCAAAAACATGATTTAGAGAGGTTAAGAGTTAGATTATCTAATGGAGCAGAGTATCCTTTAGAAAGGTTGGCTAATAGACAAAAGTATATTGCTAAAGTCAATGATGATATAGCCTTAGTTAAAGCTAAAATTTGGAAAGAACCTAAAGTTAGAAGATATAGGTTTCATAATACAAACCATTTAGATAATATGCCTGTAGCTTTGATGGCTAGATGGAATGGGGAAGTTGTTATGAGATATGGGTTCATTGAGAGAAATTATTATGAAGGAAGAATTCAACCTACTAAGGAAAGGCCGGATGGTATGGAGTTTAGGGATCATTTTTTATCTAGTATTAATGGCGGTAGAAGAGGAGATTCTGGGGGCATAATTGTTAGTGGAAATCAAAGTATAGTTGGTATTGTTAGTACTGGTGGATTTTTAAGCGAGACTGACACAGAAGGGGCCTATGCTGGTGCAGCTAAGTGGTTGAATGCTTTAGAAGTTGTTCATTATTACATTAGATTATTGGAAAAAAAGTAATTTTTTAGTATATTTTATATATATTCTATATAGGATACTTATTTATAATTTCTTTTAGTCTATATTACTTGGGTGATAATTATTGGGGGTAGATAGCCATGAAAATAAAGTCTATAAGGAGAATCCTTGATCGAGAAAAAGATCTTGATTTTTGGTGGGATGAAGAATTAGATAGAGATGGACTTGATTTAGACCAATGGGGTTTTCTTCAAGGATATTATGAAGAAATTGAAGCTAGTTAGCTTCATCTTTACTTTTTAGAAACTTTTTTAGTTTTTTGAGTAGATTTTTCTTTTCTGTATTCTTCTGTCCATTTTATATATCTAGGTATTCTTTTTAATTTTATTAAGTTTTTTTCACATTTGTTTTTACAGAAATGGAATATACTCCCATTATTTTTAATTAGCATTTTACCATTTCAGTTTCTCTTAGCATTAAAATATCCCCTATTTTTATTGGGCCTTTTACATTTCTTCTTAGAATTCTTTTAATATCTCTTCCTTCTAAAACTTTACATCTTACTTGGATTACTTCTCCTCTCATTCCAGTTCTGCCTACAATTTCTTGTACTTCTGCAGGAACTGCTTCAGTAAATAATGAACTTGCTTTTTCTTGTTTCTTTGCTTTTTGTCTTAAATCTTCAGCCATTCTAAGTTCTCCGGTTTAATGAAAATCTTTATTCTTTTAATTTTAGAAGCAATTCTTTGATTGTTTGTTTTGCTTCTCCTTCTTGTGTTATTGAAATTGCGGATGTAGGTATATTTAGACCTGCTACTTCTCCCAATTCTTGTCTTTTAGGTACTGGTATAAAAGGAATATTTTTTTCTTCACATAAAGCAGGTATGTGCATTATAATCTCTTTAGGATTTGTATCTTGTGCAACTAGAACTAATTTTGCTGTACCTCTCTCTATTGTTTTTGTAACTTCATTAGTTCCTTTTTTGATTTTTCCTGATTTTGAAGCTAATTCTACTGCCTCATGAGCTTTTTGTATAATTTGTTTATCGACTTGTGTATTTAGATCCATTTTAACCTCCATATGAAGCATTTCTGCTTTAGTCATAGGTATTTAGAATTTGGGATTATAGAGTATTTAAATAGTTTTCTGCTGAGTTGGCTTTGTGTAAGTAGTCTATTCTGTGTATAAAGTAATTATCTATAGGCCCTTCTTAAACAAAGCCTGCTGAGTTTTTATTTATTTTTTTACAAAAGCTACTACTTTTTCATGCGTAATTATTAGATTACAATTACTTTTTTTTCTTTACTAGATTCTCTACTAATTTTTCTGTTTTAAGATCAAGAGCTACTAATCTAGCTTCTAAAACATAAATCTTCCTTAAACTCCAAACTATTCCTAAAACTGCACCTAGAATAACATAAAGTAAAACTGTTTCTACTGCTGCCATTTATTTTTCACCTCTAACTAATTTTAAGGATTATTTACTATAAAAAGCTTATTGTTCCAGAAGGAATTTAAGATTTTCTTATTTTACTTTTTTATGGATCTAGCAAAATTTAAAGGCAGGACTATAGTTGATGTTCTTGAAGAATGTTTTCCAAATGTTACCTGGAATTTAAGAGGAGATTTTCACGAGAGACCCATTAAACTAGATGAAATTAAGTTTGTTCATTATCAAAGGATTAAACCAAGAGATGAACCTGATTTTTATACATCTGTTCAGTTTGGAGATTATAGAATAAGATCTTTTGTTGAAAAAGCTAAAGAGAGTGTTCAAGATTCTCTTGGTTTTATTTCTTTGATTCACTTTACTGATTTATATGGAGGTTTATGCGAGGCACATATTCCTATGATTGATTTTGATACTGATTATGATTTTGGATTTATGGATGATCAAACTCTTCTTGAGACTATTAAAGGTAAGATTAGAGATCATACAGAAATGACTAAAGGTTTTATCTTAAAGTCTGGACCTAAAAGAAACTATCATTTTGTTGGTGTTGGAACTTTATTGAGTGAAGTTAATTTTGTTACTTTTGTTGGACTTGCTTTAACTATGAGATATAAAAGAGATGATGGTAGAGTTTTAAATCTTGTTGATGCTAGACATATTGGACATTCTTTAACTCCTTTGAAACCTCTTGCTGAACTTGAAGGAATTGGTTCAGATCCTATCTATGATTGGTCTAGATATAACCTTGTTAAGAGGTTTAGTACTTTAAGGATTACTCCAAAGAGAGGTTATTCTAATTATCCTCTTGTGGTTGATGTTATGGAGTAATTATTTTTTAGATTTTAAATATTCATTAAAAACTTCTAAGCCTTCTTTAGTTGTTTTTGCATTCCAGTAATCTTCTTTGTAATAAGAATCATATTTTTTCGTAATTGTGATTAGATTTAATTTTTCAAGTTTTAAGAAAATTTCTTTTATTTTATCTTTTTCTAAATTTGTTGATGTATAAATCTGATTTAAATCATTCATTCCTTCTTCAATATTACTTAGAATTTCAAATGCTTCTTTTGTTAATTTCATTCTTCTAATAGTTCTTTTACTATTGCTCCAAATGCTGGTCTTGTTATTAAGACTCCTACAGTTACTCCAACAATAGTAACTACTGCGAAGCCTACTAATAATCCTGCTCCTGCTCTTAGTAATGGAAGCATTGCTGCTACAGTAGTTGCGTAAGCTGCTAAAATTACAAAGAATGCTTTTTTAATATTTTTCTTTATAGGTTCTGATTTTCCAGATAGAACCTCATCTGTTATTACAATTTGATCATTAACTCCAGTACCTACTGCGGCTATTATACCTGCTATTGCTGCGATATCTAGATTATTCTTGAATAATGCTGCGAATCCTAAAATTAAATAGATCTCGCTTAATACTGTTATCATTATTGGAATTGTTATCTTTAAAGATCTATATCTTATGTAAATAATTAATCCAACTGCTAGTGTAGCAATTATTCCTATTAATATCGAGTTGTTTATAAAAGAAGCTCCAAAAGACGGAGATATTGTATCTATTTTTACTATTTCTAACTTAGTTGGAAGAGATCCTGTAATTAAGATAGTTTGTAATCTCTCTCTATTTTTTATTGTTTCTTTTAATGCTTGCTCTTGTGTTAATCCTGTTCCAGATCCTGAAATTGTTATTCTTGTTGCTTTTTGGCCTTTAAGACTTGCATCTATTTGTAATTGATCTACTAATTGATCATCTAAATAAAAATCAATAGTTTCGTTTAATATTCTTTGTCCAGAAGGAGTTGGTACAATAGGAATTTCTTTAGTTATTTCTTGATGCCTTGTTGCTGCAGCATCACTTAATGCGATTTCAAATTCAAATCTACAGAAATTTTGTCCATTATTTTCTTGACAATTGGATATTCTTGAACATGTTCCATCTGTTCTACAGACAAAAGTAATATCTTTTTCACCACCGATAAATACAGTTTGGTTTGCTATTTTTGCTTCAAATTTACCTTGTTTAGCCACTATTTCTTTTAATTCTTCTTTTGTTGTTCCTGCTATTTCTATTACTATGAATTTGTTTCCTTCTAAATCAGAAGCTGATTTTATATTTACATCTGCTAAACCAAATACGTTTAATCTATTCTCCATTACAGAAATTATATCCTGAATATCTGAATCAGAAACTTCATCTACTGGAGATAATAATACTCTTGTTCCTCCTTCTAAATCTAATCCCTTTCTTAAATTAGAGGAAGCTGCTTCTTTAACTGAAATACCAATATCTTCAGAATCTTTTAGGAATAAGTAGGTATCTTTTGTTGTTTTTATTGTTAAAGTTGAATTTGTTGGAATTTGGTTTACTAAACTTAAATATTCTTCTGGAGAATTTATTTTTTGATCGTTTATTTCTAATATCTTTTCTCTTGATGTTAAGCTTGTTTCTGTAGAAGGAGTTCTTAATCCTGAATCATAAGCTGAAGAGTTTAGTTCTACTGAGGAGATAGTTACTCCTTCTTTAGTAAACTGATGGTTTATTGCAAATAAAGATATTAGTAATGCAATTATTAAGATTATTACTCTTGGATGTTTTAATATTTTTTTTATTTTCATGAGATCCTTTTCTTTTTACAATAAATCCATAAAATTCCTGCATTTGTTAAGTAAGTACTAAACATATCTACAATTAATGCTATTAGAATTATTATGAACATTTCTGTTATTACTTCTGAAGTTGAAAATATTAAACCTATTAACATTACAACACATGCACATAAGGTCATAGTTAAACCTGTTTTCATTGAATGAAACATTCTATCAAATAATTTTTCTTCTCTTTTTTTAATTGCATAATTTGTTAATAGTATATCTGTATCTACACTATACCCTATTATTAGTAAGAAGGCTACAATTCCTGCAGTGGATATGCTTAAACCAATTATGTTTGTAAATGCTAAAGTTATTACTATATCTGTCAAGGCTGCGAATATTACTGCTATACTTGGAGCTATTGTTTTAAATGTTATGAAAACTGTTATTCCCATTAAAATAAATGCAAATATTAAAGCTATTATTAATTGCTTAAAGAATGCTTCTCCTAACTTTGGTTTTGTTTCTTCTTGACTATAATTTTTTTCTGTGATTACAATACCTAAATTCTTTTCTATTTTTTCTTTTAATTCTTGGTCTGTTAAGTCAGATACTTCTATTATGTATCCTATATTCTTTCTAGATATGGTATCTGTTCTTGTTTTTATTGAGGCTTCTACCCCTAATGCTTGTTTTATTTCTTCTTCTGAAAATTGTTTATCAGTATCTATTGTTGCAGCTATTCCTCCTTTTAATGAAACATCTTTGTTTAGAAAATCTCCTGTTCTTGCATATTTAACGCCTATTAATACGAATGATATTGCTAAGAGGATTATTGGTATTAACATTAACCATTTGTAATTTTTAGTCCAGAAGTTTTCTAATTTTTCTTTAAACATTAAGAATTAAGTTTTTAATTTATTTTTAAATGTTATGGTTGGTTTTTAATCATAAAACTTTTAGAAGTAGTTTGATATGGATATTTTGTTTCTATTAGAATGAACCATACCATAAAACAAATTGATAAAAATAAAACAATATATGGAATAAAAGGTATTTCTTTTATAATAAGTGCAGCAGTTAATATCAGAGTTAAAATAAATTTGATTTTTTCAGTTATTAGTGCTTCTTTTCTTCGATCAAATAATCTATTAACATTAGATATAGAAAGCAAAATAATGAATGCAGAGGGAATGGAAATGATATAATTTATTTTATTAAAATATAGAACAAGGAAAAAACCAGTAATAATACTAAATAAAAGTTGCAAAATTCCGTATATTCGCCATTCTTTTTGGATTTGAGAATCATACCCATAACTGTATTTAGGGGGAGGTACAACTCTTTGAAGTTCTCCTGGCGGCCCAAATAAAAACCTAATTTTATCTGAGAATGTTTTCAACTTTAAAACGGATTTACTTAGGAATTTGAAATAATATATATTTGCCCAGAATGGATCCCAACTTCTTAATCCTGTGGTAATGCCATAAATGATTTTTTCTTTAGGTTCTTTGTATGAGTTAAATAACTTATCCCATATTATAAATAGTCCTCCATAATTTTTGTCCCAATATTGTTGATTTTGTCCATGATGTACTCTATGCAGTCTAGGACTAGCAATTATCTTCTCAAATGGTCCAATAGATTTAAGATAATGTGTATGAACAATAAATTGATATAATTGGAAAATTCCATGCACTATAAGAAACATAAATGCTGGAAATCCTATCAAGGCAAGGGGAAGATAGAACATATATGTTACCCATGTAGCTATCGTTCCTTGTCTAAGAGATACTGTTAAGTTATATCCTTCACTCTGATGATGTACAACATGGGTTGCCCATAAAAAATTTATTCTATGAGAAGCCCTATGGAAAATGTAATAAGTTAAATCAATTGCAATAAGTAATAAGAGCCAATGTAAAACTGATCTTGGATTAAAATTAAAAAAACCAAAATTAATTTGTATTATTGCAAATACGCCTATAAATATTACACCAATAAAAGCATTAATGATCTGATCAAATACTCCGCAGCTAAGATTACTTAAACTTTCATTAAGTCTATATTTATAATTCATATTGGCACGTAATGAAAACGCTTCTAAACCAATAAGAATTAAAAATACTGGGAATGCATATGCAAGTATTTCCATTTTTTATAAATTTTTTTATTAACTTATTAAATTTTCTATTTATGATTGATCAAAAAATTCTTTTATCCTTACTAATGGTGTTTTGGTTATCCTTAATGTGTTGTCTTTTGGAAAGCATTTGAAATAAGAATCCCATATATAACGTTGATCTAAATAAACGATTAATCCTTTATCCTTTTCAGATCTGATACAACGTCCTGCGTTTTGTAGACATTTTATAATTGCAGGCATGATATACCCATAATCCCAACCTTTGTTGAATTTTTTATTATAATACTCAATTAATTGTTGTGTTTCTAAATCTGGTTTATCTAAGGGGATTCCGACAACTATTACACATTTTAATATATTATCCTCTATGTCTATTCCTTCTCCAAAATTTCCAGAGCTTGCTCCAAGTAAAACTGCTCCTGTTTTTTTGTATGATTTGAATCTTTCTAATAATTCATTTTTTTCTTGTTTTGTCATGTTCGGTTGCTCTGAGAATATTGTTTTTTCACATTTATTTTGCAAGAATTTATTTATCTCATCTCTTAATTGATAACTTGGAAAGAAAATTATAGAGTTGCCTGGAGTAATATTTATTATAGATGAACAATGAGTAGCTATTTGTTCAAACATCTCATTTGAACGTGCAGTATATTTTGTAGTTGTTTCTGGTATTATAATTGTTAATTTGTTTTCTTCAGGAAATGGATTTATGAATTCTTGTGTTAAAGTATTAAAACCAAGTAAATCTTTGTACATATCTATAGGTGTTAATGTTCCAGACATACATATTAAAGAATGAGACATTTCTGCTAAAGGTCTGGTTATTAATGATGGGTCTAAACATTTGTAAGTTAAACTTATTATTTCTTTACCTTTTTGATTTTTTGATTTTTTTATTATTCTAGTAAATGATTCATCTGGACCTTGCCAATTAATTAAAAAATTAGCTAGTACTTTTGAGGCACTTCTCTTTTTTTCTTCTATTATTTTTTCTCCTATGAAATTTAAGTCACTAGAAATTTGATCTACATCTATTATCTTTTCTATTTCTTTAATTAATTCTTGTTTTGTTATTAGTGCCTCATTTGTGAACTTATTTATTTTTTTGTTTGCTAAATTTTCCAAACTCTTTTTTATTTCTGAAATAGTTAATGCTATTTCTTTATGGCCTAGAGCCTCTGATTCTTTAATTGAGAAATCTATTGTTGGTGTTGATAATTGATTGCTTAACAATTCTCTGCATCTTTGCGGTAGATTATGTGCTTCATCTATTATTATAATACAGTCATTTAAACTTTTATTTATTCTTTCTAATAGGTTTTCTCTTATACTCTGACTTATTATATGGTGATAATCAGCTATTATTACTGTTGATTTTTTTGCAACTAAACAAGCAACTTCAAATGGACATAGAATTCTTGCTTTTGAGTAGTCTTTAAACTCTTCTACATGTAATATCTTTTTGGATAATTCAGATATTGCTGCTTGTGTTTCTATTGTTAACTTATCCTTTCTTTTTATGTTATTATAATATGAGCATTTTCCACTCTTTATCATGTCTTTACAATAATCATAAAATTCACCAGATGGCATTTCAGAAGCACCCTCTTGGGCACACATCCATTTTTTACCTATTAAATCTATAACTGAAAAATCTAAATTGTATTTTTGTTTAATTAGTCTTAGAGTTTCTATTGCTATTCTATGTTGTGTATGTTTAGGTGTTATGAAAAATATTGTTTTTTTGTTTTCTATAGCATAACTTAATGCAGCACTTAATGATGCAGCTGACTTTCCTAATCCTGTGGGAGCGTGAGCTAATAGATTTGTTTTGTTTTTAATTGCTTCTTGGATTTTTTCTATAAGTATGTCTTGTGACTCTCTAATTTTTTCATGTGGAAAGAATATTTGCATAATTCTTGAGATATTTTTATTGTTTATAATGTTTAGGGAATATTTTTGAAATTATTCTTTTAATAATAGTTATAAAAGTGAAATAAAGCTTATAAACCCCATATTTTTATCATTTTTATGAATGACTCTGTTAATTTGTTAGGTTATATTGGGGAACAGACTGAGGATTTTTTGGTCAGAAAGAGAAGGTTAGATATTAAAAGAGATCATGATTCATTAGAAAGTTCTGTTGCTGTTTACTTGGAAAATAGAAGGGGGGAGATTGCAAAGTTCCATTCTGATGATTCTTTTAAAATTTATCAAGAGGTTGAAGATTTAGATGATACTATTTTTTTAAGTTATAGGGGGATTCTTAATAAGTTTAAAAGTAGGTCTTATAGTATTAAAGGCATTGGTTTATTAGAAAGAGCAGTTTATGAAACTTCTATTTGGTGGGAAAATAATCCTTTTTCTGATAGTTTAAAGGTAGATAATTTATTTAAAATTGCTGTTTCTGGTTCCTCAATTGCAGCATCTGCTTTAGCAGGATCCTATGTTACAGGTGATTTGTTTGGAGCTATAGCTGGAGGAATTATAGGTGCAGCATTAAATGTTAGGTTTTTCTGGACCAGACGTGATTTAGATTCTGAAAAGTATGAATTTAATAGAGGAATACATGTTGTTGAAGTTGTTGAAGATGCACATAATTTATATTTACTTGCCCAAACTATGCAGAGAGAAGTTGAAGATATAGAAGAACTACCAAGGTCTCAAGCTGAAACCCTTGTTAAAAAATATGGAGAGAAAGGCATCATGACTAGAGTTAAAAGAGTTAAAGAAGAAATTAATGAAGTTAAAATCTTTGCTTATAATGTTTTACTTGCTGCTGGTGTTCCAGAAGAAAGAATGCCTAAATTAGATCCTGAATATGTTCCTAGTGCTGTTAGAAAAGCAAAGGGTGTTCAAGAACTTTTAAGAGACCCTCACGATTCACAACTTCGAGAATTGAGAGCGAGAAGACTTGCTTCTGAGTCTGGAAAACAAAGGCTTGATTAAAAACTTATAAATAGTTGGAGTTCTTAGAATATTTAGGTGAAAAGAGGTTGGATGATAGTATAAGAAGGAATTTAATTAGAGTTTTAGATAAAGCTGTTAATGCTATTAAAAATGAAGATATTAAGTCTTTGAAAGATGTGAGTAATGAAACAATTCATGATTCTACTTTATATCAAGAGGAACATACTATAACTGTTGCTGTTTTAATTTATTCTTTAGCTAAAATTTATGAAAGGGATATGCATTATGCAAAATTTAAAGGTTGGAATATTTTTTGTGTAGATTGTCTTAAAATTTTAGAGGATGCTAAAAAAAGTTTAATTATATTAGAACATAGAAAGTTTGATGATTTGATACAAAATTTTATAAAATCTTTAGATAAGTTAGATAAGAAATTTAAAGATTATATCCAAGAGGTCTTTAGTCAAGCTAAGATAAATAAGGCTTCTAGGTTATATGAACACGGGATATCATTGGGAAGAACTGCTGAATTATTGGGTATTACTAAATTTGAATTAATGGATTATATTGGCAAGACTGGCATATCTGATGTTAAAGAGAATAAAACTATAAGTCCTATAAAAAGACTAAAACTTTTAAGGGGGTTATTTTAGATGAAGAGTTTGGTTTTTGATACTGGTCCTGTAATTACTTTAGCTATGAATAACTTATTATGGACCTTAGAGTTTTTGAAAACTAGATTTGAGGGCAGGTTTTACATTCCTGATTCTGTTAAATTTGAATTAATTGATAAACCTTTAGAGAGTAAGAAGTATAAATTAGAAGCAATAATGGTTGATAATTTAATTAGTACTGGGAGTTTAGAGGTTTATTCTAAGTTAGATGTTGATCATTTGATGGAACATGTAAATAATATTTTTATCTCTAATAACAAACCAATTTATATTTTAGATAGAGCGGAAGTTGAAGCTTTAGCACTAGCTTTAAGACTTCAATCTGGTGCTTATGTTGTTGATGAAAGGACTATGAGATTATTAATAGAGGATCCTAAAAGTTTGAAAAGAATATTAGAGAAGAAAGTTCATAGACCTATCGATGTTAATGAAAAATTGTTAAAAGATTTTCAATATATGACTAAAGGTTTGAAAGTTGTTAGGAGTTGTGATCTAATGGTCTTAGCTTATGAACTTGGTCTGTTTAATAAATATATAAATAAAGTTCATAATGATAAAACTTTTCTGGATGGTTTATTGTGGGGTTTGAGATTGAGAGGTTGCGGGATTTCTGAAGATGAGATTGAGAAGATTATTGGTTATGAAATTAAGAGGAATAGGTGATTAATTTGGATGTTCTTCCTCTTGAAATAATAGAGATAATTAATAGTTATGATTTTATTAAAAAATATTTAGAGGGTAAACTTTCTAAAGAGGATTTTAGAGAAAATTTGGTGAAGCATGGTCCAGAATTCAAGTCTAGGGGAATAACTAAAGAACAGATATTGAACCTTTATGAGGTTGATGATCCAGATGATTTTCATAGAAAGGCCTCATATAGTAGATTTTGTAGATTTGCTAGGAGAATAGGATTAGATATTGCTACTAAACAACAAAAAATAGATTTTCTTAAATCAATTGATGCTGATAAACTTTTTGATATTTTATCTGTTAGTAATGGTTTGTTGAGGGATACATTTTCTTTTAATAGGTGGAGAGCTCGTAGAGAGGAGAAGGTTATAGTTACTTCTAGGGTAATGGGAACTCCTATAGAACCTCCAGATAATTCTTCTGATGAATTTAGGAAATTATTTTATATGATGCGACAAAGCTTGTCTATAAAAAACATTGACAGATGGGCTGTCAAAATTTATATGGGAATAATCTTTTCCCATATGTTTCCTGATGCTAATGGAAGATTAGCTAGAAATGCTTACTTTATTTTTAGATCTAATGGTTTATTAGATGAAGAGAAATCTCGTAAGAGGACTAGAGAAGTTTTAAAAGTTGCTGAGTTTGTAAACTTAAATACCATTCTTGAACTTCTTAAGAAAGATGGAGTAAAATTATCTAAGGATAATTATTGGTGGTGGGCTGCTGATGAAGATTATGAAGGTGAGGGCGATGTTTTTGTTGATCGTGGTTATACACAACAATTAAAATTTATTGCAGCAAGAAGAGTTTTAATTAAATTTGGAAGGTATAATGGTGAAAATTATTTAGGGATAAATAAAAAATGTATGTCTGATGAAGAATTAGATAATTATAAAGATGAATATCAAAAAATACGATTGAGGTGGTTTTGGATTTGTATTAGTGTTGCTGATAAAAACTATAAGCAACTTATGGAATTATTAGATAATGTTATAATTAAATAGTAATTTATTTATAGTTGGATTCTTTAATGGTCTTAATGAAAAAAGAGTTGTTTAGTGCTATTTGGACTTTTGTTGGTGTTACTGTTGGTGCCGGTGTTTTTGCATTGCCATATGTTTTTTCTAAAGCAGGATTCTTAACTGCCTTAATTGTTTTTATCTTTACAGCTATTTTTATGACTATAATTACATTATATTTAGGAGAAGTTGTTTTGAGGACAAGAGGAAAACATCAATTAACTGGTTTGGCTGAAAAATATTTGGGAACTAAAGGCAAAACTATAATGTTCATTGCTAATTCTCTTAGTATATTTGGGATTTTAGCTGCATATATAATTGCTGGCGGACAAGCATTAGGTGCTATATTTGGATTTAATAGTTTTTGGTTTCAATTTGTCTTCTTTGCTCTTATTGCTCCTGTCATATATTTTGGTATAAAGATAATAGACGGTTTTGAATGGATTTTTACTCCAATTAAGATAATTGTAGTTGTTACTTTGAGTTTGTTGTTAGTTAAACTTTTAGATTTTTCTAATTTTTCTAGTCTTAATGTTTATAATTTATTTATTCCATATGGTGTTGCTATTTTTGCCTTTGCTGGAATAAGTGCAGTTCCTGAAATGAATGAGGAATTAACTAATAAGAAGCTTTTGAGGCAGTCTATAATTTATGGAATGATCATTACTTTTGTTATTAATATCTTATTTGCTGTTTTTGTTATGGGTTCTATAAAGAATGTAAATGAAGTTGCAACAGTCAGTTTGATGAATGTTAGTTTTAGTATTGGAATGTTTGCTAATTTATTTGCTTTATTCTCTATAGCTACTGCCTTTGTTGCATTAGGTTTTGCATTAAAAGAAAATTTAACTTTAGATTATAAAGTAAATAATCTCTTATCTGGAAGTGTTGTTATTTTTGTTCCTTTTTTGATAGTTTTAAGTGGTTTTTTAGGTTTTATTCAATTGTTGGATATTGTTGGAGCTGTTTGTCTTGGTATAATATTAATTATGATAATGATTATGCACAGTAAGGCTAAATTTTTATGTAATAGAATTCCTGAATATGACTTAAAAGATAATAAATTTCTTAAAGTATTTTTAGTTGTGGTCTTATTAATTGGAATTATTTATACTTTAAAATTATTTTATTAATTTCTTTAAAATTTCGTTTAAGGTTTTTGGATCTGCTTTTCCTTTAGAGGCTCGCATACATTGGCCTATTAAGAACATAAATGATTTTTCATTCCCTTCTAAATATTCTTTTACTGCTTTTTCATTTTTTTTTAAGACTTTTTTGCATATCTCTTCTATTTCTTGAGTATTAGAAACTGATTCTAAACCTTGAGATTTTATATATTCTTTAATATTAACGTCTTTTTCTGTTAACAATTCCATTAATTTTTGCCCTGTTCTTCTTGTAATTTTGTTTTTTGATATAGTATCTAGAACTTCTATTAAATTCTTTGCAATAAATGTTTCATGTAGTTCTTTTTTGCTGTAATTTAATACTCTTGAAACTTCTCTTCTTATCCATTCTGCAGCAAATAATGGATCTACTTTTTTGGAGATTGCTTCTTCTAATAATTCAGTTAATTCATAGTCATTTGCTAAAACCTCTGCATCTATTTTAGGAATTTTATATTTTGAATGGTACTTCACTGCTTTTTCTTTTGGTAATTCTGGAAGGGATTTTTTTGTTTTTTCTATATCCTCTTTTGTTAATTCTATTGAAACTAGATCTGGATCTATTATATACCCATAGTCTTCTTCTGATTCTTTTGATCTTTGAAATATAGTTATACCCTTGTCTGATTTCCATCCTCTTGTTTCTCTGTGTGTTATTGGTTTTCCTTCATTGACTAGTTGCTTTTGCCTTTCTATCTCATAAGATATTGCTCTTTCTATCTCTTTGAAACCATTAATGTTTTTTACTTCAATCCTTTCATGAGGTTTTATGCTTACATTTGCGTCTGCTTTTACTATTCCATTCTTTAAGTCAAATATTTTTAGATATTGTATTATTGTCAATAATCTTTTTAAGAACTCTCTTGCTTCTTCTGGCGAACTTAAATCAGGTTCTGTTACTATTTCACATAAGGGTGTTCCTGATCTATTATAGTCTATTAAAACAGTTGAACCTTGATGTATTAGAGCAGCTGGATCTTCTTCTAAGTGTATTCTCCTAATTCTAATTTTTTTATCTGCTAATTCTAATATTCCATTAGAACCTAATGGTAATTCATATTGTGTTATTTGATAGTTTTTACCCATATCTGGATAGAAATATGTTTTTCTTGAGAATATTATTTCTGGAGCTATTTTACAGTTTAACGCTAAACAAAGTTTTAATGCGTATTCCACTGCTTTTTTATTTAGAACTGGCTTTGATCCTGGGAATCCTGTACAAATATCACAACATTCTGTATTTGGTAATCCTGCATTATTATTTGGACAAGAACAGAATAATTTTGTTTTAGTATTTAGTGATATGTGGATTTCTAATCCTATCATTGGTTGCATAAATTTTGTTATATAATTTAACTTTTAAATGTTTTTATATCCATTTTTTTCTTTTAAGAATAACTAATGCTAGAATAATTACAATTATTATTAAACTTAATGCAAATAAATAACCATATTTCCATCCTAATTCTGGCATAAATTTAAAGTTCATTCCATATATAGAAGCGATTAAAGTAGCAGGCATCAAGATGGTGGCTATTACAGTTAAAACTTTCATTACCTCATTTAGTTTGTTTGATGTTACGGAAAGATGTACTTCTAGGATGCTATTTATTCTTTCTCGTTGGTCATCTATAAGATCAATTGCTAAGATTATATTTTCATGTAAGTCTCTTAAGTAAGCGCTTACTTCTTTGTCAATATTAGAGTTGCTTAATAAATTAGAGATTATCTCTCTTTGAGGATAGGTTATCCTTCTTATTTTTATTAATTCTCTCTTTATCATAAATAATTTTTCTAATATTGAGGGCTCTACATTTTTTAGTACTTTTGATTCTATTAAGTTAAGTTCTCTATCATTTTCTTCTAAAGTTAAGAAGTAGTTATTCAATATTTCTTCTGCTATTGCATGTAGTAAAAACTCAGGATTTTTATTAATGACCTCTTCTAGTGTTTCTTTATCTTTTTTTAGATTTTCAATTACTTTTATTGGTTCTTGCGTAATTGTAATTAGAAAATTCTTACTTAATATAATGTGAACTGGTTCTGTTTTTAATTTGTTATCTTCTAATTTTACATCATAAATTATTATTGAATTATAATTATCAAATTTTTCTATTTTTGGCCTTTTTTTTGTTGAGAAGTTGTTTATTGTTGTTTTATGTATGTTAAACTCTTGTTTAATCTCTCTTAATTCTTCTTTTGTAGGATTTGTTAATGATATCCAAAATTTAGAAAATTTTTTAGTATCTAATTTAGAAGTCTTTTTTAAGACTTTATCAAAAGATATCACCTCTAGCATAAAATATTAATATTTGGTTTATTTATATAGTTTGTTTTTTGGAGAATAGTAAACAAAATCCAGTACTAATTGCTATTATAAATATGGAAGAACCTTTACAATTTGTTTTAAAAAGTAAAATGTTAGCTGAGGGTTATAGAAAATTCTTTCAATTTAGGTGTAATCATTGTTGAGTTAATTATTTAATGCTGATAGCTTCTTATTTAATTCTTTGAATATCTCTTGTTTTTTGGAACTATTTAGATGAAACAGGGTTTTTTCTATCATTAATTTTGATATTGTGAATATGTAATTTAATTTTATTATACTGTCTTTTATTACTCCTTCTTTTTTCAACAATTTTATCCCATTCATATTTATATTGCTTGTTATTCCTGCAACCACAAAATTATCAAACTCTTCAAATAATATTACTGCTGGCCTTTTTTTGATTTCAAAGGTATCTGTAAAGTGAACTGAAGCCAAGATTACATCACCTGGTTTATACATTTTCCCATTCCTCATCTTCTTTATTATCCCACAATTCTTTCATTTTTTGTTTTTGTATTCTATGTAGAAATTCGTCATACTGATTGTTTTTCTTTACATTTTTAAATATTTTTATCATTTTTTCTATTAATTCATTATAGGTTTGTCTAGGATATTCTTTAACTTTCTTTAATTCTTCTAATAATTCTTTATCTAATTGAATTGTTGTTGATTCTGCCATTATATCTTTTCTATAGTCTATTATATATTTGTTATATATAAGATTTTCCATAGTACTATTTTTATTTTGATTTTAATAAACTCTTAGCAGAAATTTCCGGAAGATTTTCAAGAAATTATTTCCTCCTTTCTCAATCTATAAATTTTTGGATAAACTTTAGGACCAAGTTGTATTGTTCTATCAGTTTCCTTATTTTAAACTTCAACTAGTTGATTATTAACCACTTTGGCTACAGGTATTTCTGGATTTATTTCTCCATTTTCTTGAATTATAACTAAACCATTTGGAGTGTCTATTGTTTTTAATTCTAATATTTTATTTCTTATCTCAGAACCAGACATTACTTGGCCTTTTGTTGCTTTTCCTATCATTATTACAGTACCGTATCCAAAAGGAGCTTGGAATAGTGGGTCTTGTTTGTATTTTTCTATGTATTTCTTTCTAAAGTCATCACCTGTTTTTCCTAAAATAAAGGGATACGTTAAAGTATAATATCCTTCAATTGAGTTTCCTAGTGAGTCTCTGATATTTTTAGAACTTAGTTGTGTTGTTGCTTCAAATACTTGTGTTTTTATGTTTAATTCTTCTATCTGCTGCATCATGTTTATTGCTTCTGAGGGTACTGCAGAGATTACTACTATTGCGTCTGGATTTGTTGATTTTATCTTTAACAATTGAGTTCTATAATCTGATGATCCAACTTCAAATGATTCTTGTATTAATACAAGAATGTTTTCTCTTTCTGCTCTTTCTATTACTCCTTTGTTTATAGAATTTCCATATTCATCATTTAAATATAATGTTGCAATTTTGTTGTATTTTGGTTTTTTTAATTCTTTGTCAAAGTGAGGTTCTGAAAATTGTTTATCTGTTGAGAAAAATCTAAATGCATATGGGCTTTTATCAGCTACTCCAGAGGCGGCTACTAAGGAGAATATTATTGGTGTTTTATCTTGGTCTGCTAGAGGTATTAATGGAACAGTAACTCTTGAGAAAGCTGAATAAATAATGTTTACATTATCTATTGATTTGAGTTTGTTATATGCTGCTATGCCTTTAGAGGGATTTGCTTCTGAATCTTCGTAAATTATTTTTAGATCTATTCCTTCTCTCAATAATTCTTCTCTTGCTAATTCCATTCCATTTCTTAGTTGTTCTCCATGAATTGCTGCAGGTCCTGATAATGGAAGAATTGCTCCCATTTTGAGAGATTCATTTGTACTTCTTTCTGTACATGATACTAGAAATAATGTACTTATTAATAATAATATTCCTATTATGATTAATTTATTCATCTTATAATTGTTTATTTGTATTATATTATATGGATTTTTATTAAATTGTTTATACTTTTATTATTACTATTATCTTCTTAGTTAATCTTTTAAGTTTTTCATTTTTACATGGTTTTTACATAAGGGATGTATAAAATGAAAGAATTTATAATTACAAAAAAAGTTGCAAAACATGGAAAACAAGCAATATTGGTGATTCCTAAAATTTTAGAAGATGAACTAAAACCTGGTACTTTAGTTAAAGTTTCTTTAGAGGTTGTTAAGGAGGTTGAAAATGAGTGATATTTCTCCTGTTGATGATTTAGATAAATTAAGCAAGATTTTATCAGGAAAATATGGGAATCTTAGACCATTTAAGCAAGGTGGAACTAGGGTTTTATATCTCTCTGATTGGGGTGCTGGAAAACAAAGAAGAATAATAAAAGTTGATAGGTTAAATTTAGATAGTCCTAGAGCAATAAGACATGTTGGAAGGGGATGCAATACTGCAAATGATATTAGGCATCTTTGTCATATTGAAGATGCAGAACTTCATCACTTAATGCCTCTTTTAGATTATTTTCAAGATGAGAATCTTACAGTCTCTGTCGAACCTTATTATGAAAGTAAGTCTCTAGATGAAATGATACAAAGTCCAAGAATGATCAGTATTGATTGTTTTGAACAAGTTTTTTCTAAAGTCATTCATGGTGTTAGATATTTAAATGAAGTTGTTGGTATTTTTCATAGAGATCTACATCCTTCTAATATTCTAATTAAGGAAAATGGTGAATTTGATGTTAGAATTACTGATTTTGCTAATGCTAAAAGAAGGGATGAAGTTCAACCGAATGTATTACCCACTATGGGTGCTCATTTAATTTCAGATCCTAGGCTATTAGGTAGATTTACTGGAATAGAAAGAGAGTATGATGAATCTGCTGAAATACATGCACTTGGTATTTGTATGTATTATACTCTACAAGGAAAGTATCCTTTTGAATTTGATGTTGATAGTGGTATTGCTATTGATTTAGAAACTGGAGAGAGTTTACTTAAAGATGATGGGAAATTAGATTTTAGAAAATACGAAAAATCTTTGAAAAGAAAGCTAACTAGTTTAGGATTTGATTTCTTTGATGGAGGACATAGATATTCTAATCTGATTTATAGGTGTCTTACTTTAAATGAAAAGAAAAAAATTAAGAGTTTGGAAGAACTATCTCAGGAATTTGATTCTAGAAAAAATAAATATTTAATGAACTCTCCTTGGTTCGACAGAATTGGTGCTGGTTTTGTGTTTACAACTCTTGGTAGTTTTGCTTTAGTATGTTTAGGTGCTGTTGGAACTGCAGTTTATGATTTAGTTACTAATGAACACACATTTTCTAATCTAAATAAACCCAAACTTGAACAAATTCAGAAATATGAAGTTGGGGCTGAGTGGGATGCAGGAAAATTAGAAATAAACAATAATTTAGTTGGATTGGATGCAACTGCCTTGATACCTTTAAAACTTAAAGGGGCATGTAGGATGTATCCTGATTATGAAGAAGGATGCAGCATTAAACCTGGCGAAAAATTAAATTTTAATATAACCTCTAGATTTAAAGCTGTTCCTGGCGGGACTAGAGGTATGACCTTTCCTTTAGATGGCAGTTTTTATTTTGAGGGTTATGATTCGAAAAATTTTGTTATACATCCTGATGGACATGATACTATGAGCTCTTATGATGAAGGCTGGGCTGGTTACAGATTTGATTCAATAAATGTTCCTGAAGATCTAAGAGATGGTGTTTATATTTTGGCCCTTGAGTTATATGCTCCTGATAATAATTTTAATCAAGATGATAAATTTTTAGCAAGATTTAATTTTTTAGAACCTGGTAAAATTTTAGCTAGAAAAAGGATTCCTATAGTTGTAGGTAATCCTAGGCATACAGTGGATGTTTCTGGAGTTAGGTTTGGATTTTGGCCTTATCTAACTGTTGAAAATCTTGGAAGAGATAGGGGAAGTATATTATTGGATGCTAGAATTGTAGATCCTTCTCTAAAATATGAAAGTGCCATTCCTGAATTGGGATTTAAAGATAATTATCAAAGCCAAAATAGAAGTAATTCTTTTGGTACCTCTTTAAAGCTTCCAAATTGTAAAGGTATTAAAGCAGCAACATTCCAATTTGTTACAAGAAATGAACAAGATGCTATTGTTAGTTATACTTTTTTACCAATTCATGAAAGAGTTATTAATAACTATTCTTTAGATTGTGATTTAACAATTCCTGGAAGAGAATTTTCTAGAAGATTAATTAGATATAGAAAACAAATCTTCGATTAAATGATTAATCCTGATAAAGGAGAATTTGCTTGGTAAAACTCCCTTGAAGCAACCATTATATGATATACTATTTTAGTCTCTTGATTCTTGACTTTTGATAAAAGACTATAACCTTTTTTATACATTATCTCTTTTTCCAAATTATGAATTTTTGATAGTAGGTTAATATCTTTCTCTAAATATGCTTTTTTTACTAATTTAAATAAATTCTCTGATTCTACTAACAACTCTCTTGTTTCTTTTGATATTTTGATATTTTCATTTAATACTTTGTTAAGATGATGCAATTCTCTTTGTCCATGAATTATTAATGTTAAAAATGCCCAAAGTAATTCTGTTTTTTTGTTATTATATTTGTATTTTATTATTATCCTTCTACAGAAATTATCATATTTCTGTATTAATTCTGATGTTTCTTCATAATCATAAATCTCTTTTGGATTTTCAAATCTTTTTTTTGTTATTTCAAAAAATTCTTCTATATTTAATAATAATTTGCTTAAAATGTTTTCAAATTGATCTTCAGTTGGTTCTGTAATATTCTCTACAATACAATAATTATTCTCTTTTTTTATAATATCAAAACCGGTTAATCTTGATTTTATTATATGCTTTAATATTTTGAATTGTTGTTCATTTTCAAAATTTACTCTTATTTTGTCAAATCCATTTCTGTAAGTATTGGTTATTAAAGTTCTTATTGAGGACTCTACATTTGTTAATATCTTAATTTCTGTTTCACTTTTTGTGTTTATTCTGTCTCCTGAAATTATTAGAGAATTATTATGTTGTTCTAAGTTTATTTCTGAACCTTTATTTAAGGAATTAGCTTTAATCCATTTAGCTGGCAAACTTATCATCATCGTTGCTGCACCTTGTTGTACTAATTTTCTTTTCATAAGAATTGTTAATTTAGGAATATATTTAAACTTTTCTAAAGATTTATACTTTTATACTTATTTATATATTTTAATAAAAAGCTTTAAACTTAGAACGGTTATTATTTTCTAGATGTAATTTCATAGAAGAGGTGGTAAATTGGAGATGATTGAAGATGAGTTTTGTTTTACCTTTAGCATTGGCTGCTTCTCTTTTTGGAGAGGCTTCTGAAGATAGTAAGGTTGAGGTTCCTAAATCAAATTTATTCCTGGGGAATATGTTAATTGAATCTAATGGTGATACTAATGTAGATTCTTTGGTTAAGTATAAAAATTTAGATGGTACCCATTTAGCTCTTCAACATAGAACAAAATTATTTGTTGATGATAATACTCATGAATTTAGTTCTGTATTAAGAAGTCCTAAAAGCAAATTTTTGGATGATATAATTGGTTTAGAAAGTGCTTCTAATAATGGTCTTTTTAGAGCAACAGGCATTGTGGATTATAAACCTAATAAAAATTGGGGATATACTTTAATGTTAGAGGGTTTTCCTAGAGTTAGTGTTTTGTTTGGTGAGCAAGGTCAATTAGTTCTTAGAGCAGGTATTATTCAAGATTCTATAGCTTTGTTTGGAGGATTTTTTGGAACTACTTATAGTGATTCTAATCTAACTTTAGATTTTGATGTTTGGAATGATGGAAATAGATTTGATGCGCATGGTTTTGTAGCTGCTGTCGTTAATGATTTTTATTTTAGTTTTGGTAGTCAAGGTTTAGATAGGGATACTTTAATTGGTATCTTTAGTTATATAAACCAGAGAGGTTTTGCTTTCCATAGTCAAACATTAGTTGATTTAGATGATAAACTTCAATTTGGCAAATTGATTTTGATGAATAGTTCTAATTATGGAAAAGAATTTTTAGATTTTAGAACTAGGGTCTTAAATAATACTGAGATGAGGGATGTTGCTACTGGTCACATTTTAGATGCTTGGCCTCCTTATGATCAAGTATCTACAAATAGGTTTGCTCTTGCTTTTGATTGGAGAAATAACCCAAATGTCTCTTTATTAGATAGTAGATTTGTTTATAGGCCTCTTAATGGATTATTTTTTTCTCTAGGACCTGGTTTTGAGTATGAAAAAAAATCTGGATTATTTTTGCCTAAAGTGGTTGGAGATATTTATGTTTCAATTCCTGAAACTCCACTTGAAACTTCGATTCATCTTAAAAGAGATTTAAGTGATGGGGATTTTGAATTTAAAGCATATGTTGGTTTAGTAAATGGATTCTAACTTAGAGAAACCTTTTTAAATTGTTTATCTGTTCTGTTTTTTATGGGCCCGTGGTCTAGTGGTTATGGATCTCATAAGCCTTGATTTTGGGATTAACAAACGCCACCCTTACAAGGTGGATGTCGCAAGTTCAAATCTTGCCGGGCCCACTAATAATAAAATGGCAAAAGAAGATCAACAGGTGAATGTTAGAATAAAAGATACTGAACAATTTTATTCTAATGAAGCAGGAATTAATTTTAATCCTAATGAGTTTTCTTTAGATTTTAAATGTGTTACACATTTACATGATTTTGCAGATCATAGAAGTATTTTTTTGACGCATAATATCGTTGTTATGAGTCCTCTACATGCCAAATCTTTTTTGGCTATGTTAAATAGAGCTATAAATGATTATGAAAGCAGGTTTGGGAAAATAGAAAAAACTGAAGCTATTAAGAAAGCTGAGAAGATTATTAAAAAGGAAAAAAATAAACAAGCTAAAGAAGAGAAAAAAGAAGTTTCGGATACTTATTTTGGTTGAGAAATCTTTAAAAATGAATGTTTTGTTCTAGAATTTAGTTTGCGCAAGTAGTATAGTGGTTAGTATTTGGCGTTGCCAACGCTAAGACCCGGGTTCGAATCCCGGCTCGCGCATTTATAGCAAATTTAATAAATATATATTTTTATTTTCTATAAAATGGTTTTTAGTAAAAAAGAAGAACAGATTTTAAAATCTATTCATGTTGCTTCTGAAAACGATCCTAATAATCCAGAATTTCCACCTAATGATCCTAAATTTCCTGCTACTCCAACCTATAAAATAAAAGTTCCAGGATTTTCAAATGTTTGGCTGAAAGATGAAAGTCATAATCCAACAGGAACTCATAAAGATAGAATGGCTTGGGAGATCGTTGTCACTTATCGTAATTTCTTATTAGCTAAAAAATATGGACAAGTTAATGGTACTTTACCTGCAATGTCAATTATTTCTTCAGGAAATGCTGCTGTTGCAATACAATTAATACTAAAAAAATATAACTTGCCTAACCTTAGAGTATTGATTGATCTTCATACAGGTTCTGAAGTTTTGAAAAAGCTGAAAGATGTTGGATGTAAAGTTTACCAAACTTTGTTGGCTAGAAAACAATTGAATTCTAAGGATATCTTATTTCTAACTAAAAACAAAAAGGGATTTGATATAACTTCTGCTGAGGCTTTAGATCCCACTACTAGATTTTACGATTGGTTAAGTTATGAAATAATAAATACCTCTCCAGATTATTGCTTTATTCCTTTTGGAACAGGTAACCTATATGAAAATGTTTTGAATGTTGCTAAAAGAGAAATTCAATCTATCAACCATGATCCAAGATTTAAAGGAAATATTAAAACTTTGAGAAATTGTAATTTTATGGGTGCTACTTCTAATAATCCAAGAACTAAAGCAGATAAGTTATATTCTCCACATTTACCTTTTGTACATTTTGATGAACAGTGGATAAGGCTATATAGGTGTTCTGGATTTTGTGGCTCCAAATCTGATGTTTATCTAATTAAAGAAAAATATTTAGATAAAGCTATGGAAATTGCTGATAATAATAATATTGTTTGTGAACCTTCAGGTATTGCAGGATTGGCTTTAATGTTACAAATTAGAAAAATCATACCTAAAGATAAGAAAATTTTAATTGTTAATACTGGGAAAGCTAAATCTTTTATTTAATTAGAAAACTATATAAATTTCTTATTTGATAATTTTTGAAATTCAGGAGGTGTGTTATGGAATTTTCAGAGGATAAGCAATTAACTATTAATGATCTGCCTGACGATGATGAGGAATTAGAAGGAGATTTTTTTGATAGGGATGAATTGGATTTAGATGACGATGAATTAGATGACGACTTTGAGAATGATGAATCGGGTGTAGATTCTAGTGAAGAATACTAGTTTTATTTATTTATTTTATATTACCAAAAAATTTATAAGTCCCCTTTACTAGCATTGGGCTAGTTAGGGGGTTGGTAACTATGAATATTGTGTGGGTGGAATTATTAGAATTGCAAGACTTTTTTAAAATTGAGTTTGCTATTAAAAAAAAGAATAAGGCTAAACTTCCTGAAGATGAGGAAGATTTTGAGGAAAGTGATTTTGATTCTGATGAATTTGATTTAGATGCTGATGATGCTGATGATGCTGATTTTGATGGAGACTCTGAAGGAGTGGATTTAGACAATGAATATTAGTTACCAAAGGGTAGTTTTTAATATAGTAAATTATTTAAACAGGTGTTTTTTGGTTTTTTTATTAAACCCAGGGGGTGGATTATAAAATGAGTGAAACAATGATAAAAACAAATACATTTGATGAGGAACTTTTATTAGTTGCTTCTGATGATGAAGACGTAGAAGTGGAAGAAGACGATGACATGGATGACGATGACATGGATGACGATGATGACGACGAAGACGAAGATAAGAGTAGTGATGAGGAAGAATAAATTATAATAAATCTTTCAAATTCTATTTTTCTTTTTTATTTTAATAAACTGCTTATTTTTTAAGAGAACTCTTTGGCTATTTGGATTAATTTTCCTTCTTGTAAATGATCTGAGATTGCCATCATACCTATTGGTAGATTTTTTTCAAAACCAACTGGAATACTTAAATGGGGTAAACCTGCTAGATTTGGGGCAGCAGTCATGATGTCCATCATATAATCTTGCAATGGTGTTAATTTTTTTAATTCTTCGAATTTAGGAGGTAATATTGGCATTGTGGGAGTTATCAATACATCAAAATTTTTCAATGCTTTTTTGTATTCTTCAATTATCAGAGTTCTGACTTTAGCAGCTTTGATATAGTAAGCATCTCTGAACCCAGACATTCTTGAAAATGTTCCAATTATTATTCTTCTCTTTGCTTCCTTTCCGAAGTTATTACTTCTTACTTTAGTGAAATACTCATCAAAATTGCCTTCTAGTTTTTCATGTGCACCATATCTTATTCCACAATACTTTGCTAAATTTGTTGAAGCTTCTGCTGTGGCTAATAGATAATAAGTAGGGATACTATATTTCATAGTTATCGGTAAAGTTATTTCTTTGTAAATACATCCATTATCTTCTAGTTTTTTAATACTTCTCCATACAACATTACTTACTGATTTGTCTGTGCCTTCACTAAAAGCTTCTTTTATTACTCCTATCTTCAAACCTTTCACTTTTTTAGTTAAGTAATTTGTATAACTTCCTACTTCCTCTTTTAGGGATGTTGAATCTTTAGGATCATGACCTGATATTGTCTCTAGCATTAAAGCAGTACCATAAGCTTCTTTACTTAATGGACCCACTTTATCTAGAGAATTTCCATAATCTATTAGGCCATATCTAGAAACTCTTCCATAAGTTGGAACTAATCCAAAAACTCCGCAGAAACTAGCAGGACTTTCTATGCTTCCTCCAGTACATTCTCCCAATGCAATGTGTGGGAAACTAGCTTTTTGGGTTAAACCTCCTGCGCCTCCTGAAGAACCTCCAGTAGCTCTTCCTTTATCAAATGGATTTAAAGGAATTTTAAAATTTAAACCAACATTAGTTGAGAAACCACCGAAACCAAATTCATCTTGAGCTGTTTTTCCTATGACTATTGCTCCTTCATTTATTGCTTTTTTTACTGCTGTTGCGTGTTTTAATGGAATATAACCTTTTAATATTTTAGAACCTGCTGTACTTTCTATATCTTTAACACATATAGAATCCTTTACTGATATTGGAAGACCTGCTAATTTTCCTTTTGGATTTTTCTTTACGTTTTTTGCTTGTTCTATTGCTAACTCTTCTGAAATTGTATTTAGATAATGGTATTCTTTGTTTATTTTTTTACATTCTTCTAAGACTTTGTGGGTATGTTCTACTACGTCTATTTCTTTATCTTGGACTTTTTTTATGAATTCCTGAATCTTCATTTAAATTCTCCTAGTTTTAATTGTTTTGTTGGTGTTAAATTTACATCAAAAAAGCTTAATTGCCCTTTGTAAGGAATGGGTTTTTCTAATCTAACTGGTTCTTCTAATATATAACCATAGGTTGGGTTTTTGTACATTTTTCCAGGAACTAAATGTTTGTCTGCGTCTTTTTGAAATTGTTTTTCTTCTGTATATATCTTCATATCTTTAATCGTTGCTTTTCCAACTATTGCTCCTTGTGACAGATCTTCAATTTTAAATTTGAATACATCCATTAATCTTGGTATTACATTTTTAGATGCATGTAAATAGAATTCTCCTCTAAAGTTAGATTTCCAAGTTCTTAATTCTATGGTTTTTTTACCTTGTAAAATTAGTTCTGGAACTGGTTGTTTCATAGATAGTGCTTTCATATTGCTTTTGGTCCTAGGAAATAATTATCTTTTTTATGCTTAGTGTTTTTTAGTAATTCTTTATTGTCTATAGAAGGTTCTTCTTGATCCTCTCTTAATTTGTTTTTAATATCTATTGGTTGAAAACTTGGATTTATTTTATCTGTATTTATTTTACTTAACTCTGAGAATGAATTTAAGACTTCTTTTAGTTGTGGCAAGAACTCTTTTATTTCTTGATCTGTCAATTCTAATCTTGCATTTTTAGCTACCTTTAGGATTAATTCTTTGTTTATATCCATTAAAATTTATAGAATTTTTAGTGTTTATTAAATTTTACTTTCTGCCGAATAGGTTAAGGTAGGCCATTACTCTTCCTGAATCAACTTCTGTATTTCCTGTTTGTTTTTCACCTTCAGCTGTTAAGCTTAAAGCCATATCATGTTGACTTCTTAATGGAATATATAATTCTCCTCTTCCTGAAAATCTTTGTCCTGCTATTCCTGTTAAACCTAATCTTATCCCTGTTCCTTCATGTTCATAACTTACTTTTGCTAAACCTGCTGTCATTTTGTTATAATAAATATTGTCAATTGTGTGTTCTACTCCTGCTTCTAATCTTACAGGACCTAAATATTTTGCTACTGCTACGTTATATCTTGAAACTGGTCTGAATTCTCCAAATTTACCTGCTACTCTTCCTATTAATTCAATATCAAAACCTAGATCTACTCTTAAATCTAAAGCAGATGTTACTGCTAAAGACCTTCTTAATTCTCTTTCGAATACTTGAGGATCTATACTTGTTACTAATACATATAAATCAAAATCTAATGGATCTAATCCAAAGTTGAAATAAGGTCCTGCAGAAAAAGAAGTAGCCCCTTCATCTAATCTATAACCTATTTCATCTCTTGTTGTTCTATTTATTCTATTAACAGAACCAAAAACACCTGCATTAACATCGTCTGTTAATCTATAGGCTAATCTGAATGGAAATCCAAATGTTTGTGTATCTACTTCCAAGTCTCCTCTTTCAGATGTTCTGCTTTCAAATGAAAAACCTGGAGAAATTTCAAAACTTGCTGGATTTCTATTTAAAACTGGCTTTTTCTTTGTTATTATTGGCGGCTGTGGAACTGAAGGTGGTTTTGGAATTGGAGCTGGTTGAGGAACTACTGGGATAATTTGAGCATCTGCTAAATTTGGAGCTAGAATTAAACCTGTTCCTAAGGCTGCTCCTGTTAATATTTTAGATAAACCTGAATTTTTCATAATCTTAAGATTAGGTGACATAATATATAAATCTTTCGTTTTGTATCTACTTTTAAGTGATTAATAATCTATTTTTAGTATTTTATATTAAAATCAATACCCCCAGCTTGCTGTGGTTGTGAACTTCACTTAAATATTGTCCATTATTTTCATTATTTCTAAGGCACATCTTTCTATATCTTTTTCAGTTTTTCCATCTGTATTTATGATATAATCTACTTCTTTTTTGAAATTTAAGAATTCTTGAACTTGTGACATCCTTAATTCTATATCCTTATCTTTCCTTTTTTCTAGCCTTTCCTTTAATGTTTCTAAATTAATTGGACATAGAAAAAAATAGGTTGCTTTTATTTCCTTTTTTTTAATTGTTTTTGCACCTTGGATTTCTATAATTTTTATTACATCTTTTCCTTTTTTTATTGGATTGAATGAGTCTATAGATGTTCCATAATAATTTCCAAATACTTCAGCGTATTCGACCATTTTGTTTAATTTTATTGCCTCTTTAAATTCTTCTTTTGTTAAAAAATTCATGTCTTTACCATTAATTTCGTTTGGTCTTTTCTCTCTTGTTGTTGAAGAAATTGCTGGAACTGTATTTTTTCTATTTTTTAAAATGTACTCAGAAATTACTGTTTTTCCTGCACCGGAGGGACCAATAAAAAAGAAAATTTTTCCTTTTCTCATTAATTTAATTTTATAATTCTCTTGGTATATAATATTTAGTATCCCCCAAGATATAGTTTCTTAACTCTTGGGTCTTTTGTTAATTTAGATGTGCCTTCTAAGGCTACGTTTCCTGATTCTAAAACATAACACCTATCACATATCTCTAGGGCTTTATGAGCATTTTGTTCTACCATTAAAATAGTTATTCCTAATTTATCTCTTATTTCTCTTATTTTTTCAAAGACTTCTTGTATTGTCTTTGGTGCTAATCCTAAAGAAGGTTCATCCATTAAAAGGATTTTTGGCCTTAATATTAATGAACGAGCTACACTAACCATTTGTTGCTGACCTCCACTTAAAAAAGAGGCTCTTTGTTTTCTTTTTGATCTTAAAATTGGGATAAAATCATACATTTCTTTTATTCTTTGTTTTATTAAATTATTTTCTTTAATTAGGTAGCCTCCCATTTCTAAGTTTTCTTCAACAGTTAAACTTTGAAAAACTATCCTTCCTTGTGGTACCATACTTATTCCTGCTTTTACTATTTCATGGGTTTCTAATTTTTTTATGTTTTTATTGTTGAAGTTTATAGAACCTCTACCTTTTCCTACCATAGACATTATTGACTTTAAAACTGTAGATTTGCCTGCTCCATTTGGGCCTATAATTGCTACGATCTCTCCTTCGTTAACATGCATATTAACTCCTTTTAGTACTTGTAGTTTTCCATAACCTGCTTCTAGATCTTTTATTTCTAGTAATTTTTTCTTCATTTTTTATTTCCACCTAGATATGCATCTAAAACTTTTTTATTATTTTGTATCTTCTTAGGGGGTCCTTCTGCTATTACAGTCCCTTCATCTAAAACTATAACTTTATCACTTATTTTCATTACAAAATTCATATCATGTTCTATTATTAATAGAGTTCTTCCTTGTTCTTTTATTTTTATTAGGATATTTCTAATTTTGTCTCTTAATTTAGGATTTACTCCTCCTACAGGTTCGTCTAAAAGTATTAAAGGTGATTCTGTTGCTAATGCTCTAGCAATTTCCAATAGCTTTTGCTGTCCAAAGCTTAGGTTTTCAGCTAAAAAATTATGTTTTTCAGGAATACCAACCAATTCTAGGAATTCCATACACCTTTGTTTATTTAAATTTTCTTCATGCCTTATTTTTTTTGGATTGAATATTAGATCTTTGAATCTTTCTAGTTCATTTGATCTTACTAGAAGCATATTTTCCATAGCTGTTAATTTTGGAAATAATCTTATTAGTTGAAATGTTCTGGTTAATCCTAATCTTGCTATCTTATATGGTTTTAATCCAACTAGATGATTTCCTCTAAAATGTATATGGCCTTTATCTGGTTTTATTAAACCTGTTATTAAATTAAAAACTGTTGTTTTTCCTGCTCCATTTGGGCCTATTAAAGTTGTAATTTTATTTTCTTTAATTTCAAAATTGCAATTATTTACAGCTTTTATTCCTCCGAAGTCTTTTTCTAAATTTGTTACTTTAAGCACCATTTTCTTTTTGTTTAGTAAATTCTCCCCATATTCCTTGTGGTCTTTTTATTAAAATTATAACTAATAATAATGCGTATAATATTTGTCTTAAGGCTCCTATTGCAAAACTTGGAATTGGTAAAAACCTTAATGGTTCTGGTAATAATGTTAATATTACTGCACCAATTACTGCTCCTTTTACAGATGCTAAACCTCCAACTATAATCATTGAGATTATTAAGATTGATTCTAATACACTAAATGTTGTTGGATCTATGAAATTAATGTAATGAGCATATAATGATCCTGCTATTCCAGCAAAAAAAGCAGAGATTACTAAGGCTTGTGTTTTATATTTTGTTGTATTTTTTCCTAAGGAAGCTGCTGCTAATTCATCTTCTCTGATTGCTTTTAAAACTCTTCCAAATGGGCTTTTAGTTATATAATAAATTATTAAACAGGTTATTACAGAGAATATGATTACTAGTATTAAGTATGAATTATTATTGAAAGTCATTCCAAATAATGCTGGTTTTGGAATTCCTGGAAGTCCTAGTGGTCCTCTTGTTAATGAAGTCCAATTTCTTAGAATGCTTTCAACTACAACAGCTAATCCTAGAGTTGCTATTGCTAAATAGTCTCCTCTTAATTTTAAGGTTGGTATTGCAATTAATAATGCAAATAATGCTGCTAAAATTCCTCCAGCTAAAAATCCAATCCAAAATGGAATATTTAAATTTAAAGCTAGCAATGCAGAGGTGTAAGCTCCTATTGCATAGAATGCAACATGACCTACGTTTAGTAAGCCTGTATTTCCCATTGCTAGGTTTAGAGATGCAGCTAAAATAATGTAAATTCCAATTAAGATTAATAAATGTATAAAATAGGCTTCTATCATTATCCTGAGGTTTCCTCTCTTGTTTTTACTCCAAATATTCCTTTAGGTCTAAATATTAAGAATATTATTAAGATTACAAAAGCGATTGCATCTTTATAACCAGAAGGTAAATACCAAATTCCAATGTTTTCTACTAAACCTATGATTAAACCTCCGATTAGAGCAGCTGGAACATTTCCTATTCCTCCAATTACAGAGGCAGTTAGACCTTTTAGGATTACTAAGAATCCCATGTTATGATCTATATTTTGTTCTAGACCAACTAATATTCCTGCTATTGCTGCTAGTGCTGCTGAAATTATAAATGTTATATTTGTTATTTTTTTAACATTAATTCCTATACCTGATGCAACTTGTTTGTTGTCTGCCATTGCACGCATAGCTTTGCCCAATTTTGTTTTTTTCATGAACAATTGTAATCCTATGAAGACTACTATGGAAGTTACAATTAGGGTAATCTGTGTTTTTGTTATTATAAATCCTAGAAGTTCATAACCTTTTGTTATTGGTAACCCAAATGTCCTTACTTCTGCTCCAAAGATTAATAATATAAATCCAGTTATTATAAGGAAGACTCCGAAAGAAGCTAGTAATAATGTGAAACTATCTGATTTTCTTTTTATTAAAGGCTGATAAACTATTAAATTAACTAATAATGCTAAAGCTACTGCTACTGTTATTGCTAAAATTAAGGCTATTAAGAAATGTAATCCAAATAAAACATTAAAAGCATATGCTGAGAATGCTGCAGTTACAAATATTGCTCCCGGAGATAAATCCATGAATTTTATAATATTAAAAATTAATGAGAAACTTGATGCAATTAAAGCATATATGGCTCCTGCTATTAAACCGTTTATTATTAATTGTGAGAATGCCATTATTGTTTTGGATTACTTAAGATTATTTATATAGGTTATGGTTAAAACTTTTTATATAAATAATATATATTAATTTGAATGGAAAACGAACTTTCTATTTTCAGTTTTTTTGATTATTAATGGTTTTAAAACTTCTCCATCTTTATCAAATGTTGTTATGCCACTAACTCCTTCGTAATTTTTTATAGAGTATAAGTGGTTTTTTATACAATCTGTATTTTCTTCACATTTTTCCAATGCTTTCGAGATTAGCATTACAGCATCGTATGCATTAGCTGCAAATACTTCTGATTCTCTTCCGTATTTTGATTTATATTTTTCTTGGTAATATGAGACTACTTGCTCTTTACTATTTGGATCAAATGATTCGTATGAATAGTAAATTCCATTTGCTGAATCTCCTGCAATATCAAATAAATCTGCTTCTTGTAATGTTGTTGGTGCTATTATTTGTGTTTTTATTCCTAATTCTCTTGCTTGTTTTATTGCATTTTGAGATGCTTGTCCTGCTAGGTAAATTACATCAGGATTGTTTTCCTTTATTTTTAATAATTGTGTTCTGAAATCTTGTAAACCTTTTTCATATGCCTCTGTGTTTAGAATTTTTCCGCCTAATTTTTCAAATTCTTTTATAAATTCTTCTGAGTAACTTATTCCATTATCTAGATTTATATATAGGGTTGATGCGGTTCTCGCATTTAGTTCATTATATGCAAAATTAGCCATCTTAATTGAGTGTGGCTCTCCTGAAACTCTATTTCTGAATATATAATCTCCTGCTTGTCTTAATGCTGGAACTGAGGATATTGGAGTGAACATTATTACTTTATTTTGTTCTGCTACTGGTGCTACTGCCATTGATGATGAAGAACAGGTTGGGCCTAAAATAATTTTTGTTTTATCTATGTTTATTAATTTTTGAGCTGCAGAGACTGCCTTTGTTGGAATACAATTTTCATCTTCATGTATAATCTTTATTTTCTTACCATTAACTCCACCATTTTTATTTATTTCTTCTACTGCTAAATCTATTCCATCTTTTACATTGTTTCCGTGTTTTGCTGTTTCTCCTGTTAATGCTTGTATTGATCCTATAACTATTTCTTCTTTTGTTTGAGAATTAAATGATAATCCTATAACTATTGATATTATTAAAATTATAATTATTATTGTTCCAATTATTCTTGGATAATTTAATTTTCTTTTCATTCATTTTTTAGAATGATTCTGATTATATTTAGTCTTAATTATTAAACTGTTTAAATTAGTTTATATAAAAAGAAAAAAAGAAAGAAGCTTAAACCTGATAAGGTTCAAACTTTCCATTTCTTATTATCCAATATTGGTAATCTTTTTTAACTTCTCTATTTTCATTAAATTTATAATTACCTGTCGCTAGAGTATAACTTTCTTTATTTAGTAAGTATTCTCTTATTGCTCTACCTGAGCCATCAGTATTTGCAGCTGCTTCCATTAATATTTTGGTAGCATCATATGTTTCCCCAGCATAAATATCTGGTTCTCTTCCATACTTTGATTTATAATCTAATGCAAATTTAGTGAATACTTCGTTGTCATAAGTTACTCTAGGTGTTGTAACTATAACTCCGTTTCCTGCATCTCCTGTGGTTCCAATAACTTCATCGTCTTTAATTGCTTCTGCAGCAATCCATTTATTAGTCATTCCTAATTCCTTTTGTTGTCTTAATACAATTGCTCCTTCTTTAGGAAATACCACTAAATAGACTAAGTCAGGGTTTGCATTTTTGATCTTTGTAAGTTGTGTTCTGAAATCTTTTCCTTCTTTATCCATTGCTTCTGTAAGGAGTACTTGTATTCCTTTTGCTTGAGCTTCAGTTACAAATACGTCTTTAAGTGCTGCCCCATATTCATCATTAGCATATAATACTGCTACTTTTTTAGTTCCTAAGGACTCAGCAATTTTTACACCTTCTGCTCCTTGATAACTGTCAGGAGCAACATTTCTAAATACATAATCTCCTGCTTGTAATGTTAAGCCTGGTTTTGTCGCACTTGGGCTTAATAATACTACTTGTGCAGAAGTTGCTATTGGTCCTAAAGCTGCTGTTTCTGTTGAACATGTTGGACCAACTATAGCTTTTACTCCATCTATATCTATTAATTTTCTTCCTGCGGTTACAGCATCATCTGCTGAACACTTACCGTCTTCTACAATTAAACTGAATTTTTTTCCGTTAATCCCCCCATTAAGGTTAACTTCATCTACTGCTAATTGAGATGCATCTTTCATTGCACTTCCTAAGTTAGCTAATGTTCCTGATAAAGGAAACATTGCACCAATTTTAATTTCATCAGAATTAGTAGTCGTTCCTTCTTGGTTTGTAACTCCGATTATAATTGCGATAATTGCGAGAATTACGACCAAAGTTCCGACAACTCTAGGCCAATTCATTTTTTTTGCCATAAAAAACCCTCCTAAATATTATTGAATTGTATAGCCTTTATTTAATACTTAAACATTTCTATTGTAAACTTTTGTAAATATATTATATTTTAAAATATATATTATTATAATTGTCTTGGTTTTTGAAAATCTTTCGGAAATTTCTAGTTAGTTGTTATAAATTGTTTTTATTTTTTTCTTAAATGATTATTGCTTATTCAGAGCATGCTAAAAAGAGGATGAAACAAAGAGGAATAACTGAATTAGAAGTTGAGTATATTTTGATGTTTCCTAGATACATAAAGAAAATTAGAGATAGAAAAGAAGTATTAGGCAATATTAAGAATAGGACAATAAGAATTATTATTTTAAAAAAAGAAAATTATATAAGTATAATTACTGTTATTTAACTATGAAATTTGAATATGATGCTGGAGTAGATGCAGGTTATATATATTTAGATAACTATAAGAAAACTATAAATAAAACAATAAAATTGACTGAAGATGTTTTAATGGATGTTGACAAAGATGGTAATGTTTTAGGCATAGAAATTCTTGATGTTAAAAAAAATAATCCTGATTTATTAAAAGATTTAAAGATCGGAAGTTTAGTTTCGGTTTGACTTTTGAAAATTTTTTTATATCTTTTTTGATACATATGGTCCATCTTTTTCATAACCTAATTTTCTGTAATATTCTCTAACTCCAATTCCAGAAATAACTATTAGTTTATTGCATTTCCATTCTTCTTTTGCTATTCTTTCTGCTTCTTGCATTAATTGTTTTCCATAACCCCTATGTTGAACTAAACCTTCTTCCCCTATTGCAACTGCTTGCCCATAAACGTGTAGTTCCCTTATTCCTGCAGAATGTTTAGTTATTTCTTTTCTAAATGGTTTATATGGTTTTCTTAATCTACAAAAACCAATTAGGATATCATTTTTTGTGTCTTCAAGTGAGATAAAAACTTCTTTTCCCCTGCTTGAATCATAATATTGTTTTTTTATTTTTATTGAAGAATAATTTACTTCTCTTCCCATTGGTTCTCTACATCTTATACATCTGCATTTTTGATCTTTTTTATCTACAATTTGTCTTAAATTAGTTTTCATTACACCGTCTTCAATTACTGTAGAAGGTATGTCCCTATTTACACGCATTACTCTACAATATTCTGGAATATATTTTTGAGATTTTGAAATTACTTCAGCTGCTTCTTCTGTTGTTAATGGTGTAAATTGGCCTTTTTGGTATTGAATATATAAAGGAGTTCCTGACATTACTAAACAGGGATAAATCTTTAAAGAGTCTGGTTTATAATCTTCATTTTCAAATAATTCTTTCATCATTTCTATATCTTCTTCTTTTGTGGTTTTTGGCAAACCTGGCATCATGTGAAATGTGGTTTTTAGAAATGAGTCTTTTAATAGTTGGATTGCTTCTTTTGTGTCTTCTAAAGTGTGACCTCTATTAGTTATTTTTAGTATTTCTGGTTTAAGTGTTTGTACTCCTATTTCTACTCTTGTTGTTCCTAATCTTAAAATTTGATCAATATGTTCTTCTTTACACCAATCTGGTTTTGTTTCTATTACTAAAGCTGTTGATTTTATTTTTGAAGTCTCATTTCTTAATTGTTCTTTTTCTAATGTTGAACTTTTTTTTAATTTTAAAGTTTTTTCTTGAATCCTTTTTGTTCTTTCTTGGTCTTTAATCGTGCCTGGCAGTTCGAAAAACTCTTTAAATTTTTTAAAATTTAATTTGTTGTTTTTGAAAAATAAATCTGAGAAATCATTCATTGCTTTTAATGTGTAAATAATAACTTCATCTTGATATTCTTTTGGGAATGAACAAAAAGTTCCTCCTTGAATTATAACTTCTGTTTTTTCTGGAATCTGATTTAATAAGAAGTATTGTTCTAATCTGTTAAATACAATTAAATAAGGATCATAATTTGCTCTTATTGCTCTTAGAGTAGAAGGTTCATTTCCAGTATAACTTTGTGGAACATCTCCGAAACTTGATTTTGGTCCACCTGGACAAAAAGTACATTTTCCATGTTTACAAGGAATTGGTTTTGTCATAATTGCTAATGGTGCCACTCCAGATAGGGTACGCATTGGTTTGGTTATTAGAAAATTTTTGTAAGTTTCTTTTTCTTTTTTATTTAATTGTGAAAGTATCTCTATATTTGAAGGAAATTTTCCTAAAGAATATTTTTTAGCTATTTCTTTCTTTAATTTTTCTATATCCACTCCTTGTTTGAGTTTTGTTGTTAATTCTTTAATGTGTTTTTCCATATGTTATTACTATTCTTTTATTGGAAAGATTTATAAGATTTTATTTTTTGTTTAAGCTATGGTCAATGGTCTGAGACATAGAGTGGAATACGTTAAACTATATTTTACTAGATTACTTTCGAATTTGGGAAATAATCCTACGATCTTAACTAGAGCTACAACACCTAATAATCAACTTTTTGATTTACATGGTCACTTTTCTACTTTTGGGAATCTTACTGATTCTTATTTGGTTTCTGGTCGAAGACAGCCTGTTTATAGTAAAAGTAAAGGTACTTATTTTCCTTTTGATACTGGGGAGTTTTTTGAAGAGGATGCTGTTGTTTGTCTTTATGATTCTAGAAGAAGAAAGAAATACGATCTAGAAGTTGTTACTCAATCTTCTCAAATTTCTAGGCAAGAATTTGATGATGCTGTTTCTGAATTTTCAAAAGTGAATGACCCCAAATTTAGAAATAGATTATTAATAATGGGTTTAATTTAAGTTTATACTCCCAGAAAGCAGCGGAATGGGTATAAGCAAGTGAGATAATTCATTAGGTAAATTTTTAAATTTTAATTTCTGGATTATATTATGAAAGTTTTGTTTATTTGTAATCTTGGGATGAATAGAAGTAGAACTGCTGCTGAATTATTTAAAGATCAATTTGAAACTAAATGTGCAGGTTTATATTCTAATATTGTTAAAAAAGAAGAATTAGAATTGGCAGATTTGATTGTGGTTATGGAAGAATCTCAAAGAAAAGAATTGGAAAAAAGATTTTCTCAAATTTGTCGTAAAAAGAAAATTATTTGCTTAGATATTCTTGATGTTTATCTTTATAATGATCCTAAATTGATTAAGATTTTAGAAACTAAAAAAGATCTTATTAGATAAATATTTAAACTTTGAATCTTAAATTCATTTTATGGTGGAATATATTAAACTAAAAAAAGGATTGGTTCCTGCTAGTTTGGTTAAAAGATTTTCTGCTTTTTTAATTGATTTAATTATTGTTAATCTTGTTGTTAGTTTGCCTTTCTATAATTATCTAATTTCTTTAGGTAGCTTTAGTTCAGTTTTGAAAAGTAATGATATGGTTTTAACTATTTTAACTTTCTTAATAGCTTTCGGACTATTGTTTTATTTTACAATCTTAGAATGGAAGATGGGACAGACTTTAGGTAAGGCTTTGTTTAGACTAAAGGTTATTTCTTCTAATGGAAAAGAATTAAATTTTTTTCAATCCTTTTTGAGCAATGTTACTGTTCCATTTTCGATAGTTTTATTAGTGGATGTAATTTATATGTTTTTTAAAAGCGGACATCAGAGACTATTTGAGGTTTTTGCTGGTGTCTTAGTTGTTGAGAGTAAGGTGGTGTTGAAATGAAGAAGTGGGTTTTCATTGTTATATTATTGGTTTTATTGTATTTAGTTAGTTTAGTTGTAGCTTTTTTTGCATTCAATAATAATTCTAAATCTTTTGGAGATAAAATTATGATTGTTCCTTTAGAAGGAGCTATTACTACTTCAGGAAATGGTGATTTATTTGGAGGTAGTTCTGGTATTAGCAGTACAGAAGTTGTTAAATTAATTAATGACTTAAATAAAGATGAATCTGTTAAAGGAGTTGTATTTGAGATTAATAGTCCTGGTGGTACTGTTGTTGCTAGTCAAGAGATAGGTGATGCTATAAAAAAATTAAATAAAACTAATTATGCAGTTATTAGGGAAGTTGGTGCTTCTGGAGGTTATTGGATTGCAAGTGCAACTGATAAAATTTATTCTAGTCCTATGAGTATTACAGGGAGTATAGGTGTTTTAGGTAGTTACTTAGAGTTTAGTGGGTTATTTGAGAAGTATGGTGTGGATTATGAGCAGTTAGTAAGTGGTAAATATAAAGATACTGGGACTCCTTTTAAGGATTTAGATGAAGATGAAAGAAGATTATTGCAGTCTAAGATCAATCTTATTCATGAATATTTTGTTAAGGAAGTTGCTAATAACAGGGGTTTAACTGTAGAAGAAGTTTCTAAATTAGCTACAGGAGAATTCTATTTGGGACAGGAGGCAGTTGGCTTGGGATTAGTGGATGAATTTGGTGATGTAGATGTTGCTGTTGAAAATATGAAAACAGAATTGAATTTAACTAAAGTTGATGTTCAAAGACACTTTAAAGATATTGGATTATTAGATATTTTAGGTGGAAGAATTTTTTATGCTATGGGAAGGGGTGTTGGAGACTCTTTAGTTTCTTATGAATTAAGTAATAATTTTGAGATCAGGGCTTAATTCCAACTAAAAATCCCTTCTACTACTATCTCTTTTAATTCTTTTCTGGTACTTGGTTTCTCTCTTTCCTGTAATTCTTTTGGTAAATTTTCTGTACTTCCTGGTTTTCCTAAAGCAAACATAGCTTCTACTTGAAATTCATTTGGTACTTTTAGAACTTTTCTTGCTTTCTCATAATCAAAACCTTCCATTCCATGTGCTACAATGTTATTTATACTAGCTTGTAATGCTAAGTTCTCCCATGCTGACCCTGCATCAAATGAGTGTGTCGGTGCAGGTTGATTATTAAGATCATGTGTTTTTTTAGAAATTATACATACTAAAACTGCAGCGTTTTTTGCCCATGATTTATTGAATTCTACTAATAAATTAAAAAATATATTCCAGTTTTCTGTGTTTTTCTTAGCATAAATAAATCTCCAAGGTTGTGTATTATATGATGATGGTGCCCATCTTGCAGCTTCAAATAAAGTCATTAATTCTTCATCTGTAATTTCTTCATCAGACATTGCTCTTGGGGACCATCTATTTAGAAATATTTTATTTATTAGATAATTTGGTTTTCTAAATTTGTTCATATTTTCCATATATTTTATTTGTCCATGTTTTTTATTAAATTTTCTGTATATAAAAAATAAAAATAAATTAGAGAGAAATAATCTCTCCATTTTTATAGGTGTGCATATTTTCTTTTATACTCCTTGTTATCTGGTCTTGATCTATATTTATTATTCCTGTTGCTACTTTGAAATTCTTAGTATTTTTCAACTTGTTTCTTGTACACTCTAAACTCTTACAATTTTTTAAGCTATTTGCCAAGACTTTCATTGCATCATGACCTACTGCTACGAATAATATGTTTTCAGGAATTTTACCAAATTTCCTTGTGTAACTAGTTAACATTTCTGTAAATACTTTATTGTTATTTGATCCTTGCCAAAATGTGAATATTAAACCTTCATGTTGGAAATTGCTGTTTCTTTTGAAATTCTCACTTGCAAATGTGTCAATACCAATTATTTGATTTTTGAAGCCTAATTCTTTAGCTTGTTTTACTATTAAACCAGTTTCTTCCCAGCCAAATAATACCAATGGTTTTTTATCTTGTAATTTAGTCAATACAGTTCTGAAATCTTTTGTTTTAAAATCAAAACTTTCCTTTCTTATCTTTCCATTGAATTTTTGTTCGAAGGAAGATTCTGCTAGTAAGATAAAAGGGTCTTCTAGATTAAAAATTACATTAACTTCTTCTATCTCTTGATTGTTTAGGAAGTCTGCTATTGCGAAACCTATACTTTCATCGTAAACACCTATTGCAAATGCGTTGTTCGATAAATTAGCTAGTTCTTCAGATGCATCTAAGGAATCTATTAATAATACATTATCTTTATCTGCTTGTTCTGCTAAAGTTAAGAAACCTCCGTAAGTTACTGTTAAAATTGTTTTGACATTATGGATATCTACTAGTTGTCTATATTGGGTTAATGTTTGCTTTTCATCCATTTGATCATCCTTTACTATTAATTCTACTTGTTTTTTATTTATTCCTCCTTTACTATTTATTTGATCAATTGCTATTTGTATCCCTTTTAAATTTTCCTCTCCAATTATTGCTGCATTACCTGTTAATGGACCTATCCAACCTATTTTGATTGTTTCTTGATTAATTACTTTTCCTGTTATACTATTTGAACAACCACTAATTATTGTAATTAATATTATAACTATTGTTAAATTTGTTATTTGTTTCATTTCATTTACCCTCATAAATTTACTCTTAATTAGTAGTCTTTTGTTTAGCTTCTTAAATTTTTGTCGTCTTTTGAAATACGAAAATTATATAAATAGAAATATTATTTTTTATTTTATGTATGAACAAGAATTGAAAGATTTAGGATTTACAGATAATGAAGTTAAAATTTATCTTTTATTATTAGAAAATGGAATGATGAATCCTGCTGAAATTTCTCAGAAATTAGGATTACATAGAGGATATGTTTATGACGCTTTAGAAAGAATGCAAGAAAAAGAAATTGTTAATGTTATTTTAGAAAGCAATAAAAAACATTATCAAGCCAATAATCCAGAGAATTTAGTAGAGTTGTTGAAATATAAATTAGAAAATTTAAAAATTATTATTCCTAATTTGAATAAATTATCTAGATTAAATAAAGAGGTTACTAAAGTTGAATTGCATAAAGGTGGTAGAACTTATAGGACTTTGTTAAAAGATATAATAGTTACTTTAAATAAAAATGAAGAATTATTATTAATTGGTGTTGATGAACAGAATTTAATTGAAAATGTTGAACCAATTTATTTGAAACAATATTTTAATATTATTGCTAGTAAAAATATTAAAGAAAGAGTAATTATGAAGAAAAGTAAAAGATCTAAATTAAAACCTAAAAATATTTCTTATAAATATTTAGATGATTCTTGTATTGGGAATATTGAGCAATTAATTTATGGAAATAAGGTTGTATTATTTATTTTTGGCAACCCTCATAATATGATTGTTATTGAAAATTTAGAAGTTGTGGAAACTTATAAAAAACAATTTGAACTACTTTGGGATATTGCAAGGAAATAAAAAGCTTTTTAAAGGAATTTAAGAGATCTTCTTTTGTTTCTTTAAAATTGGTGATGGTAATATTATGTATGGGTAGATAAATGGAAGAAAAAATTGTTGTTGGAAGTAAAATTAGTTTTAATAAAACAGATTATACTGTAGAAGAAATTGTAAGTCAGAGTGAGGCTTCTGTTGCTATGAGGGTAGTGAATCAAGATGGAATAAAATTTTTTGTGAGAAAAAGGACTCCAGAAAGGTTTGCTGATTTTAATAAATGGAAGCAGAGAGTTGGTTTGTTAGAAGGTAAAGGTGATAAAGAGAAATTTGTTCCTCTTATGGCCTCTAAGTATGATGGGTATTCTTCTTATGAATTCTATTCTTATATACCTGGCTTAAATTTGGAGCAGGAAGTTGAAAGAAGAACTTTAAGCGTGAAAGAAGTTTTAGGTATAGGGGCTCATGTTGTAGAGGCTCTTAAAGAGTTTCAGAAAGTTACTCCTTATCATGGTAGAATTTTTCCTTCAAATGTTATATTGGAAGAACATCTAGAATCTGGAAGAGGAAAATTTAAAAGAATTTCAGATGATGGTCTCGAATATGAAATTGCATGTAGAAGGATTGTCTTAGGAGAACCTTTTTTAGGAGAAAATTTTTCACAACAAAAACAGGTTTGGTTGGCTCCTGAGCAAAGAGAAGGACGTTTTTCAGAATCTAGTGATATTTATATGATTGGGGGGTTGTTGGCATATTTATTGACAGGGAAGAACCCTTCTCAACTTTCGAGAAAAGATGATGAGATAGAGATTCAGTCTATGGATTTATATGACAAGGATTTTTCAGCAGAGAGAGATCTTTTAATAAATGTATGCAATAGAGCTTTGAGGTTTAAACCTGGAGATAGATATAATAGTATTGATTCAATTGGTAATCATCTTAGTGCATTGATGGATGGTTCTATGATTAAAGTTAGAAATCCTACTTCTGGAGAAATATGGTCTGAAGTTACTAGAGGTCCTTCAAGTGCTATAAAAGGTTTTTTTGATGGTGTTTCTAGGAATGTTGGTGCTCTGTTTGCTTATCCTCTTCTTTATAGAAATCCTCCTGCATATGCCTCAAGGGCTGGTGCAGTTGGCTATAGGCTTGGACAACTTACTGGTGCTGGAACTGATGCTGCTATAATCTATGGTTTTTATCAATTTGGAAATCCGTATCTTGCAGTAGGTGCTGGAGTTTTAGTTATGGCTACAAATTGGTTTTCTTTGGAGTGGAGAAAAGCTGATGATAGGTTGTTGACTAGAAAAAGATTGCAAGCACTTTCTGCTGGAGAACTAAATGAGAAAACAGATGAAGATAAAAAGTGAAGTTCCCAAACAAAGTAGTCGTCTTGAGTATCAAATAAAATAAAGAAGCAATTAAGTTTCTATATCCACTGGAATACCATTAATTACTTTTTTTATTAAGAATGGTTTCGTGAATCCACCTTTACCGTCTGCAGTTAGGTATCCTGAAGCTCCGTTGTAAGTTTCAATTTTATTTAGGTATTCTTGTAATACAGTTGGATCTTCTGAATTAGTTTCTTTTATCGCTTCTGCTATTAGTATTACTGCGTCATATGCTGAGTCTGCACCTATGTCTACTGCAATATTGTATCTAGCTTCGTATTTTTCTTTGAATTCTTTTGTAGGTGTTAAGGATGTTAAGTATTCTAATCCTTCATATGCTCCGTTTGCGTTATTGATTATATCTTGGTCTATACTTATTGAGTAGATTGGTAACTTTACTCCGAGTTCTTTTAATCTTTTTGCGACTAATACACCTACAATCATTCCATCTGTTGTCGACACTATTGCGTCAACTTGGTTTTCTATTTCTTTTATTTTTAGTGCTTCTGTGTATGGTGCTGTGTCTGTAGGGTTTGGTTCTTGTATTAAGATTATTTTTCCTCCTAATTCTTCGAATCTTTCTTTAAAGGCTTTTGTTTGATCTTTAACCCATACTTGTTCAGCACCAATTATCGTTACTTTTCTATGTCCTTTTTTGTATACTAAGTCTGCTAAGTTTCTTGATAATAGTTCATCATGGGGCCATGTGTTGAAAATGTACTTGCTTCCTTCATTAAATTCTTTTACTCCTAGTGACGGTGATATTATTAGTGTGTTACTTCCTTTTGCTGCGCTTGCTACTGCTAAGCCTGTGTGAGACCATGTTGGTCCTATTATAATATTAATTCCCTTTATGTTTTTTAAGTGATTAAATGCACTTACTGATTTTTTTGGATCACTTGCATCATCTTGATGATCTACTGCTAATTTCTTTTCATTAATTCCGCCCTTAGAATTTATTTCTTCTACTGCCATGTCGATTGCATTTTTAGAGGCTATACCCCAAGAAGCACCATCGCCTGTTAAGATTAAGATACTCCCTATTTTTATTTCACCTTCATCTATTGCTTTTCCAGTGAATATCGGATTTACTAAGTATAAAATTATTGTTGCGATTGCTAATATTATTGCTAATGTGATTATGATCCTATTTTTATTTAATTTTCTTGACATTATTATCTCCCTGAATTACTTTTTAGTAGTAATAAATTTGAATTCTATTTATAATTTAACACACCATAGTTGGTGATACAATAATAATCTTTAATAACTAGAAATATCTCTATATTCTATGGACATAATGATTTTAAGAGAAGCTGGATTAACTGAGGGTGAAATTAAAGTTTATTTGGCTTTATTGGAACTGGGAACTAGTACTTCTGGACCAATAGTTGAGAAATCTGGAGTTGCAAGATCAATAATCTTCTTGAAAAATTAATAGACAAAGGTTTGGTTAGTTATGTTGTTAAAGAGAAAACTAAATATTTTCAAGCTGGTGAACCTCATTTAATTTTAGATTATATAGATGAAAGGGAGAAAAATCTTAAGAAAACTAAATTGAAGGTTGAAAATATTCTGCCTGAATTATTAAGAAAGCAAGGTTCTGTAAATAAGAGTGAAGTTAGGGTTTTTGAAGGTTTTAAAGGTATGATCTCTGTTCATGAGAAAACATATGAAAAATTAAAAAGAGGCGAGGAATATTATTATTTGGGGATTCCTGCTGTCCAACCAAAGTACTTTCACCCTTATTATATAAAAGATCATGCTAGAAGAGCCAGAGCAGGAATTAAATGTAAATTATTATTTGAATTTGATACAAATGATGAAGTTTTGAATAGTAGAAATAGAAGTAAGGGTTGTGATTCTAGGAGAATGCCTACTAAAATTAAGACTCCTGCTTGGTTTATGAGTTATAAGGATGTAGCTGTAATTGGTATTCCTTCTTCTACATTACCTATAACTATAGAAATAACTAATAAAGAAGTTGCAGATTCTTTTAGAAATTACTTTGAAGAGTTTTGGAAGTTGAGCAAACCTTTCAAAGCAAAACTTTAAATTAGTTCTAATCATATATTTATTGCAGGCTAGACTGGAGGGTTAGTCCTACTCTGTAAACACAAACGGACTTTATGGTGTAGTCGAAGCTTGAGAGGCGGTATAAGTATTTCGGTGGGTCCTAACAGCTACTGTGATACTCTGTCCTATTTGGCGGGTACTTTTATGAAATGTGTCAGGCCAGGAATGGAGCAGCACTAAGTAATGGCATCTGTGCTTTTAGGGTAGCGGGGTAGAGGAATGGTTGGGGTCAGCCTGTTGAGGTATTTATATCCACTCTCAGGTGTGCCTGTTTTTTTAATTAAAATGGCATTTGAATACAATTGGAAAAACAAAGAAGCGAATTTTGGGCCGCCAATCTCAAAACAAGTTAATGGTGGAACACATATTACAATAGAGATAATTCTAAAGAAAGGAAAAAAGTATATAACCTTACGAAGACCGAAAGGAATTCCTGAACACGAATTACCTCCAGAATTGAAAACTCACTCAAAAGGACTATTATATTTTTGTCATGATCTAATGATATACGGAGAATCAATTGAAGATTGTGTAAAAAGAATAGTTAAAGATCAAGCAGGAATTTCTGTTAAGAACATCAAAGTTCTTTATATAGATTCTACAATACAGAAAAAAGATAACCAATGGGCTTTTATTCCCCATATTATTGCAGAAATAGATAATATTCCGAAGACTAATTCTGAGATTACTGAAGTTATTACATTTACTAAAAATAGTATTCCAGAAGAATTTGCTTGGTGGTCTAAAAAAGAATTAAAAGAATTTCTAGATGAATTTGATTAAAATGGAAGAAATTGTTAAAAAAATAAAAGAGAAAAAACCCTTAGATAATTTAGATGATGATTATGTTTTAGGCTTTATTGATGAATTTTTTAAAAAAGAGCCTAAATTAAAAAAGAAATATGAAAATCAATCTTTAAAAAAGATAGATGTAAAGAAAATTGTTAAGAATGTTAGAAATGATTTGAATAGGTTTTATGGTCAATTTTGGTTGAGTGATAGTATTAGGGAGAGTAGTCATAGATCTGTTAGAGAGAGAAATTTATTTTATGAAAAATTTTATTATGAAATATTTTTTAGAATTGGCATTGATTTTAAGTCTATATTAGACTTAGGTTGCGGATTAAATCCTTTGACATATAATCTTATCCCAAACTATAAAGATACTTATTTTATTGCTGTTGAATTAACTAAGAAAGACTGCGATAAAATAGTAAAGATTTTTAAGAAAGATGAGATTGATGGAGAGGTTATAAAAGCAGATTTAAGGAGATATAATGATTTTCCTAAAGTTGATATTTGCTTTATGTTTAAACTACTTGAAAGTTTGGAAGGGGAGGGGCATAAGCTAGCTGAGCATTTAATAACTAATCTTAAGGCTAGTTATATTATTGTTAGTTTTTCTACTTTAGATACTAAAGGGAGGAGGATGAATTATCCTAGGAGAGGATGGTTTGAAAGGATGTTAAGTAGATTGGGGTTAAGATTTGATAAATTTGAAGATTTTAATGAAATTTTTTATATAATTGAGAAAGCTTTATAATTTTGCTTTTTGATTTAATTTTATGGATAGGGGTGACTTATGGTGGTTTATAATAATTATTTTATTTGTAATTGTTCCTTCTATTCTATATTTTAAATTTGTTTATGATAAGGGTTTTGATACTAGAGATGGTTCGACTTTAGATGCTGTTTTAAAGAAAGATGGAGGTTTATTTTCTTCTGATAATCCTAAATTACAAGAAGATTTAAGTGAATCTGATTTAGATCTTAATAATTCTAGTATTCTTAAAATTAGTAAATTTGAAAGAGGGTTTAAACCTGTTAAAGGTTATATTGTTTTGTTTGAGAGTAATGGGAATAAAAATTTAATGTTTTATAATTTTAGTATTAAATCTGATTCTGTAGATAATCTGCATGTTTATTTGTCAAGCAGCTCAATAGCTGATGATTTTGTTGATCTTGGTATTTTGAAAGAGATTAATGGGACTTTTGTTTATAGTATAAAAGAAATGGATCTTGAAAAATATAAGAATGTTTTAATATGGTACAGGCCTTTTGGAATTTTATATGCCAAGGCAGAATTGTAGGAAACTTATATAAAGAAGTTTTACTAGTTGAGATTATGAAAATTAGGTGGGGATTAGTTATTCTTGTAATTGTAATAGTGGGATATGCTATAATAGCCTTGAATGATACTGAGGTGGATGAAATTTCTCCTTTAGAAAATAATCAATTAGATAATTCTTTGAATGTTCAAGATAAAATGGAGGTTTCTGATTTTATAAAGAATGAAACTGTTATGGATGAATTTAAGAAAGATATGGACCTTATGCAGAATAAAACTGTCGAAATGGAAGACCAAATGCCTTCTCAAACCCAAATTGTATTTATAGGTGATTTTCAAAGAGCAATTCATGATGTAGAAGGAAAGGCTTTATTGATTGAGACTCCTAATGGAAAAATTTTAAGATTTGAAGACTTTGAAACATTAAATGGGCCACAATTAAAAATTTATTTATCTGTTGATAAAAGAGCAAGTGATTTTGTTGATTTAGGTGATATAAAAGCTACGAAAGGTAATATTAATTATGAAGTTCCTTCAGATGTTGATGTTTCTAAATATAACCATGTCTTAGTTTGGTGCAAACCCTTTGGTGTTTTATTTAGTTATGCAGAATTGAAGTCATTATCTCTGCCTTATTAAAATTGAAAAAAAGTTAGAATTCATTATCTTCGTTTCTTTGTGTAATTCTATATTGGTATTATTTAGTAGAAACTTTATATTGCGCATACTTAGGTGAAATTTCGACTTTTACATCACCATTTAAAACAGCTGGATAAAATTTTTCCATAAATATTCTTTGTGATACATCCATCCATCTTCTACCTGAGTTATACTCTTCTGCTGATATTGCTGCAATTTTTATTATATCTTCTATAGTAACTCCTTCCCAAATTTTTTGGCATAAAACTAATTGTTCTTCTTCTGATTCTTTAATACGATATAACTTAGGAGTTACTGGTTGTGCTCTGTGTTGATGTTCTATAAGTATTTGTATCCACATATAATATTTATAATCCAATCCTGCTTGAGCTTCTCTCCATAATTTTGCTCCAACATAGTTATCTGGACTACTTGCATGTTTACTTCTACTTAATATCTCTTCTAAAATGTTATTCGATTTTAGATTTTCCCAAATCCTTTCTTGAATATTGTCTAAAAAACCACTTTTCATAATATTGTAATAGGATTAAAAATTTATAAGCGTTACTATTTTTATTACTTTTTAGTGATTAATTTTAATTGTCTATTCTGTTCTTTAGAGAGAGTTAATAAAGCTATTATTCCTCCTAAAAATGCTAAAAACATATCTTTTTGAGCATCCCATACATCTCCTTGAGATGAAACAAATGCAGGACCTAATTCTGGAGCTACAATCTCTGAAGTCCACCATTCTATTAGTTCATATGTTGCAGTTATTGTAAATATTATAGAGATTAATAGGAATATTAACATTTTACTTTGTTTTAATGGAGTTTTTCTTAAAAGAAATTCTCTCGCTATCAATATTGGGGCAAAACCCTGGAAGAAATGTCCTAATCTATCATAATGATTTCTTTCTAAATCGAAATAGTTTTTAATCCATTCAAATAAAGGATTTTCTGCATAAGTATAATGAGCTCCTACTAAAAGAATAATAACATGGATTGCAATTACTATATACGTTAAATTTGTGAACTTGAATTTTTTATATGTAAAAAACAATATGGGCACTCCTACTAAAACAGGAAATGCTTCTAAAAACCAGATTCCATAACCTGAAGGATTTATTAAAGACCAGAGGAAAACAAGAGAACATATTACTGATAAGATTATTAGTAATTTTTTTTGTTCCATTTTTATACTTTTTCTAATAAATGTCTGAACTCTGTTGCTAAAGTCCCTATGTTTTTTACTATTATTTCATATAACTTCTCAATTGTTATTTCTAGGATTGCTTCTTTTAATGGACCTGTACAATAATCATTAACATTTTTTATTTCTTTTATAGAAGAACCTAATAAAAGGTTTTGAGGTATTGCACATTTCATGCTTCTTCCTTCTAATGCTTGTTTGAATTCTACTGGTTTAGTGTTAGACACTTCTAACATTGTTATTTTTATTATACAACTGTTTGATTTTTTACCTAGAATCTCATATCTATAAGTATCTAATTCGTTAGTAGTTATTACTGCTGCCTTTGAACATTTGTATGCTTTTTCATTAAAACAAGCTTCGTTGTTTTTACAGTCTTTAGGAAGCGTTAAAAGAAAAACAATTACTATTGCGACTAAAACTAAGACTAAAGCAATCACCTTCTTTTTATCTACATTGTATTTCATTTACTTTTTCTTGATTTTTCTTATTAAAAAATGTTTCTATAAATCTTTTTGTATTAATATAGTAGTTCTTGCTTCTTCTGGTTTTATTTTTGAATTTCTACCAATTACAAAACTCACTTTTGATTTTTCAGCAGCATCTGTTAATTCTTTAGTTACTGTTCCATCTAAAACTACTGCAAATATATTGTCTAAATTCTTTAATGTTGCTTCTAATTCTCTTGTTGGAACTTTTCCTAGGATATTATAATCCTTATCTATTATATATGCTCCTCTTGTGCCTACTAAATTATCCAACATTTCTTTGAAGCTTTCTTTGTTTTTATCACTTAGGCTTTGAGTGGGTTGTTGTGATGGTCTTCTAGGTATTTGAGTTCTCTCACGGAAATTTCTGTTACCATTTGTGCTATCATTAGGCTTGAAACTTCTTCTATTATCTTGCATTGGTCTAGTATAACTCTTTCTGGTAGTAGAATTTGGATCAAATTTGTATTGAGTAGCTACTATCTTACTTCTTAAACAAATATGAATTTCTTTTTGTGTTAATTCTTCTACTTCTTTTCCAGCTGGAGCTTTTGTTATAAAATCAACTTCAGCAATAGAAGTTAATTCTCTTATTATTAAGTCTCCACCCCTATCTCCATCTACAAATACTGTAACTGTTTTTTCTTTACATAATCCTTTAATGGATTCTGGAACAGATGTTCCGTTTAATGCTACTGTGTTTTTGAAACCGCATTTTAATAGAGTTATCACATCTGCTCTTCCTTCTACTATAATAATCTCTTCAGATTCATCTACTGCAGGTCCTGCAGGTAATTGCTCTGGTCCCCAAGTTGTTGCTTCTTGTACTCTTAAAGATTGAGCAACTTCTTCAGTTATTTCTTGAGAATCTGGTAGAACTTTTGATTGCAGTTCACTAAGTAATTCCTTTGCTCTTGCAATAACAAATTCTCTTTTTGCAATTCTAACATCTTCTATTTTTTCTACTCTAACAGAAGCATTACAAGGACCTATTCTTTCAATAGTCTCTAAAGCAGCTCCAATAATTGCTGTTTCTGCTTTATCTAAACTACAAGGAATAATTATTTGGCCAGAACTTTTTCCGTTATTGACTTCCATCTTAACTTCTATTCTGCCAACTTTTCCTGATCTTTGTAGTTCTCTTAATTCTAGATCTTGACCTAGAAATCCTTCTGTTTGTCCGAATACGGCTCCTATAACATCAGGCCTATCTACATTTCCCTCTATTGTTATTGCAGCGTAAACTATATATTTTGTACTTACAGGGCTTATTTTTCCCATTTTCTTAACCTCCGGTAATACACTTTATAGAACAAGAAACAATATTTTTTGAAATATTATTTTATCATAACCTTTTCTTTTTTATTGTTAACTATCCAATGAATGTGATTGAATTGGAATATTCTTGTCCTATATTATGTTTTTATTAATTATGATCTTGTTGCCTGACATTAACTCCCAAGTATCATTGCCTGAAATATATCGCTGCTCATTTGAGCCTTTCTCGTGTCAGGCTTATATATGAGAGGATTAGATAGTTTATATATTTTATGATTTATTTTTGGTGCTAGAAAATATATCTTTTAGAATATATTTTATATTAATTCTCTGTATACTTTTAGTGTTTTCTCTACTATTCTTGATGGGGAACATTCTTCTAAAAATTCTTTTTTTCCTTTTTTTATCATTTCTTTTGCTTTTGAAGGATCTTTCATATATTCTAAGAAAGCTTTTACTATTCCTTCTTGAGTTCCTTCTGGACTTATTGGAATTCCGTAAGGAGTTTCTGTATCTAGTTTATAGATTCTTCTTAGTGTTGGTATTGGATTAACTGCTATAGGTATTCCTTGCATTACTGCATATGCTCCAGCCAGTCCATATGCTTCAAATTTACTTGGAACTATCTGTAAATCCGACATTCTTTGATATAGTGCAACTTCTCTTTCAGATACCCATCCTGTAAATATTGTCGCGTTTATTGCTTCTTCTAAACTTTCTTCTAGGATTCTTCTTTCCCCTCTATCACTTTCTGTTCCAGCGACTATTAATCTTACGTTTTGGTTTATTCTATGTATCTCTCTAAAAGCCGGACCTAATTCCCTTGTTCCTTTTTCAGGAGATATTCTTCCAACATATAATAAGATTGTTTTATCACTTAAAAATTTACTTTCTCTTATTTCTTTTGCTTCTTCATCACTTACAATTTCAGGATTTATAATTAGAGGAATTACTCTTGTGTTTCCACTTAAATTAGGGATATCATGAAAAACCTCATATAATGTTGCTTCTCCTTCTGGTGTTAAACTTATCATTCTATCAGTATATCCTAATAGTTCTCTTTGTGCCTCATATTCACTTGGTTTATAGCTATGAAAAGTATAAACTAAACCTCTTTGTAGTTCCCTCTTTAGTTTACTTACCTCTTCTTGTTTTGGTGTTAATGTAGGTGCCCAAGCATGAGAATGTGCATGTATTATATCGTAATTTGTTCCTTCTTTTTTTGTAAAATCCAAAAATTCTTCTATAGAACTAAAGACTTTTGCGATATTTTCATCTGTTGTTAATGTGTGGGTTTTATGAAAAGGCCATGCTGAAATATTATCTACTTTAATCCCTTTTTCTTGCAATGCTTTTGTTAAATCTAATTGAGCTTTGGCAACTCCATTTTGGCCATTTAAGGGAATACCTAAAAATAGTACTCTCTTTATATCTTTACTTTTTGTCATTTTATATTTGTTATAACTAAATGTTTTTAAATCTTTTTATTTTTACTACTTGTAAGTAATTATATTTTTATATTTGAATTGTTTTTTTACTTCATTCTTGTAGAAACTTATATAAATAGGAGATTTGTCTGAACTTTTATTATGGAAGGTAAAGTAGTTAGTTTTAGAAGAGGACTTAAAACACAGCATAAATATCAAATGATTGTTAAAGTTGAAGGTGTTGATAATAAAGAGAAAGCTATAAAATTAATTGATAAACAAGTAAGTTGGAAAAGTCCAAAAGGAAAAGAGATTAAAGGAACAGTTACTAATACTCATGGTAATAAAGGAGCATTAAGAGTTAGATTTGAGAAAGGTTTACCAGGACAAAGTTTGGGAACTAAAGTGGAGTTAAATTAGTAAAATGGCAGGATTAAGAAAAGGTATTTGCTATAGGAAACTAGAAAGGCCTTATACTAGAAAGAGTAAGTTTAAAGGCAAAGGTTATATTAAAACAATACCTAATCATAAGATTAGTAGATTTGAGATGGGTACTAAGAAAGAGGACTATCAATATAAAGTTAATCTTGTTTCTAAAAGTACCTTACAGATAAGACAGAATTCAATAGAAAGTGCAAGAATGGTTGTTAATAGGAGATTACAAAAACTTTTAGGTGCTGATTATTTCTTAATGATTCATATTTTTCCTCATCATGCTTTAAGAGAAAATAAGATGCTTGGTGGAGCACATGCAGATAGGTTGCAGACGGGTATGGGTCAAGCATTTGGTAAGGTTATTAATAGGGCTGCTCAAGTTAAGAAAGGAAAAATTCTATTTTCAGCACGTGTTAATAAGAATGCGTTAAACTCAGTCAAAGAAGCATTTAGGTCTGCTTATCCTAGACTATCTTGTAAATGTAGTATTGAGATAGAAGAAATAAAAAGATAGTTCTTAGATTCTTTTTTATATATTATAATTAAAAGAAATATTTAAGAAAGTATTAACTTTTCTATTTCTATGAGTAGGTCTATTATTTGGTTTTCTGAAATAAAAGAGGAAGATTTTTCATTAGTTGGAGCTAGAGCTTTAAGTACTGCTGTTATCTATAATAAAGGATTACCTGTTCCTTTAGGATTTGTTGTTACAACAAATGCTTTTCATAGATTTTTAGATAATTCTAATGTAATAATGAAAATTTCTGATTTATTAAAGGATATTGATGTTAATGATAAAGATAATTTAGATTTAATCTCTAGAAATATTAGAGATATTATTTTAGATGCTGAATTTCCTATTACTCTTAAAAATAGTATTTTAGAATCTTATGATAATCTGAATATAGATAGAGCTGTTAGCAGTGTTGTTGGAAGTGATATAATTAGTAGTTTTATTAAGGCTGGAAGGGAACTTCCATTTGTTTCTATAAGGGAGAGTTCTGTTTTTGATTTTAATGATGAATATTTCTTAGATCGAGCTGAGGAGAGTTATTTTAATGTTAAGGGCAAAGAGGATGTAGTTTCTTATATTAAGAAGTGTTGGTCTTCTTTTTTCTCTAAAGACTTTGTTAATTATTTAATTAAAAATAATATTGACTTTAGTAAATTTTCTGTTGCTATAATTGTCCAGAAAATGGTTGATTGTGAGAAATCTGGATTTATTTATACAGGTAATGGCTCTGATATTAATATTAAAGCAGTTCTTGGTTTGAGTAGTGTTATTGAAAGTGGTAAAAATTTTTATGATACTTATGTTTTAGATAAAGAAAGTTTAGAGATAAAAGATAAGGAGATTAGAAAGCAAGAATATGGGATCTTTAGAGATAGATATACTGGAAGAAATATTAATAATAACTTTAGTGATTATGGAGCACATCAACAGAAGATTACAGATGATGAAATTTTTAGATTAGCTGAGATTTCTAAGGTTTTAGATGATTATTATAAATCTCCTGTTGAGATTGAATGGGGCATTGATGGTGCTAGAATTTATCTTTTGCAAGCTAGGCCTATTGTTGAAGTTTATGAAGAAAATTTATCTGATTCTAATAGTGTTGATTTTACTGAGGAAGATTTATCTGATGGTATTTCTTCTGAGGTTAAATCCGAATTTATTGAGAATGAAGTAACTTTTCAAGATAAAGTAGACATTGATTTAGGATGTGACATTAATTATCATTTAGTTTTGAATTTACAATGCAAAGGTAAAAACATTTTTAATAAGATCTCTGTTGATTTTTTTAAGAAAGTTTTAAATGGTGTTGAAGAGAGATTTGGTTTAAAATTTTATTATTTAGGTTTTAAATTAGATGAACTTCACATAGTCTTAGGGAGCGATCCTAAATATAGTCCTGTTAAGATAGTAGATTTAATTAAAGATATAACTACTAGGAAAATTTTTGAAGATTATTCAGATATCAAAGATTTCTTGTGGGGTGGTGATTTTTGGAGTCAAGAATATTGTGTTTTTAGTTTAAGTAATGTTTCTGAATTAGATTTAGAAGGATTGGAACTTACTAAATTTTAAGAGTATATACATGATTTAATAAATAAAGAGAATTAAATCTTAATAGGTAATATTTGTTATGTTACTACCTATTAGGGATTAAAAATAGAAATCTTTATATAGTATTACATATTACTATTATCATTATATGGTGGTAAAAATGATATGCAATATATGTCAATATGAATGGGTTTCTAGGGTAAATAGCCCAAAAGCTTGCCCTAGGTGTAAAAGAAGATTTGATTATTTAAGTGTAAAGATAGCTGAAATACAGGAAGCTGTAGCTATTGGAGGACAATAAAATGCCAGATTTATCAGATACTGTAAAACAATTAATAGGACAATATCATGGTTTAGGAAATGTTAGAAAAGCTTTTGATAGAGATCCTAGTTCTAATAATATTGCTATTAGGCAGAGTATTCCAAAGCCAGATGGTACACCTGCTCTTGATTTAAGTCCAGGACTTGCAGATCAACTTTTAAGAGGATATGAATCTGATAATTTAAGTCAATTAGATCAATTTGCTACTGCTGATGCTTATAAAGAATTTAGAAAAAGCCATATTGATGGTTTGTCTGAAAATGGACAGGCTAATGCTTATAATGTTTTAATTAAGGAACATGATGATATAAGACAAAAGTTAGTAGGCTCTGCTATTAAGAGAGTTGCTACTAAAAATGAGGTAGACAAAAAATTAAAGGAAAAAGATCCTGCTTTTGATACTAAATCTGAGGAAGACAAATTAAAAGCTTATGTTGGGGTTATAGAAAAGGATGAAAAATTAGCTAAGAAGTTAGAGGAAGATGCTTCTTATCAAGTTGCTAAATATTTAGGTATTGTTTATGGTTTGGAAAATATGAAAGATGAAGATATTCCAACTAAAGGTATAGGTATTATAAACGAAGGTCTTGAAACTAATATTGCTAGTCTTCTTGCTAATGAAGGGCAAGTTTCTAGTGTTAAAGCTTTAGCTGCTAAGGTTAAAAAATCTTTATTAGAGAAGTCAATTAAATTGATTGCTGAAAATGGTTATGTTGGAAAAGATGTAGATGCCTCATTAGGAAATTTGGATCATGGTTATGCTAGAGCTATAGCTGAAATGGCTCAAATTTATGAAGTTGATAGTGAAAAGGCATTTAGAAAAGGTTATGAGAAAGCTAAAGCAGAAGAGAAAAAGGTAATGTCCTTATACAAAGCTGCTTAGTTTTTTATTTTTTTAATATGAAAAGATCAATTGTTGCTTTAGGATTGGTTGGATTATTAGCTAGTTGCGCTAGTCTAAAAGAGGAGGTTAGAGGAGTGGTTCCGGATTCTTCTACTGCTTCCTTAAATTATGGTCTTTCAAATAGTGATAAATCTGTTTATCCTGAATGCGCGGATCTGGATGCTTATAGTGGAGATTCTTATAGGATTTGTGATGTTGATGGCGATGGAAAAATAGATCAAGTCAGAGTTAATGGCGGTTCTTCAAATTGTTTGCTTGGATATTATACAAGTACTAGTGGTAAAGGTGTTCTTTATAAAAATTGTACTATATCTGATCCTGCTTGGGCTGTTCTACAAAGAGTTTTTGACAAAAAAAATACTCATTCTTGTCCTCCTGATACTAAATATAGAAAATGTGTTTAAAATTTATAGTTAATTTTTATTATTTTTTCATTTCTAATTAATGCTTTTGATATCTCATTTAATTCTTTAACAAATGCCTCTGATTTATTTTGAGTTTCCTCTATTTCCCTACCACTTAATTTTGTTTTTTCTGCATGTAGTATTTTTTTAGCTAACTTTCTTACTTCATCAAAATACATTAGGTATTTTTTATCTAATGTCTTGTTTTTTACTAAATGTTCTTCTAATAGGTCATATAAAAACTCAGGAGAAGGAGGAACTATTTTCATAGACATAAGACACGCATGAGAAGCATCTACCATTGCCCAATAAAACCCTTCAATTGAATTTAATATATTTGTATTTGCTCTTGCTAAATGCTGGCCTGTTCTCTCCATTGTTGTAAATATTGCTTCTGCTGATGGTTTTATCCTTCCTTTAGCTAATAATATTTTTAATGGATCAAAGAATCCGCCTATATCAATTAAAGGTTCCCCATATCTTAGGATATTTATTACTAATGGTTCTCCGGCTCTTACTTCTTCCCAAAATGCAGTTAAGGTTACAGTATTTACATGAAGTTCAAGACCATAATTTATTTCAGCAATTAATTTAGACAGTTCTTGTCTATACCATGCTATGAGTTCTTCATCCCAGTTTACTGTACAATCATCAATTATTATAATAATATCTAAGTCTGATTTTGGTGTATCTTGTAATTTTGGAACAGAACCAAACATTGCTATTGCTTTAACAACATCTCTAAATTTTTTATAGACTCTTCCAGCAAAATCCATTGCTATGTCTCTTTTTTCTGTAAGTCTCTTTCTTTTTTCTTTTACAGTTCTATTTACTTTCTTAACCACCTTTTTTTTATTCATGTTTTTATCTGATATTTTTTAATATATAAAACTAATTATTTGGTGTTCCGCTGAATCTTGATGAAGAGCCTCCAACTTCTCCACCAAAAGTTTTTGGTAAAGTGGTAAAGCTGCTTCCATATAAATTAAAGTGTTGTTGAGGGAATTCTACAAATGTTTCTACGTGTGGAGAATATGTGAATCCTATTGAATAGCCTGGTTTTTCTGAAAAGTAAGGAGTTGGTCCTACTTTGTATAATGGGCTTCCGAAAAATTCAAAAGTATGAATTGTTGGATCTTGTCCTATTTCTGCAACAAAGCCTCCTGCTTCTACAATGCTTCTAGGTTTTTGAGGAAGTTTTCCTTCTTTTTCTTGTTTTTTCCATACTTCCCCTAACTCTCTCATTATATCTTTAATTGGAACGTTTCCCATTCCTGGAGGTAAGTGTGAATCAAAGAAACCAAAGTTATCTGTTATGTGAACATGTCTTGTTACTGGAGCTATTTCTTTTGTTTCTTTTATAACCAGATTTTTTAGTTCTTCTCCCTCATATCCGGCTTTTCTTAAATTGTTGATGTGACCAACATCCCAAGTGGCAGCTAGTAATTTTTCAGCTTCTTCTTCAGCTTTCTTTTTTGATAATTTTATTTCTGGATCATTTTGTAGGTTTTCTGCTATTAATTTTCTTCCTTCTTCTACTACTTGTTTTAATTCTCTTGCTCTTGACATAGGAGCATTTACGAAGAAATTTTCTAGAGCTAGAAAAGGCATTTCTTTTTCTTTTCCTTCTTTTTTTAGATTTTTGTATGCTCTAGTTAATGCTCCTGCTACTGTCTTTGCTGTTTGTTCAATTGCAAATTCTCCTACAGGCTTCCATATATCTGGAGCTGGTAAATCTGCTATGTCTGTTACTACTTGTTTTGATTGAACTAGACTCAACTTAAATTTATAATCTTGTAATTCTTTCCTTTGTTGTAATAATTGTTCTTTTTCTGCATCTGACGCATTCTCTAATTTTTTTGTTATGTTTAATAATTCTAAATCTTTTTTATGAATTTCTTTGTTAAATTCTAAATACTTTTTTTTCACATCTTCTAATCTTTCTTTGTATTGTTCTTTTTCTTCTTTGTCTGAATATTTTACAAATTTATTATAAACACTTTCATAATCTGAAGCCATTCTTCTGTTTAATTCATTAATATGACGCTCCATTCTTGTTATATCCATAACATTATTTGTTAACATTGCTTTGAATTTTTCTCCTTCTTCATTTTCTGCTAAACCTGTTTTAAATATAGCATCATTTTGCTGTTGTTTTAATTGTAGTTTATCCCTTAATTCTTCTATCTCTTTTTGATAATTTAGAATTTTTAATTTTTCATCATCCCATTGGGTGGAATTTAAACTATTTAGTCTTCTATTAACGTCCCATATTTCTTTTTTGCCGCCTAAACGTTCTTTTACTTCGTGATCTACTCTATGAATTTCTCCAGAATCTCTATTAACTATGAACATTGTTCTTACATCTGTTGGCTTTAATTCTGTTTTCGGTTCTCCACTTTCGTCGAAAACTATTTTGCCATTTTCTTTGATATATTCTTCTCTTTGTAATCCATCAGGAGCTTTTTCTTTATCATATGGTACTGCATATTCTTGACTTTGAGTATGACCTGCATGGAATACTATAGGAACATTTTCTCCATTTGTTAATTTATGCGATCTTTCTATTATTGAGAATACTTGTGACTCTGCTGTTTTTCTTTGATCTTCTGTCCATGCTCTCTCTCCTTGTTGTTGAGGGAATCCTGCTAAGTCTACTAAAGGAGCATGAACTGATATTTTAGCATCTGTTACTTTAGCTAATCTTCTTATTTCATCGAAATGTTGTTTAGGGATCATTTCAAACTTATCTGCTGAAATTGTTCCGATTTCTATGTTTTTCATACCTGAATTTAATCTTTTGTTTGTTTCTTCTAATTGCTTTGCTACCATTGGACTTGTTGGAGAACCTAATTCAGAATTTGGAATATGTAAATCCATTGCACTAGAGTAGCTTTTATAGAAACTTGTCATCTTATGTTAGATTATGAAGAATAAGTTTTTATAGTTTTCTATGATAAATCTTGGAAGTTTCTATAATTGATAAAATTATGTGATAAGCTACTATTGGATATTTTAATAGATTAAATAGATCTTGTGAAATTATTGAAAATACTAGTAAAATGTATATTAATATTAATACTGCTTTGCTCCATTTAGAGGGAGTTATTTTATTTTGTTTTAAATATCCTAATCCTCTTATTAAATAACCAATTATAAATAATATTACTATTATTAGATTTACATAATTTAATATTAATAATGTTATACTTGTAACTAGAATAAAGAATAGATCTGTGAATGAATCAAATATTCTACCATATTTTGAAACTTTTTTTGTTTTTCTTGCAATGTAACCATCTAGAATATCTGTTATTCCTGCTAATATCAATATACTTATTGCTAATACTTCTTTTTGATTAGCTAATATTATTGGGAATAAAACTGTTAATATTACTCTTAATAATGTTATTATATTTGGTATATTTAGAAATTTCATGTAGCTAACATTCCATGGTTTTTCTTGTAAACATTATAAATTCTATAAGTTAACTCTTTTGCTTTATCTTTTGTTATTCCAATCATATCAGAATCTACTACATGGGTTTTTGATTTTTTTTCAGTTATTACTGCCTCTTTTAATGGTTCTACTAATTCTTTAAATCCTCTAAATATATCTCCAAATGGATTCTCAATTTTGGTTTTCTTCTTTTCTTCTTTTTGAGATTCTTCTTTTATTGGTTCAGTCATTTATTTTTGTAAATCCTCTTCTAAATCTTTTAGTGTTCCATGCACCCAGGTGTTAATTAATTCTAGATCTTCATGTAATTCTAATGCTTCTAATGCTTCTAATTCTATATTATCTAATGCAAATGCGTTGAAAACTATATCTGTTCTTCCACCATGTACATAATGCCTGCCTCCTTGACCTGAAACTGTAGATGGTACGCTTCTAAACTTTAAATTTATTTCAACTACAGAATAATATTTTTTTTCTAACACTATTTTTGAATAAGACTCATGAACGTCTCCAGGGTTTACTTCTTTTTTTCCCATTAAAGATAATTCTATCTCCATATTTGAAAACGAGTTTACAATATTTGCATTTCTTAATCCTTCGGGAGTACTGCCTCTCATTCTTAATTTTTGAGCTGCTATTAAATATGGTTTTACCCATGATGCGTATAGCTCTAGAGTTTTTACTTGTGATCTTAAATATTTTTTTTCTATCTCATATCTCTTTCTTATTTCATCTTCACTTTTTAATTTCCATTCTTCAAATTCTTCTAATTTTCTTTTTAGAATGTTTTTTACTCTTTCGTTTAAATCTAATTCTTTTGTTACTCCGCTTGATTCTTTTACATAGAAGAAAGCATCTCTTAATGTTGCAAATTGTAAATCTTGTCCTAATAAATTAATACTCCCCCTTCCCTTTCTTGAATCTACTTGGTCCATCCATAATCCTTTTAATGAAAATAAGGCTCCTATCTTGTCTTTTTCTTCTAATTTTTTATCTTTTAATTTATCATAAGGAGCTATTCTAATTTCAAACTCTCTTAGATCATATATAAGATTTAGAATACTTTTTATTACATTGTTTATTGCTCCTAAATACTCCATTGCTTTTTGTTGCATTAAAGTGGCTCTTTGTCCTATCTCTCCAAAGTAACCAGAGGATACTGAGGCTTCAAATTCTTCTTTTCCTTTCCATACTTTTAATCCTAGACCTGCTGGTTTGCTATCCTGCATAAAATCTAGTATCCAGAAGTAAATTGGTTCAAGTGCTTCACTTAAAGAGTCATATATTAGATTATAACTTTTTATTGGCTCTCCTTTTACTAATACAGCTAGTTCTTTTAGAAGATCTGATTTGATCTTTTCATAACTTTTATCCTTTATTAATGATTTTAAATAATCTTTTTTATCTTTTTTATCTTTTAATGATTTTCTAACTTCCTCTATTGTGGGTGCTCTTTTTTCTTCCATTACTAATCAAAAGATATTTATATCCTATAATATTTAAATATTGTGATGGGGTTATTAGGTTTTTTGAAAAGAAAAAAAGAGGATGATTTTGGTTTTGAAGATTTAGATAGACAAATTGATGAAACTCCAGAAGAGAATAGTTCTTTAGAGAATAATACTGCTCTTTCTAATCCTCTTCCAAATAATAATTTCAATGATGAGGGATTTAGGCCTGCTTTTTCAAATCAACATTTTGCAGGTGGTTCTAGTGATTTTGGGGATGATAAAAGGCTTATAATTTCTCAATTAGAGCTAATAAATAAAAAATTAGATGTTATGGACAAGAGATTAGAGGACATAGAGAAAATTGCTAAAGAAGAATGAAATTTCCTAAACTCTCTTGGTTAATAGTTATTTTAGTTTTTTTAGATCAAATTACTAAAGTTTTTTTTATTGGTAAAAATATAGTTATTTTTGAATATTTTTCTTTTAATTATGTAACAAATACAGGTGTTTCTTTTGGATTGTTTAAAGGATATAATTTATTTTTTATTTTTATGACTTTAATTGTTATTATCTTTATTTTATCTCTTTATGATAAGGATAAAAAATATCAGATGTCTTTTAATTTTATATTGGCTGGGGCTATTGGTAATTTATTTGATAGGGTTTTTAGAGGTTATGTTATTGATTTTATAGACCTTAAATTTTGGCCTGTTTTTAATTTAGCAGATACTTTTATTATTATTGGAGTAGTTTTGTTTCTTTATTATCTGTGGAAAGAAAATAAGTAATTTGATTAATTTGTTAAAAAGAAAAGATTAATAATTCTTATTTTTTGTTTTTAGTTGTGGGCCCATAGTTTAATCTGGATAGAACAATCGGCTACGGACCGATAAATGGGGGTTCAAATCCTCCTGGGCTCGTTAGAATTTCATTTTTGGTTCTATAATATCTTTTATAATTAATATTAATAGTATTAATGCTGATATGCCTAATAATATCATTAAGTATAGGGAATATGGAAATAATTTAGCGTCTATTTTTTCTGGTATTTTTGATATTGCTTTTGTTGTTAAGTCTATACTTAATTTTGGTTTTTTTATAATAACCCCATCTACTGGTTCTTCTGCTAATTCTATTACAATTTCTGCTTCTTCATCGTCTGTTGTTTCTGCATTTAGTGTTATTTTTCCTGTTCCAGTTTCTCTTGCTGTAGTTGCTTCTGTTCTTTCTTGATCTTCTTCAGTTTGATCTTCTTCTTGTGGGTTTTTACACATGTTATTCATACATATTTTACCTTCTGAACAGTCTGCTGTTGAATTACAAGGCTTTGGTTTATCAGACCAACAGATTAGTATTTGTCCGTTTGATTCACTCCTAGTACATCTTCCATGTTCTTGTATACAGTCTTGATAGGCTTGCTCATCCCCAAGAACACAATTTAATGATGCAGCATTTGCTGTACTAAATATGATTAGTATTAAAGGCAAAACTAATAACACTTTTTTATTCATGTTCATTCTTTGTAAATTAATCTATTTAAAATTAATGGTTAAATTTAAAACTTAGATGTTTCTTATTTAATTGGGCCCGTAGTTTAATCTGGATAGAGCAATTGGCTTCGGTACTTCGATGATTCTTGGCTTTAGCTAGATGTGATTTAGAAGTAACCAATAAATGGGGGTTCGAACATCAGAACTAAGGTTTTGATACCTTCTGATTAGAAAGTCCCTCCGGGCTCGTTTATTTTTTAGAATAATAAAGTGTGGTGGGCGAGGAGAGATTTGAACTCTCGACCTCTGGCTTGCTTAGTGTATCTTTGGATTTTTTGAATTGTACCAAAGATAGCCATATAAGACCTACACACCCTTTATAGAGTACAGTGCTCTAACCAAGCTGAGCTACTCGCCCTTTCTCTATTTGAACCCAAGAAGACAATATTTAAACTTTTTTATTCTTGTATTGGTATTGCTCCTGTTGTAAATCTTGATGATCTTTCCCACACATCAGTTACTAAATCTCTACTTGTTTTGGTTGATAAATCTTTAGGATCTAGATCTAATAATGTAACTCCTGTAAGATATGTCTCGTCATTCTCCCCTTGAATTTCTAGGAAGGGAGGAATTTCTATTTCTTTAGTTACACTTCTCCTAGTAACTCTCTTTATTTTATCTCTAGAATATTCTAAGCCTTCTATAGAGGGAATTATATAACTTGTCCTTCTTTTGTATTCTATAGATGTAGGTTTTCCACATTCAGTAATATGTATCCTATAAGCCATATTATATGCATAACTATCATCAGCTATAATACCATATTCTTTTTTTCTTTTCTTAATCTCTCTTTCAACTTCTTCTGGTAATCTTTTTTTTACTTTTGTGATAACTTCATATACTCTTGTCTGTCCATCGTCGTCTTCATATCTTCTGAATCTAGATACCCCGAATTTTTTATTTGATTTACTAGCTCTAACTCCTGAAGCTGTTCCATCTCCCATTCCAAAAAATTGTATTAAAAATTCTAGTCCTACTTCAAATGATGTTGAAACTAACAACCCATTAAATACTTCTATAGCATTTAATCTTTCTAGTTTTTCTTTTATGCATTCAGTATTAACATTTAATAATTTTCCTTCTACTTCTTCTCTTCCTTGTGTATGGTCATTTTCCTTTTTTTCTCTAGATAGCAAATAATCTGTTTTTTCTTCTGGAGAGTAAAATTTTATAGTCATGATTTTTAGAGATTTATTTAATTATTAAAGATTATCAAGTTTTATTATGTTTCTTTGAGTTTTGAATAGATACTTTTATAAATAAATCCTAGATTTCTTTCCATATGTCCCGGTCGTCTAGCCCGGTCCAGGATGAAGCCCTTTCGAGGCTTTGACGCGAGTTCGAATTTAGCATATCTAAGAATAGTGTCCGGCTATCTATCCCACTATTCTCCCAATCATGCTATGAAAATCTCGCCCGGGGCATTGTATTCTTACTTTAAAGTCTTATGCAAAGAAACCTGCAATGCAGACCTTTTATAGGAAATATATGACACAATTACTTTTTAGCAACTTTCCAAAGTAGTCCAAAGATTGTTCTTTGTTGTTCAACAATTTCTTTATTCTTTATAATTATTCCAACTACATTTTCTCCAGAAGTCATAAACGCGACCTTATCTCCATAGAGAAAAACATTGGTGGATACTTGATTAAGATCTTTTAAGAACTTTATTTTTGACAGAGCATATACTTTTTTATCATTCATTGCTGGATCTCCTCGATCATCTTCAGACATTACTGCTTTAAGATTCAAGCCTGCTTCAGCTCTTTTGAGAACAAAGTTATCTGGATACGCTTGAAGTGCAATCATAGCCTGTTTTCTTGAACCATAAAACCAAAACTCTTTTTTCTCATCAAGAATGTCATTGAGTATTGTTATTACTCCTCTTTTTCCTTCAAAAAAGGAAACTCCACTTTGCTCTTTATTACTTTCTTTTAGAGCACTTAATTCTGTAACAATTTTAATTAATTTATCTTTCTTTTCATCCATTAATCTAACTATTTTTTTAGGATCAATAGATTCATAATAAGTTACTTTCTCTCGAATAATTGAAGAAACTAATCCCTTATTTATTAGTAAGTTGAGATTGTCATAAGTTGTACTTCTTTTTATTCCTGTTAGTTTAGCTACACGATTTGCAGTTGAAACCCCTGCTTTTAATAATTCTACATAAGTATTTATCTCATTCTCTGACAAACCAAATTCTTTCAATCCTTCATACATACATTTTCTAAGTTTAAGAGATTTATAATCCTTTCTAAGTCGCCGTAAAGCGACGGCTTATATTTAAATAAAAGCAGTATTTGTTAGTATTATATGGTAACAACAAATAATCAAGGGTTTACTGGAACAAGATCTAGTCTATACGAAGAGGCAATAGTTCAATATCCTTCAGCTAGAATCATGGATGTTCAAGCAATGACAAAACATCTTAATCCACAAAAAAACGAAAAAGTATTAGGAATAGGAGAAGGAAACGGATTCTTTGCTTTACCCATCCTAGAAGCCATTGGAGAAAAAGGATACTATTTAGTAATTGAGCCTTCTCCAGAACAATTAGCTAATCTTGCAAGACGAGTTACATCTCCCAATTTAGAAACACTAACTAAGGGAATAGAAGACTTTACACCCACAACCTACTTTGACAAAGCATGGTCCTTTGGTGCTTTTCATCATTGCCCAAATCAAACTCAAGCAATGAAAAATATTTACACTGCTTTAACAAAAGGTGGAAAAATGGTTATTTGCGACGTTTTCCAAGGAAGCAACTTAGCCAAACATTTTGATGGACCTGTAGCAAGATACTGTACTAGCGGACATGAAGTGAAATTTCTCTCTGACGAATTCGCTAAGAGCTTATGTTATCTCGCAGGATTCGACGAATCCAAAGTAAAAATTGTCGATTTACTTCAAAAATGGAAATTTGATTCAGAAAAGGACTTAGGAGATTTCGTCTATAAATTACACGCAATGACTCTCATCCCTGGAAATGAACAAGACAAAATAGAAGAAGTGATCAAAGGCTGTAAAGAAATTTTAGGAGTTAAAAAAGTAGGGAACCAATACGAGCTGAACTGGCCAATGAAAGCCTTAATCGCAGAAAAATGAAAGCATTAATTCTCGGCGGAACATCGGGCTTAGGATTAGGCATAGTAACTTCTTTAGAAAAAAAAGGATATCATCCAATTACACTTAGCAGACAAAAAATAGATAGTGTCTCCCATTATAAATGTGATTTGGGAGATATCGGAACTTCTCTTGAGGCTTTTTCTAGGATTAAGCGAGATCATTCTTCATTAGATCTGATCGTATGTGTTGCAGGTTACGTTTCACCAACCAACTTAGAAAATCAAACATCAGAAGTTTATGACCAACACATTATCAGAAATTTAGGTTACGTGGACTTAGCATTTGATTTCTTTAAAGAAGTTCTTAGGGATGTTAGTCATCCAGTATTCGTAACAATTGGAAGCAGATGGTCTCTTAAAACAGGATGCACTGAACTTTTGCCTTATATTGCTGCTAAACATGCATTAAGACTATTTACTCAACAAAAAGCAAGAATAAATCCTTGGTTAAAAATAAACAATTATTGTGTTCCCCAGATGCACACTCCTGCAAGTCTAGATGTTCGGAAGAAACTTCTTGAAATTAATCCATATAAAAAACAAAAAGTTTTTGACAAAGATCTTGCAGATCCAACAGCAATCGCTTCATCCTTAATAACCCATTTGTTAGATTATGACAATAAATCTGGGGTTTATAGTATCCACCAAACAGGGAAGATTATCAGAAATGGAAACAAACCTTAGATTTCTAACAAAAAAGGAATTCATTATCCTGAGATGAAGCTATATATACAACCATATACAAATGATTAAATATTTAAAATCTATTTATATGATTATGAAAAACTTAAGATATTCTCTGCTGGGAGGATTGGCTACCTTGGCATTTGCAGCTGGTTGTGGTGAATCTGAAAGGGTAGAATATTCAACATATGCACATAAAGATACTTTTGGAACACCTTGTGATGTTTACGAGGCAGATACAAATACCTATGATGCTTGCATAGAAGGATTGGCTGTAAAGTCTACAAATGCATCTCTTTGTGATTTTATAACAGATGATTGTACTGCCTTTGATTGTAAAATAAAAGTTGCTGTATCTGCAACAAGTCCAGAACATTGTGATCAATTTAAGGATAGTCAACCATTAACAGAAATTTGTAAAGGTGCTTTACCTAATCAGAATGGAAGAATTATTATTGTTGCTTCTGGTTGTTTAAATGTTGAAGGTCCTCGTTACGGAAACTAATTTTTTTGCATTAAAGCCCAACCTACTAAATGCCACCTATTTCCTAGTCTCCTAGATATAGCTATTTTACTTCCAATCTCAGCACAGACTGGTTTTTTTAATTTTACATGAATTTTGTTTTTTTCTAGATTGACTACTACTCCTGCAGTGGTCATAGCATTTACATTTAGCATTAGAGGCTCTCCCTTTTTTATTGCATCTACTTTTATTTCTTCTTTTGTTCCTATTACTCGGGCTAGAAGATTAGGTTTGAATTTAAGTTCACCCCACGTATCTGGTAGCTTTCCTACTAAACCTACAACACTTCCTCCTAACTTATCTGACTTTATTATTGATGGATCTAAATCTGTTTGTAAAGCTATTGATCCTCCAGGAGAAACTTCCTTAACTTTTTGATTACACGTTACCAATTCTTTTATTTTTGTTTTTAAGGGGATCCATTTTTCAATTCCTTTTTCTTGAATTAGTCTTCCTGGTCTTATTTCTATTTCATCATCTATTTTTAGTATTCCTTGTTTAATACTTCCTCCCAATACCCCCCCAATCATCTTTTCAATTTTTATGCCTGGTTTGTTTACATCAAAACTTCTTGCGACAAACATTATTGGATCTTTATTTGAATCTCTTTCAGGAGTTGTTATGTAATTTTCTATTGCTTCAATTAATGAACTTATATTTATATCGTGCTTTGCTGATATAGGGATTATTGGTACATCTTCTGCTATTGTTCCTTTTATGAATTGTTTTATTTGGTTATAGTTTTTTAAGACTTCCTCTTTGTTTACAGCATCTATCTTATTCTGTGCAATTACGATATTTTTTATACCTAGAATTTCTAAGGCCATTAGATGTTCTTTTGTTTGGGGTTGTGGACATTCTTCATCTGCTGCAATTAATAGCAATGCTCCATCCATAATAGCACTTCCACTAAGCATCGTTGCCATTAATGTTTCATGGCCTGGTGCATCTACAAAACTAACTGTTCTTAGTTTTTTCTCATCTTTAGATGTTTGTTGTACGGTGTATGTGTTGTTTTTTGTTTTATAAAAAGTAACGTCAGCATAGCCTAACTTTATAGTTATACCCCTCTTTAGTTCTTCACTATGAACATCTGCCCATTTTCCGCTTAGGCATTTTAATAAACTTGTTTTACCATGATCTACATGACCTACTAAACCAATGTTTACTACTGGTTGTATTGTTTCTGTTATTTCTTTTGTTTTCTTAATGGTCATGAAACTTTCAAATGGGGAATATTTTTAAAGCTTTGCATAAAACTAATTATATGATAATTAAATGCGAAAAGAAAACGTTTAATGTCATTAAGGCTGATACTTTTCTTAAGCAAGTTCTTGGATTAATGTTTAGATTTCCTAAAGAAAATGGTTTGATTTTGTGGTTTAATAAAGAGAAATATGTTGCTTTACATACTTTCTTTGTTTTTTTCCCTATAGATATTATTTATCTTAACAATGATAAAGAAGTTGTAAAAATTAGGAGAAATATTAAACCATTTATCGCTCTTATTCCACATGTTAAATGTAAATATATTGTGGAATTAAAAAATGCGGAGAATATAAAACTTAAAGATAAATTTAGTTTTTAAATTTCTTTTAATTTACTTTCTATCTCTGCTAGTTCTTTCTTTAACATACTTATTTCGTCTTGTGGTTCTTCTATTTTGGATTTGATTGGTTCTATTTTCTGTTCTTTATGAATCTCTTCTTTAACTAGTATTGGTTCTTCTTTTTTTGGCTCTGGAGGAAGACTTGGAAGGTCTTTATTCAACTCCTTTACTAGGCTTTTGATATTACTATAAGTTGTATGAAATCTTTCCAATAATTTTTCTTTCCTCTCTTTTATTCCTCTAATCTCTTCTAATGATTTTAACATGTGAGTTGAGTCTATTGTGCATCTGAGTATACTTTTTCTAAGACTATTAGAATATTCTAATCTTACATGAATTGGTTCTTTGTCTTCATGTTCATGATGAGGACTAATATTTTTCTTAACTATATGGTGTTTTTTCTTTGTCAATCTAAACCTCAAAAAGATTCTTATCTATTGATGATAATTTTTCTTTTATGCTCTGTAAGTCTCTTTTCCATGACTTTATTTTTTCTTCTTCTTCAGATCTTACATTATCTAAATCTCTAAGAATATGTTCTGCATCTTCTAGTTTGTCTTTTAAAGTATCTAAAGTATGCATCGCATTTTTATATCTATCAATTCTTATGAATAATGGTTTGTCTTCTTCAATAGATACTCTCCTTATTGAGTTTGAAGGAGCCATTTGCATCTCTTGTTTTGGAGGAATAAAATCTTTAGGTAGATTCATGTTTGCTCCCATCATTGTTTTACTACCAAAACCTCTTTGGTTTCTAATTGGAATGTCTGAGGTATCTTCACCTAGACTGTTGCCAACTTCTTTTTTTATATCTGCTACTGTGCTTTCGTATCTTGGAAATCCTGAATCCTCATCTAGACTTGGAAATTCAGGCAATTTTGGCATTTGCTGTTGAGAAATAGATCTAACTTCTTCCTTTTTTTTATTTGAACTAAATAAACCCATTGAATTCACCTCTATTTTATAAATATTATTAGGAAAATTATCTGTTAAAAACTTTTTTTATTATCTTTCTGTAGTAACTTTTAAAAAGGGAAGACACAAAGCAAGATTTATAAATCTTATTACCCAAAATGGAATTACTTTAAAAAATGGATACAAAGAAGAAAAACATTAAGGAAAGTAGCATTCAGGATGCTTTGTTTGAAATAGGTGGAGAATTAGCTTATAAACTCTATAAAGTCCTTAAAGGTAAAGAAAACGTTGATGAGTTAATTATTGCTGATAAATTGAAGATCTCCTTGAATTCCTTGAGAAATCTTATATACAAATTTGATCAATATAACCTTCTTTCATCTACTAGGAAGAAAGATAGGAAAAAAGGGTGGTACATATATTACTTTACTTTGAATCAGAGATATATAGAGGATTTAATTGTAAAACTGAAAGATGAAAAGATAAAAAAGCTAGAAAAAAAATTAGAAAGAGAAGAGTTACATGAATTCTATAAGTGTGTAAATAAATGTATAAGAATGAATATAGAGAATGCTATGGAAACTAATTTTATGTGTCCTGAGTGTGGTTCTTTATTAGAGTTGGAAGACCAAGAAAAAAATATTATAAAACTTAAGAAATCTATAGAGGAATTAAAGGCTTAATTCTAGAATATCATTTGAAATAAGGGTATCCAAATCTTTGATCCGTCTAATGGAGGTATGGGTAGGATGTTAAAAATGAATAACCACTTATTTATTTCAGCTGTAAGGCTCCAAAATATTGCTTGTTTTCTACTTAATTTTTTTGAGTGTTTTATTATCAGGAAACCTGCTACCCATAAAATAAGGTTAGTTAGTGGTCCTGCAGCAGCAGTTAAAATACTCTCTAAGGTTGTAGCTCCTGATATTAATACATAACCAGGAGCTAAAATTATGAATCCTGTGTTTAATATTTTTAAGATTATTCCTAATGCTAATCCAAAATATGATACTTGAAAGAGTGCTTGTAATCCTAATCCTAGAGCTACGAATTTATGCGCCATTTCATGTAATATTATTCCTGGGGAAGCAACTAAACAAGCAAACCAGAATTCTTTCCAGTTAAATTTTTTAGTGTAAGAGTCTAGAACATTTTTTGTTATTCTTAGAGGTAATAATCCTGTAAAGATATAACCTACTCCTAGAATTACAATCGCTATATGAATTATCTCTATTAAAGATATAAAAGCCATTATTAATCTTCAAATCCTAATAATAAGAAAACTATTCCTATCAAGAATACAAGTACAGGTATGCCTCCTTTTAATAATACTAAGAAGTCTGCTAACCACCAAACAATAATAGAATAAACTGCAACTAATATCAAAATAAGACCTATAACAATTTTTAATATTGCATTTATGTTCATAATATTTTGGAGGGATATTACCATTTATAAATATTTTTGTGTTGCATCCATAAGCTTTAAATATACATCTGTTTGGCAGATTTAAATTATGGGAGTATTCAAATATTTACAAAGTTTACAAAGGGGAGATAGCAAGGAATATAATAATTTTGTTAAGAATAGGTTAATTCAATGGAGAAAAGAACCTACTCCTCTTAAAATAGAGCATCCTACTAATTTGTTATCTGCTAGAAGATTGGGTTATAAAGCAAAACAAGGCTTTGTTTTAATTAGAGTTAGATTACCTAGAGGTCAAAAAAGAAGACCTTCAATTAGACATGGTAGAAGATCTAGGCATATGAGGCAAAGATTAGTTCTTAAAAAGAGTTATCAAGTTCTAGCTGAGCAAAGAGCAGTTAAAAAATATCCTAACTTGGAGGTTTTAAATTCTTATAAGGTTGGAAAAGATGGGTTAAATTATTGGTTTGAGGTTATACTTGTTGATCCTCAACATTCACAAATAAAGTCAGATAAAAATATCTCTTGGATCAGTTCTGGAAAACATAAAGGAAGAGTTTTTAGAGGCTTAACTTCTGCTGGTAAAAAATCTAGAGGTATGAGAGGAAAAGGAAAGGGTAGAGAGAAAGTTAGACCTAGTTTGGGTGCAAATAAGAATTTAGCTAAGTAAATATTTATAGTTTTATAATTTTTCTATTGTTTAGTTCTTCCAAAACAATCATAACTATTCCACTAATTAAAATTAAAACTATCAAGAGGACCATAATTATATTGAAAAAAGCCATACAATAATTATTTTTATTAGATTTAAATAAATTTCGGTCTTATCTCTTTTTTAAATTAATTCTATTTTTGTTTAGTAATGAAATTATTAATAATATTCCGATCAACAATAATATTATCCCTAATATTGCGGATACAAATAAGAATAATAAAAATAAGATCAATGCCCCAGATGTTGCTATTAATATTCTATTTACTAATGATAATCTTTTATCTAGTCTTAAGAAGAGTATTATGGCTATTATTACAATCATTATAAATATTATGTCTTTAGTGTCCATACAGAAATTTTATATACATTAGGATTTAAATTTTACTATGTTAACTAAATTGGAAATTGTAAAAATAAGGAAATTGCTTTCTAATTCATATAATCCAATCTATTTGTTTGATAATGATGTTGATGGAATTTGTTCTTATCTAATTCTAAAAAAACATTTTGAGAAAGGTCAAGGAATTGCTGCTAATAGTGCGGGTGCTGAGGGCATAGATCCTGTTTATCTTAAATTAATAGATGAAGAAAGACCTGATTTGGTTGTTATCTTAGATAAGGCAGTTATTACACAAAAATTTATAGATTCTATTCATTGTGAAGTTTTAATAATTGATCATCATCCTTTGTTGAAACTCAAGAGGGTTAATTATTTTAATCCTCAAAAACATAAACGTAATGTTCCTACTTCTTATATGGCTTATCAAATAACTCAAGATAGCTTATGGTTAGCGACAATTGGTTGTATATTTGATTATTATACTCCAGATTTCATTAAAGAATTTAAAAAAATGTATCCTGATCTTTTAGATATAAACAGTAATGAGGATCCAGGTTATTTGACTTATGAGACTAAATTTGGAGAATTGCTTAATATTATTTCGTTCAATGTTAAAGGTAAGAATATTGCTCAATCACTAAAGCAATTAGAAAGTTTATCCTCTCCTTATGATGTCTTGAATCAATTGACTCCTGAAGGTGAACAAGTGTTTAAAAAATATCAAAAATTTAACAAAGAATATTTGAAGCTATTTGAAAAAGCTAGAAAAGAAGTTGATGATGGAGATATGATTGTGTTTACTTATCCTTCTATGAATACTAGTTTTACTAGAGAAGTTTCTAATAAATTAAACTACATGTATCCAAATAGAACTGTTATTGTTGCTAGAGAGAAAGATAATAAATATGTTATGAGTTTGAGAAATTCCAAAAAAAATATAGGTGGTGCTATAAAAGAAGCTCTAATTAATTTAGATGGTTTTGGAGGAGGGCATGAGCATGCTGGAGGTTGTTCAATAAACAAAAAGGATTTTAATATCTTTATATCTAGAATTAAGGAGTTGATGAAATGAGATTAGTTGCAATTATCTTAATTTTTTTGTTGTTAATCCCTTTTTCAATTGCACAAAGTGAGAAGATTAATGACTATAATGACTATGATAGGTTAGAATTAGAATTTAATTTAGATGCAGATATTGGCTTGGTTTTTAAAGATTCAAATTCAAAGGTTAAAGATGTATCTTCTATATTAACATTTTTTCCTAGGGAAGACATTATGCAGAAAGTTGCTTTTGTTAATACATACTCTGACCCTAACGCGGATGTGCGAAAATCTTTAGATGAAATAACTTTTTCTTGGTTTAATCCTGATAGAAAGGATCTAAACTTTGGAATTAATTCAGAAGTTTCAATAGAAAATGCATTAGTTATTGTTGATGACAAAATTACTTTTCCTATTTCAGATATAGATAACCAATATACTAGAGCCACTGAATTTATAGATATAACTCCTGAGATTAGGAAACAAGCTCAAGAGATTGTAAGTGGTGAAGATGATGCTTATGTTGCTGTTTTTAAATTAGGCAATTGGGTTAATGATAACATCAAATATGATCTTTCTACTTTAACTGCTGATGTAGTTCAGAAGTCTAGTTGGGTTTTGCAAAGTAGACAAGGTGTTTGTGATGAATTGACTAATTTATTTATTTCTATGACTAGGTCTTTAGGAATTCCTGCTAGATTTGTTTATGGGGTTGCTTATACAAATACTAATTACGATTGGGGGCCTCATGGTTGGGCTGAGGTTTATCTTCCTGGTGAAGGTTGGATACCTTTTGATGTTACATATGGGCAGATGGGTTGGGTTGATCCTTCCCATATAAAATTAAAACATAATCCTGATTCTGGAGACCCTACAATAAGGTATAGTTGGAAATCTGTAGATGTTTCTTTAGAGGGTAAGACTATAGACTTAAAAACAAAGGTAAAAAACAAAGGTAATAAAATAGATTTTCCTATTGATTTTAAAGTTAAGACTTTAGTCAATAATGTTGCTCCTGGTAGTTATGTTCCTATTGAAGTTGAGATAAAAAATAAGAATGCCTTTTATTTTCCTAATAAATATACTATCATAAAATCTACTGAACTTCTTGATGATAATCATATTAATGTTTTGTTAAAGCCTGGGCAAATAAAAAAAATTTTTTGGATAACTAAAATACCTCAAAATTTAGAGGATAATTATATTTATACCTCCCTAATTGAGATTGAAGATCAGTTTCATAAGAAAGAGTTTGTTAATCTTACTTATGCCAATAACTTAGGTTTAGTGAGTTTAGATGAAGCTAAAAATTTAATAGAGGAAAATTCTTTAGTTGAAGAGACTTCAATTGTTTCTAAAAAATTAAGATTTGAATGTGATGTTCCTGAGTTCATGCTTATTTATAATGAAAAAAATATTGATTGTTCTTTAAAGAATTTAGGGAATACTCCTCTAAACGATTTGAGTGTTTGTATTGGAAAGAATTGTCAAGATGTTGATTTATCTATTACTGAAGAAAAAAACCTAAACTTTTCTATTAATCTAGATGTAGGAGAACATATTTTAAAAGCTACTGCTAGAAGTAAAGATATTAACGTTCAGGAGATTCTTAAATTTATGATCTTAAATGATCCAGGTCTTATGATTGAGAGTGTAAATTATCCTGAATCTGTTAATTATGATGAGAACTTTAATTTGGATATGATTATTACTAGTAAAGTTCCTGTGAATGATCTAGTTTTAGAGATAAATGGGCAAAAAGTTTTGCAGCAACCTAGTTCAAATACAATTAGTAGAATAACTATTCCAGCACAAGGACTTAATTTATATAGAAAGGATAATGATTCTTTTGAAGTTAAGATAAGTTATAAAGATATTAATGGTAAAGAATATGTTTTTTTAGAAGATTATCCAATAAACATAACTAATGTTCCTTGGTATATTAAGATATTAGGGTTATTTGGAATATCTGGATTTTTCTTTAGGGTGTAATTTCCTCTTGAAAAGATATATAAATTTTAGCTATTGTTGATTTTCATGTTAATTGGAATAGTTGGAAAGCCGAGTGTTGGTAAAAGTACTTTTTTTAAAGCTTCTACTTTGGCTGAGGTAGAAATTGCTAGTTATCCATTTACAACCATAAAACCTAATAGAGCAGTAGGATATGTTAAGATTAAAGATCCTGCCAAAGACTTTGGTAAAACCTCAAATCCTAGAAATGGTTTTGTTTTAGGTGATTATAGGTTTGTTGCTGTAGAATTATTAGATGTTGCAGGATTGGTTCCAGGAGCGCATGAGGGAAAAGGATTAGGAAATCAATTTTTGAATGATTTAAGTCAAGCTGATGTTTTAATCCATGTTGTGGATATTAGTGGGAGTACTAATGAAAAAGGAGAAGCTGTAAAACCTTTAAGTTATGATCCTTGTAATGATCTTAAGTTTTTAGAGAAGGAGTTAGATATGTGGATTTTACAAATGGTAAAGAAGGGATGGGACAAATTTATTAAGCAAAATTCTAGTGCTGATTTGGAATTGCATAAGGCAATGGCTAAACAATTGAGTAGTTTGCGTTTAACAGAAGATGATGCGGAATTGATTCTGAAAAATTTTGATAAGAATGTTAAGAGTTGGGATGAAATTGTATTATTCCACTTTGCAAAAGAAGTAAGAAAGAAAACAAAACCAATTATTATAGCTGCTAATAAAATTGATGTTAAAGGTGCTGAGGCCAATCTTGAGAATATTAAAAGGGAGTTTCCAGATTATACAATAGTTCCATGCAGTGCTGATTCTGAGTTAGCTTTAAGAGAAGCTAGTAAAAGAGGATTAATTAGTTATATCCCTGGAGATAACAATTTTATTATTAACAAAGGATTGAATGATCTCCAATTAAATGCTTTAAATACTATTAAAGAAAATGTTTTAAATAAATTTGGAACTGCTGGTGTGCAGGATGTTTTAAATGTGGCTGTTTTTGAATTACTTAAATACTTAGCTATTTTTCCTGGAGGTGTTAATAAATTAGAGGATAGTCAAGGTAGGGTATTACCTGATTGTTTTTTAATGAAGAAAGGTAGTACTGCACTAGATTTTGCTTATAAATTACATACAGATTTTGGTAAGAATTTTATTAGAGCCATTAATGTAAGACGTAAATTAACTGTTGGCAAAGATTATGAATTAAATAACTTAGATATTCTAGAGATTATAGCTAACAGATGAGGTTGAGGATTAACATGGTTCCGGAGGTAATGTTAATTTAGCCTCATCTGTTAGTTGGTCTGAGACAACATAAGTTTTTAGGGAATTTACTCCTTCTGTTTCTTTTATTGTTCTTAGAATATTTACAGATGTTTCTGGATTATGAGCCTTTATTTCAGCAATTACATCATATTCTCCATATACTAAATGGACTTTATTGATATATTTGTCTCCAAGATTCCTTATCTTGAAGATTACGTCTTCCATCTTGTCTTGGTTTACACCCAACAAAGCAAATACCATCATTTTTATCTACCCATCCTTGTTTTTTACTTAAACTAAAAGCAGTTAGTTTTATATATAAGTCTACCCCCTATTTTAGATATATAATATATGTTATATATAGGTAGTAACTTTGGGATACAGAAAAATAATTGCATTTGGGGATACTTCTTATGTAGTTAGTTTACCTAAAGATTGGGTTGAAAAGAATGGTTTAAAGAAAGGAGATGTAGTTAATGTTATTGTTGATGAAAATGTATTAAAAATAAGTTCTATTGAGCATAAACAAGATAATTCTCAATCTGAGATAAATATTAATTTTGATGGAAATCTTAAGAGATTAAATTCTCAGATACTTTACGCTTATATAAATAATTATAATGTTATTAATCTTAATGGAAAGGATATCTATAAAATTTTGAAAGATATTAGAGAGATTACTAAAAATTTTATGTATTTGGATATAATTGATCAGACTTCTAATAATAGGGTTGTTCTTAATTCTTCTGTTAATTTATATGATGTTTCTGTTCATGATACTATTAGGAGAATGGATAGGATTCTAGTTTCTATGTCTGAAGATGTTAAAAACTATTTGAGTGGTAAAGAGCAAGATGTTTCCTTATCTTTGGATAATAAGGAAGAGAATATAAACAAACTTTGTCATCTTGTTTTTAAAACTCTTAAAGGAGGATTTAACCCAAGTCATAGGTCTATACTAAAGTTGGATTTACATGACTTGTTCTATTATTGGGAGTTGGCTTTGTTTGTTGAGAAGGTAGCTGACCAAGTTAAAAGGATTCCAAGATTTACTGATTTTAATGTCCCAAATCAATTAGTTATGGCATTTGATGCTGTTATGACTCAGTACCAAGATGCTATGAAATCTAATTTTGTTAAGGATTATGAATTAGCTGTTTCTGTTATTGCTAAGAAAAAGCAAGTTTATGAAAAAATTGAAAGTTGTTTAGAAGGTTTAGATCCTAAACATATAGTCTATAAAGAGAGGATAAGAGTAATAAACGATTACTCAGGAAATTTAGCTAAAGCATTATTGAGATTAAAGGTTGAGAAGTAATTACTCTTCTGTATCTGCTCTTAACATTTCGTTATGACATGCTTTACATAAATACATGTAAGGTTCTTCCTCTTCTTTTTTAATCTTTAATATTGCGGACTCATCACATAGATCACATTTTTTTTGTTTTGTAGTTTTTATTATTTCAACCATATAATATATAGGTTTTGTATTAATATAAAATTATCTTTTTTGACATATGAAGATACAATGATCTTTTTGCAAAGGATCTAGTTCTTTTTTGTCGATTATTTTTAAATATTGATTTAATTTATTTTCAGTTTCTTTATATATTATCCTTGGGGATTTAGTTACATCTATGCTTCTTGCTTTTATTGCTATTATCGCATATCCTTTTTTCTTTAAGAATTGTAAATTTTTTATTAGAATTTCTACTTGATTTTTTTGTGCTAGATCTTGGTATATTAGGTCTACTTCTGTTATTCTATCTTTATATGTCTCTGGTTTATTTGCATCTGCTAATAATGGAATCATGTTTTTTCTTTCTTCGCATACAAACAATAAATCTCTTACAACTCTAGGAGCGAAATCTAAACAAAATAAAATTCCTTTTTCTCCTATCACATCTGAAAGAAAAGAAGGAGTATAACCATGAGAGGCTCCTAAGTATAATATTTTGTCTTGTTGTTTTATTGGTACTAAAGATATTTTCTTTACTATTGCTGCAGCTAATTTAGATCTTGTTGGATCTAGATTTCTATACTCTTCATTATTTATTTCTATTACTTTTTCATTAAAAAAGGATTTTCCAGGTGTTAAATTTTTTGTTACTATTAGTCCTCTTCTATTATTTTGCAAGAAATAAATTCCTTCATATTTTGTTTTTTCTAATTTCATAAGGATTTTGATTTTTATAGATTAATAAATTTATGCAGTGTATCCTAAAGGTTTAGTTCTTCCGTTTTTTTGTCCACCCTTATTCATATTTGGAAGTATTACTTCATTAAATATCCTTGATGTTCTTTCAATGCCATCTTCTTCTAATTTTCTTCTTGCTTCTGCTTCGTTTTTGTAATCTATACTAGAATTACTTGTGTCTTCATAACGGAAGATTCTACAAGGATATATTCTACTATCTGGTTCCATTTTTCCCGTATTTGGATTTATTCCAGATAATTCTAGATAAGCTCTTTTTTCTCTTTCAGTTTTTTCTAAGAAATCTGATCCGAAATCATCAGATATTCCCTCTCTACTATGACTACTTCTCATTATTTCTCTATACATTATCTCTCTTGGATTACAAGTTAATAATATTACAATGTCTGGTTTTATATAACAACTTAATTCTGTTTCTGTTTTTGTGTCTCTTCCTCTTAAATATTGGGCTACTGATTCTAGGTTTGCTCCTTCTAAATACTGTTTTACTAAAGTATCTATTAAGGGATGTCTATCAAATAAAACTGCTTTTCTTTTAGATGTTCCCATTAAGAAAGGTAATGCTTTTTTTTCTAATGCTGATAAACCTTCATTTCTTAAAGCTTCAACAGCTTGTACCCAAGCTACTTCTCCTTTTTCTTGTCTTTTTAGTGTTTGTCTTCTTATTGCAGTATCTGATTCGCTTGCATCTTTTGAAGCTCTTAAGGGTAGAACTGAATAGTCTTCTTCTGAAAGACCTGCGTAGATTCTATCTCTTAATTTGGATTTTCCTGCTAACTTGTTGCCTATTACATAAATAAAAGTTGTATTTCCTCTTATCTCTTCTATTCTTTCTGGAGTTAGTTCTTCTGCTTTTATTGATGATATCGCATATCTTCTTCTAAGATCTTCAGTATACTCAGTAGGGTCTTTTAGTAATAGTTTTGATAAGAAATCTTGATTATTTAATGTGGATCTTACACTTCTTGGATTATAACTCTTATTATCTCTTCTATGTCTTCTTCTACTCATATCTGTAACTACCCCCCTACTTTCATTTCTATCTCCCCCTACTATTAAAAACCTTTCGGTTTTGTCATCCCTCATTAGTAGTCTACACCTCCTCCTTATCTTTGCTGAAATAATCTATTCTTGTAGATTTTGAAATTTCTGCTGCTAGTCTTCTTGCTGCCTTCCCCTTTTCTGTTTGAGGTGAGTTACTTATATTTTGGTGTGCGAATATTATACCAAATTTTGGGGCTTTTGATTTTGTTTTAAGGTGCCTAAATAATGCTTTTTCTGCACCCAAAACTTGTATTGTTGATGAAGGTAATTTAGCTAAATTTTTAAGTGAACCTGCCTTATCAACTAACCTAGCAGCTATTAATGATGTTGCTGTTTTCTTTAGTCTTGGACATATTTCTTCTGTTATTTTTTCTAAATACTTTTCTTGTGATTCCTTTAAATTTATTAATCTCTTTATCTCTTCTGATAGTTCTATTATAGAGGCTAAATCTACTTCATCTAAATTAAGACCTATATCTTCTTTAATTTTTCTATTTATTATATTTAATAATTTTTCAGCATTTTCTTCTTTTGCTGCTCTTGGTGCATAATAACCATATCTCTCTCTTAGATTTGCTATTAATCTATTTATTATCTTTATTAATTCATCTATTGTATGAATTGTTTGGATTATTAATACATCTCTTGAAGTTTCCTTTACCAAAGACTCTCTTGTTAATTTTAAATTTAATTCTCTTAAGTTCATTTTTTGAAGTCAATCCTAAACATTTATATGTTTGTTGTTTTAATAGAAAGAGTTATTAATATATTTTTTAATGGATTATTATTATGCCAAAACCTAAAGGAAAAGATGTGTATAAAAGAAATATTTCTGTTTCTGGTGTGGAGTTTAATATAGAAGAAATCTATAAAGGCATTAAGGAACTGGCTGCTTAATTAGGTTATGGTTTTGTTGAAAAGGAATATGAGGATAAACCAGAGCAATATGGACATAAAATGGGGTTTAAATTTATTATGAGTAAAGATATCGATCCTCTTGCTAATTTTACAATTGAAGTTGAAACTGCTTTTAGAAAATTAACGAAATTGAAGACAACCTATATTGGAGATTGCAGTGTAAAAATAAAAGCAACTTTAACTACAGATTATAAAAATAATTATGGTCAAGATAAAATGTCTATTTTCTTCTTTAAATTATATTCAAAAGTTGCTGGTGGAACTTTGAAGAAGAAATATATCATTCCTCTGTCCAAAGAGGGTGGAGAGGTTTATTCATATTTTAAGAAGAAACTTGATTTGTATTAATAGAAAAGATTATTAATTAGTTTTTTGAATTTAACACTATGCCAAAAGAGGAGTCTATAATTAGTGGTGCTAAAGTAAAATATAAAGGTACTTTTGATCTTGAGATATTATATTCTAAAATTAGAGAATGGTTTATGGATCAAGGATATAGTGATCCTTGTGAGAATGGTGAAAAAAAATATTCTGAAAGAATTAAACCTAATGGCAAGACTTTGGAGATACTTTGGGAAGCTAGTAAAGAAGGGGAGAATGGTTATTTTAAATTAGATTTAAATGTTACATTTTTTATTAATAGTTTAAATGAAGTTGAAGTTGAAAAAGATGGAAGGAAACTTAAGTTACATAATTGTGGAATAGAAGTTGAATTTAATTCTAAGTTTACTGAAAATGCTAATAATAGCTGGGATGAAAATAGTTTTATTTTTAGAATTTATAGAGAATTAGGATTGAAAGATAGAGCTGAAGAGTTTAAAATTGATTTGTATAATGATAGCATGAATATTATGGATGAAATTAAAAATTTCTTTAACCTTTATAGGTTTTAACCGAAAGCATTATTAATTGATTTTAGTCTTAAAGTTCATGGCCAATTATATCTCTAGATTAATTAAAGAAGATGAGATTTCTTATAAAGGAGTTTTTGATTTTAAAGAATTCTTTTCTTTAGTTAGGAATTTTTTAGAAAGATATGATTATGATATAGATGAAAAGGAGTATAAAGATGAATCTTCTGGTGGTTTAAAGAGTCTAACAGTAAAATGGGCTGCTGATAAAAAATTAGATGATTATAATAAAGCGATTATTAAACTTAAGTTTAAATTAAGTAAATGCAAGGAAACTTATGTTGATGGTGCTAAGGTTATGGAAGGTAATTTGAATTTATCTGTTAAGGTTGAAGTTGAAAGAGACTATGATGATAAGTGGAGTAAATCTCCATTTAAGAAATTAAGTATGGCTTTGTATGGAAAATATGTTGCTGATGAGAAACAAAATTATGTTGATAAACTTGTTAAAAATTTAATTGACAACTTAAAAACTGAAGTTAAACAATATTTAAAAATTTAAGAAAGATTTTTATAGTTGTTTTTGTTATTCTTGTATATGAAAAAGGGTGTGGTTTTATTATTCTTAGTAATTATAATTTTGATTCCTTTTGTTTATGCCACAGATATTAATTCTTGCCAAACTCTAGCTGGGGATGATTCTTATTTTTTAACACAAAATGTGTCTACTACTGCAGGCTGTTTTGATGTTAATAGCTTTACAGGAAATAACATTCTTTTAGACTGTCAAGGGTTCACTGCTTTTGGTGATGGGGGTTTTGCTGAAATTGGTTTTCAAGCTTCACTAAGGAACAATATAACTATAAGAAATTGTAATTTTAATGGTTTTTATTGGGGTATCTCATTGGATAGTGGAGCTACAAACCTTGTTGCTTATAATAATACTATTTATAATGTTACAGGTGATGGTTTCAGGATTAGTAATGTTAATATTAATATAAACGTTACTTCAAACACTGTTGATTCACCTGATTTTGGGGGGGCGACTGTGTCAAATGTACTTAATCTTACTTTTTTTAATAATACTATTATGAATACTGCGGTTTGGGCATCTATTGATCTTAATAATGTGAATAATAGTTTGTTTGATAATAATAATCTAGTTAATTCTTCTGTTCATGGTTTTTGGGTTGGTTCCTCTGGTGGTTCTTGTAATAATAATAATTTCACTAACAATATTTTTGATAGTGATTTGAGTTATTCTACTGTTGGGAATCCTAATAGTGCTAATTTTTATCTTGATGTTAGTGTTGATAGTAGGTTCGAAAATAATACTATGAATAAAAGCGGCCAAGCAGGGTTTAGGATAATTAATAATGACATAAATAATACTATTGTTTCTAATGTAATTATTAATAGTAGTAAGGCTGGGATTTATAGTAGTGGAGGAGGTTCAGGTAATGTTATTGATGGTAATAATATAACATACCATACTAGAGGTTTAGCTGCTGGTATTTATTTATCTTCTATCTCTGATCAGAACCAATTTAATATAACTAATAATCTAAACATAGGAAATAATACTTATGGAGTATATTTAACTAATGCAAATGCAACTAACTTAACTGGAAATACTATTGCCTTTAATGGAAATACGGGAATATTTTTAACTAATTCTCATAATACAACAATAAATTCTAATACGTTAAATAATAATACTAGGGATGGAATTGGTTTGGTTGCATTATCTTCTGATAATGTTATTTCTTCAAATACAGTATATCTTAATTCGAATATTGGTATTAATATTACTAACAGTACAAATAATAGTGCATTTTCTAATTCAGTTTATAATCATACTGCTGGAGCTGCAGCTGGTTTTTATATTAGAGATGTTAATGCTGTAAATTATATTTATGATAATCTGGTGGTTGAAAATAATACTTATGGAACTTATTCAAGAGATGCGAACTTTACTAATTTTACTGGAAATGTTTTTACAGGTAATAGGGATGGTCTTTACTTTCACTTTTTTACACATAATTTAATTATTTATAATAACACCCTAACAGGAACTAGTGTGGGTTATCCCCTTCATGTTGGTTTGAGTGATAATGCTACTGTTGAAAATAATAACATTAGTTTTAATTCTGTTTATGTTTTGTTAGATGATTCTAATAATGCTTTGTTAATTAATAATACTTTTGAAGGAAATGGCGCTTTAGAAACTCCTGATGCAATTTTTATAGATAATGATTGTAATAACTTTACTTTTGTAAATAATAGCCTAATAAATAATTTGTATAATGGTCTTTGGGTTGATGGAAATGGATCTATTTATGGCAATGTGTTTAGTGGAAATGATAATATTGGCCTATATGTTGAGCGTAGCGCCCAAAATTTATCTATTTATAGTAATAATTTTACGAATCATACCCTTAATACTGCAGCTGGAATTTATTTTAGTGATCTTGGAAATGCTTGGATAAATGTTTCTACTAACTTAAATATTACAAATAATACTTATGGCATTTTGATTAATAATTCAGATAATAAATATCTTGAAAATAATATTATTACTTCTGGTGTTTATGGTGTTTATGTTTATGATTCTGATAATACTACTTTTATTAGTAATACTCTAAATTCAAATACAAATACAGGAATATATCTTAACTCAACTAATAATACAGTTGTTACTTCAAATACTGCAAATTCAAATACTCAAGATGGAATTTATATCACAGATAATTTTAATGTTACTTTGAATTCTAATACTCTTAATTTGAATTTAGATAATGGTCTTAATATTAGTGATTCAGATAATTTAACATTTAATTCAAATACTTTAACTTATAATTCTCAAGGAGTTTATTCAATAAATACTAATAATAGTTTTTATCAATCTAATACTATAAACCACAGCACAGGTATAGGTATAACTTTTGCATCTAGTTATAATAATGATTTATCTTCTAATACATTATTTAATAATTCTGCTTCAGGAATAAGCATGAGTACTTCTTCAAATAATAATAACATATATTCTAATACTATTTTTAATGGTACTAATGGACAAGGAATAGAAATCTATTCTTCAAACAACAATTCTATATATAATAATCCTTCATTAAATGGGAATGTTTATGGTCTTTATTTGGAAGATTCTTTGAATATGAATGTTACAAATAATACTTTTAATTTTAATTTAGCTGCAGGATTATATATAGATAATACTACTACAACTTTAGATATAACTTCTAATGTTGCTAATAATAATACTCAATATGGTTATCAGATAATATCTAGTCAGAATAATTTTACAAATAGTAATGCTTCTGGTAATGGAGCAATACAATATTATTTTGATGGTGCAAATGTTACTTTTTTAGATAGAGTTTATGTAACTAATCTTCCAAGTACTTCTTCAGTATTAAACATAACTAATGGAGGGATAGTTAATACATTAAATTATGATATTATAGAAACTGATTATTTGAATTTTACATTTAATAATGCTACTAATCTTAGTTTCTTTGCAACTAATGATTTAACTAACCAAGGAGTTTCAGCAACTACTTGTAGTAACACTAGTGAGATATGTGACATAGCTTCTAATTTATTAGTTATGAATAACTTAAGTATTAATGGTAGTGTTAATAATTTAACTATATATTATAATAGTTCAGATTTAAATTCTACATTTAATGAGAGTAATTTAACTGTTGCTAGATATAGTAATGGTTGGAGTAGTTTAAGTAATACTTTTGAGATTAATACAACTGCACAATTTGTAAGATTAATAGGAGATTTAACTAGCTTTAGTCCTTGGGCTGCTGTTACTTTTGATGCAGCTCCTTCTTCTGGTAGTTCAGGAAGTACTAGCGGAACTAGTGGGGGAGGTTCTCCAGGAAATACTGGTGCGCCAGATAGAAGCAATAACAATCAGAATCAGCAACAAGAAGCTGGTGAGCCTGGAGAAACTCAAACAACTAATGTTAATTCTCAAGTAGGCCAAACAAATACAGTTACAAATACATTTTCAAATGGTGTGACCTCCACTTTAACATTCAATACAAATACAGATTCTAGTGGTAGTGTTGTTGTTACTATGAATACTGGAAGTTCAGGAGTTCCTAATGGGAGAAGGCCTTTTTTTGAGGTAATATTTAGAGGAAATTTCACAAATGAGACTTTAGAGTTTCCTATAGACTTAAGATTTGAAGTTCCCCTACAAGAGTTGGGTATAACCTCAGATGAATTAGATGATTGGGATATTTATATTTTAAAAATCCATGATAATGATCAAAGAGTTAGGCTGCAAACACACACAGAATTAGATTCTGCAAGAGATTTATTGATAATTACTGCAAAAACAAAGAAGCAAAAAATGTAGATTCTCCTAATGAAGAAACAACATTCAATTCTGGAAGTATTGGAATTTTTATGATTGTTGGGATTATAATTATTCTCTTAATTTTAGTTATTGCTGGTTTGTTATATTATAAACGTAGATAAATTTTCTATAAGGTTCTCTTGCGATAAATTTATATACATATTTGGTTCTATAAACTTATGGTAATGAGAATTGGAGGTACTAGGAGGAAGTCTAGACATAAAATGTCTAAGAACGTTAGAGATAAAGGCAAGGTTAAACTTTCAAAATATTTTCAAGTACTTAATGAAGGTGATAAAGTCAGTTTAGTTGCTGAACCAAGTATTCATAAGAGTTTGTATCATTCAAGATTCCATGGTAAAGCAGGTGTTGTTTTAGGTAAAAGGGGAAATTGCTATGAAGTTATGATTAAGGATCTCAATAAATCAAAAATGATTGTTGTACATCCAGTTCATTTGAAGAGGATATAAATGGTAGAAATAGATGTAATTGAACAAAAGCCATTAACAATGGTAGAGTTGAAGAGTAAGTTTGATAGTATAAAGAAGGATAATAAGGAATTGAACTTTAGGGCTACTAAGGTTGATGCTTATTTAAGTGATTTTGTTAGTTTGGATCTTGAAAAGATTAAAGATCTTTATCAAAAATTGGATGGGCTTGGTTTAAGATTAAGAGACAGACATATAGTTAAAATTTTAGATACTATGCCAAGTGATGTTGAAACTTTAAAAGTATTATTTTCGGGTGAGGCGTTATCATTGAAACAAGAAGAACTTAAAAAAATAGTTGATATGATTAGCAATTAAAATGTTAAAGGAACTTAAAAATGGCCAAAGAAGAAAATGCAATAATATTAGATTTTTTGCCCCATGGTTATCCAATGGACAGAAGACCTATGCATATGAAGACTTCTATAGCTCAAGCTCTAGGAAAACAGACTTTGGTTCTTTTGGAGTTAGTTCCTAAGAAAGAAGCATTTCTTCAACCTCATGAGGATGTCTATATAGGTGAGGGTAAAAGGGATAAAATACACCATATAGTTGGTAAAATAAATCCTCATAAATTAACTGAGACTGCTAAATCTGAATTGAATTTTATAATAGGGGAATTAGTTAAAACAGACCAGAAGAGATTTGTTGAATTTTTTAATAAAGCAGGTTCTATTAATATGAGAATACATCAGCTTCAATTACTTCCTGGTATAGGTAAAAAACATATGATGGCTATATTAGAAGCTAGAAAGGAAAAAGAATTTGATGATTTTGAAGATATTAAGAACAGAGTAAAACTTCTTCCAGATCCTGAGAAAGCAATTGTAAAAAGAATATTATTAGAATTAGAAGGTGAAGAGAAACATTACCTCTTTGTTAGATACTAAATTCTTTAGATAAAAAGGTTTATAAATAACCCACTAGTTCAAATCGTTATGAGTGAAGAAAAACAACAAATTAAACCTTTTTTTAGGGTTCTTAGTACAGATTTGGTAGGTGCGAAACCTATTTCTATGGCTTTGTTAAAAGTTAAGGGGATTAGTTTTAATTTATCTAATGCGATATGTAATACATTAGGACTTGATAAAAAAAGGAAAGCTGGTTTGCTTACAGATAAAGATGCTAAAGATATAGAGAATTTATTAAATTCTTCAGATAAACTTCCCATTTGGTTTTTGAATAGAAGAAAAGATTGGGAAACTGGTGAAAATAAACATGTAACTGGCGGAGATCTTAGATTTAGTTTAGATATGGATCTTAAAAGATTGAAAAAAACTAAGTCTTATAGAGGTATGAGACATGCAGTTGGATTGCCTACTAGAGGACAGAGAACAAGAGGGCACTTTAGGAAAGTTGGTAAGGCTGTTGGAGTTCAAAAAAGTAAAGTTAAAGGGGGAAAGAAAGGATAAATGGGAGATCCAGGAAAATCTAGGAGAGCGTATAAAGGTCCAAGACATCCGTGGGAAGGTTGGAGAATTGAAGCAGAGAGGCCTATAAAAAAGGATTATGGTTTAAAAAATAAAAAAGAAATTTGGAAAGCTAAATCTGAACTAAAAAGGATCACGAGTCAGGTTAAGAGTTTAATTAGAGAAAAGAATAAGGGAAGCCAACAAGCTTTGAGAGAAGAGAAGCAGTTATTAGATAGGCTTGTTAGGTATGGTTTAGTTTCTACAGGTATTGAATTAGCTGATGTTTTATCTTTAGAACTTAATGATATATTAAATAGAAGACTTCAGACTTTAGTTTATAGAAAGAGCACGGCTTTAACTCCTAAACAATCTAGACAATTTATTGTTCATGGTCATATTTCAATTAAGGGAAATAAAGTTTGTGTTCCCTCTTATTTAGTTAGCAAAGAAGAAGAAGATCTAATTTCATTTAATTCTAATTCAACTATTAGTTCAGAGGAACATCCTGAAAGAGTTAAGAGATTAAAAGCTCAAGAAGCAGCTAAAAATAAAGCTAAAATTGAGAAAACTGAAGCTAAAATAGAGGGTGAATTAACTGAAGAAGAATTAAAGAGAATTGAAGCAGAGGTTGGAGAGGTTGTAGCAGAATGATAAAAGATCAAAAAACAAGATGGGGCATAGCACATATTTATTCTAGTTATAATAATACAATAATTCATATTACAGATATAACGGGATGCGAAACTTTAGCTAAGGCTTCTGGTGGTATGGTTGTTAAAGCACATAGGATGGAGAGTTCTCCTACTGCTGCAATGAATGCAGCTAAAGTTGCTTCTGAACAAGCTAAAGAAAAAGGAATTAATGCTTTACATATCAAAGTTAGAGCTCCAGGGGGCCATAACGGTCCTATGAGTACAGGACCTGGTGCTAATGCAGCTGTTAGAGCATTGAGTAGGTTAGGTTTTAGAATAGGTGTTATTGAGGATGTTACTGGTTTCCCAACTGATACTTGCCGTAAGAAAGGTGGTAAAAGGGGAAGAAGAGTATAATTTTTTAATCTTATTTGTTTATATTTTATTGTTCAACTAAATTTTATATGCCTTTATTTTATATATTTGTTTTATTTAATTGTAATTATGTCTAAAACTTTTATAAAAATAGTTACTCTTATTGCGTGTATTTCTTTTCTTTTAATCTTATCCTCTTGTGAAAATCTAGATTTGAATAAAGTTGATCTGAACCAATTTAGTGATAAAGATCTTAAGATAATATCTGATAAGGGGGTTATTTGTGATCTTCCTTATATTAGGGTTGGATTGGAATGTTGTTTGGATTCTGATAAAAATTCAATTTGTGATAATCAAAACTTGAATAGTTCTAATTCTTCTAATATTTCTATTTATCCCTCTTATGATATCTCTAATCTCGAGGGTAATTCTGATTCAGGGGAAAGAGAAGGTAGAGACAATAGATTTTCTAATTATAATTTGCCCTTTCATCAAAGTAGAATTTCTAATAATAATGCTGCAAAAACTTCTGTACCTTTAGGAGTTAATTTAGCTGGTCCTATTAGTTACTATAGTAGTGAATGGGTATTTTTAGACATGATGAAATCTTCTAGTAATTGGTTGACACAAATAGAAGGTAATTGGGAGATATGGGATACTGAAGAACAAAATAAATTAGATTTAGATGAAAGTGGATGGGTTAAGTCATTAACTCCCTTAAACAATCAAGAAGCAGAATATGATTATGTTGCAACTTATTTAATGGCCTCGAATTATCATCCTAGTGGCAGGTATATTGTTTTATATGATGGGGAAGGAAGAGTAGAATATAGATTAAATGGAATTAAAAATCAGGAGTTATCTATGCCAGGTAGAGATGTAATAGAATTTAATGATCCTTCTCTTGGTGGTTTGTTATTGATGATTAAAGAAACAGATCCTAATAACAATGGGAATTATATTAGAAATATAAGAATTATATCTCCAGGAGGAATTTGTAATAATGATATATTTACTTATCATAAAGATTCTAGTACTTGCGATGGTGAATTTGTTAGTTTTGAAGATATCTACGATTCTTTAGTTTTTCATCCTAAATTTTTAAGCGATATGAAAAATTATAGAGTTGTTAGATTTATGCAATTTTTTGATATAACTAATAGTCCTCCTGGTAATTGGGATGATAGAGTTGAACTTTCTGATGCTAGATGGAGTGGTAGAGATGGTGCTCCTGTTGATATTGCTTTTAAATTATCTAATGTTTTAGGTGTTGATAATTGGGTCAACATTCCTTATTCTGCTGATGATAATTATGTGACTGAAATGGCAACATTAGCTAAAGAATCTTTGAAAGACCAAACTGTGTATGTTGAATATACTAATGAGATTTGGAACGGTGCTTATCCTTATAGTATTGGTGGAAATTGGGTTACACAGAAAGCTAGAGAAGAATGGCCTGATGCCATAGAGGATGATTTTACTATTAAGTTAAATTGGTATGGTAAACGTTCTACTGAAATTTGTAGGATTTGGAAAGAGGTTTGGGATGAAGAATCTAATAGGATTAATTGTGTTGTTGGCAGCCAGATTGGGTTAGACTATGTTCATCAAAATATATTATCTTGTCCAATTGCTGTTAGGAATGGTTTTGATTCTTGCAGTAAAGATATAGACTCTTTAGGAATTGCTCCTTATTTTGGTGGTTATTTGATGAATGATGATTTTGCTAAAAATTGGGCTTCTCAACGAAGTGATGGAATGACAAATTTATTTAATGCTCTTCAAGTAGATATTCGAAGAATTCTAGATTATGTTGAAGAAGATTATAATTTTTTGAATAGAACTTATCCTAATATTGATCTTGTTGCTTACGAAGGAGGACAACATTTAGCTGTTCATCCAAGAGATCATAGAAATGTAGATTTGGTTAATTTTTTTAAGGAAGCACAAACAGATCCTAGAATGAAAAATCTTTATTTGGATTTGTTGAATGGTTGGAAAAATATTGGTGGAAAATTATTTGTTCATTATTCAAGTGTTCAGAGAGATAGTGTTTGGGGTAATTGGGGTTATAAGGAATGGCAAGAACAAACTGTAGAACATTCTCCTAAATTTGATGCACTTCTTGAATTTTCAGATAGAAATCCTTGTTGGTGGGAAGGATGCACTTCTAATGTTGATAGGAATTTTAATGTTCCTGAAGTAGAAGAATCGATATGTGGAAATAATTTGCTTGAAACTTCTGAAGGATGTGATGATGGTAATAGTTTAAATAATGATGGTTGTTCTTCTAATTGTGAAATTGAAGATAGAGTAGAAGTTATTGATCAAAATAATTTGCCTTCTGATAATCCTCAGAGACAATCTTCAAAGTCTATAGTTTTATCTCAACAATGGGGAAATCATTTGATTTGGCAGCTTTCTGGTTTTGATAACTCTTCTGAATTTTTAGTTTTATTTTCTAAAAATCAAGATTTGACTTATCCTCCTTTGACAGGAGGAATGAAGTATCATAGAGGATATAACGTAACTGATGTTTGGATAAATCCGTATGACGGATCTGGAAATTATTATGTTAGAGTATGTGAATATTTACCTCATTCTAACTCTTGTGGTGAAGTCTATTCTAATATAGTATCTGTTGAGATTTAGAAATACTTACTTTAAATTTAAATATGAACTTTGTAATCTATTTTTTGTGGTTAAAAAATCTATTGAAAATTTGCATCATTTTGAGTGTTTATATTGTAGGAAGTGGTGAGTATTGGTGATGCTCCTGAAGATAAATTAGAGTGGTTTTGTCCTTGGTGTGGAAAGAACAATAAGATTTAAATCTATAATCTTCCTCTTAATATTAATGCAAAATCCTAAATCTAAAGTTATTGTTTGTGATAAACAGGGGAAACTTATAGAAACTAAATTAAGGAAGGATATAGATAGAAAGAATGATTGTTTGAAAACTGTTAATATTTTTTTAATTGATCAAAATAATAGAATATTTATTACAATGCCTTTACAATCTGTTTGGGGAGGAAAGTGGTGTAGTTCTGCTGCTGGAATGGTTCAAGTTGGAGAAACTTCTGAAGAAGCTGCAGTTAGAACTGCTAAAAGAGAGTTGGGAATTGATGATGTTAGTTTTTTATGGGAAAGTTATTATGAATTTTTAGATATCAAAAGATTTATCTCGTTTTTTTATTCTAAAGTAGACTCTAAAAATATTAAAGGAAATCCTGAAGATGTTTCTGAATCCAAATGGGTTGGTTTAGATGATATTCTTCAATTGGTTGAAAAAGATACTATATCTCCTACTCTCTTAGTTGGTTTGGATACTATTAAGAAAAAGTTAATTGGTTAATTTTATATACTTGTTTTTTCTTTTCTTTTTATGGCTAAAGAAAAAATTCAAATGCCTTCATCAGGAGGAGGATTAGTTAGGTATTTTGATGATTATAAGGGTAAATTAGAAATTCCTCCTACTTACGTTGTTGGTGTTATAGTTGTGATTATCGTTCTTGGTATTTTTCTTTATAGGTTTGTTTAAAAATATTTTAGGCAAGGAATAAGCCGCCTTTTGTCAAAGCCAAACGAAAACTATTTTGCAGTTCTCGCGATACTTTGTCTTAACATTCTACTAAGCGTCTCGAAGACTTGCACTGGTTGGGATCTTTCGTTTCATCGTTTCCTATAAAGACGTCAGCAGGTTATCTTGATTTTGTCACCAAAATCTTCGCTACATCATTCCAATTTTATAGGGCGTTTCGTTTCTTTAAAGTTGCCTTCCATTACTGGAACTTACAAAGTAAGCAACCCCCAAACTGGGACCTAGGTCATTAGACACAGGTAGTGGGCGGACTTTCCTCAGAATCTCTGAAATTTAGCTTTTTAAGGCTTAATCTCCATATAGATCCGTAGTTAAGTACCTTGCCTATATCATAAGATAAATCTAGAAGGTTTATAAAGCTTATTCTAACAATAATAAAGCCATCATTACTAGTATTCCTAATATAAAAAATAATAGTTGAACTATTGATTTTTTGGGGGTTGTTTCTTTATGCAACTCTGGAATTAGATCAGCTCCTGCTATATATAAGAAGCCACCTATTGCTAAAGGCACTAAATACTTTGATAGGTTTTCTATTAAATTACTAGCGATTAAAACTAATATTACTCCTAGAATTGCAGAGAGTGCTGTTAAGAAGTTCATGAATAAAGCTCTTGTTTTTGTGAAACCTCCATGTAACAAAACTGCGAAATCTCCAATTTCTTGAGGTATTTCATGTAGTGCTACTGCTATTGTTGTAGCTATCCCTGCGGGGATATTTATTAAATATGCAGCTCCAATTATTATTCCATCTAAGAAATTATGAAATGCATCACCTATTAAGTTTATAATTGCGAATGGTTTATGTTCTTTTTCGTGAGATCCTTTTTTGTCTAAAATATGGCAATGTCTCCAATGGATTATTTTTTCTATTATAAAAAATAAAATTATTCCTATTAATACTGCTATAGATATTTCTAGACTTAAACCAAACTCTTCTACTATTTCTGGGAATAAATGTATAAATGCGTCTCCTAATAATGCACCTGCAGAAAAACTTACTAAATATAGTAAATAATCTTGTAATTTTCTTGATTTAATACTTAAACTTATTATTCCAATTAAGGAGATTAAGCTTATAATAAAAACACTTAATAATGAATAAAGCCAAATGTTTAACATGAGTTTGCTTAATTATTTTCTATATATAAACTTTACTGATAACCATTCTCAATAATATTTATATAAATGCTATATCCTCTCTTATTTATGCGAAGAATGACTGCTCAAAAAAAGTTTTTGTATGAACAAGTTAAAAATTTTAAATCTTTTTTTGATGCTTATGAATTTCATTTAGAAGTGAATAAAACTAATAAGAAAATAGGTCTTGCTACAATTTATCGTTTTCTTAATACATTAGAAAAAGATATGAAGATACATTCATTTCTTTGCAATAATAAAAAGATTTATTCTAATCACACAAAAAACCATGTTCATTTTACTTGTGAGAGTTGTAATAAATTAAAACATATAAAAATAAAGAATGCAGATTTTTTAAGTGAATTAGTTGATGATGAGGTCTGTCATTTTCAAATTGAATTAATAGGTGTATGTTCTTCTTGTAAACAAAAATTATAATATATACTTTTTATACGTCTTTTATATTAAGATTAAGCCTTATATTTTATTATGGTATCTACAATAACAATAATTGCAATTGTAAATATTATCTTTGGAATTTTAATTTTGACTTTTCCAAATTTTCTTAGATTAATTGTAGGCCTTTATTTTATATTAATTGGATTATTTATGTTAATATTTGGAGCTATTTTTTAGATATATAGACAATTAATATTTATTTTCGTCTAATCAAGTAGTAAAATTTTATAATGATTATAGAAAAGTTTATTAATATTGGATATTCATAATTTTTTATGTTAAGAGAGAGAATTGAATTGATAGTTGAACATGTTGCTAAGAAAGCAGAGTTACATAAAGGATTAGATGATAAACTTAATGCTGCTGTTAAAGAAAGGACAGGTTTGAAACATGATAATAAAGATGTTAATTGGGATTTATCTAGAAGTTGGGAAGTTACTTTAACTGGTTTGGAAGATGGAAAACCTTCTGATCAATTAAAATATTCTGCAACAAGTACAATGGGTATTAATGAAGCTATTGATGCTGCAGTAGTTGCTGCTGAAAAAGATTTGTCTGAAAAAGAAGGAAAGGAAGTTAAAGGGTTTGATTATGATCCAAGTCAAATTAATGTTAAACTTACGAGAGCTGTTGATGTTCATTATTTTGTAGAAGCACTTGTTGTTTCTGCATTAGATAAAGAAAGAGCAAAATCTGCTTATGATGCACAAGTTGATCAATTAGCTAAGACTTATGGTGGAAGGCTTAGTGGACAACCTCTTTCTACTACTTATACTATTGTTAAGACTAGAAAGGGTTATAAAAATGATACAAATATTCCTAGAGATGGTTTTACTTTTAGAGATAAAGATAATCATATTAAAAATAGAAAAGGAGTAATTGCTATTGGATCTAGTAATGTTTCTTTTGAAGAAGCAGAGGGTAAAACTAGTACTAAATCAAGGTCAGTTAAATCTACAGTATATGAAATGTCAGTACAACTAAGAATTTATGGTCAACCTGTTAAACAGGATGCAGAAAGGATTCTTGAAGGTGCTGCTTATGTTGTTGCAGGAAGCAAAACTGCAGTTTCAGGTGCTAGAGCTTATGCTAGATCTGGATCAACTTCAGCTAGAGAACCTGTTAGTTTAGAAAGTGCAGCTTCTTTTATGTAAATTTTTTTTATTTTTAATATCAATTATTGAAATTTTCTTAATATACTGCTTCTGTATTTTTGTAGACTTAATTCTGGTAATGTTGCTGAGAAATGTCCTAAGAATTCTGCAAATATTTTTGTATAACCTCCAAATAAAACTTCTTCATATCTTTCTTTAAAAGTAGATCTTGCTAAACTATTTATTTCATCCATTCCTCCTTTTATTCTTCTATTATAAAATATTAACCTATCAACTGCGTCATAGAAAAATAAAGGATTGTGGGATATCATTTCTTCAATCATTGCTTCTTCTGTTTCTAAAGCTAAAAATGCTCTGACTCTTGGATCTTCTCTTCTGTCTTGAATTAAGTATTCTACTACTGCTGGTTTATTTATCCTTAATCTTCTTTTCGTTCCTTTTGATTTTCTTCTTAGTTCTAATTCTCCTGATAATTTTGCATATTCAGAAAATAGAATATTTTTTCCTCTTATTCTTTGGACTTCTTTTCTTCTCTCTTCTTCTGTTAAGTAATCATCTTTATCTCCTTTTTCGTATTGATAGAGTGATTCTACTGCTGCTAATGTTAATATTATTTCTTTGTACTCTGATGCTAATGCTCTTTTATATGATTCTCTTGCTACTTCTAATGCTGCTTTGTATTTTGCTGAAGGTTTTACACTTTCTTTCATTAAAGTTCTTTCAAATTCGGATCTTTTTTCTAATGGAATATTATCCAATCCGACTAATAATGGAACTGCTTCTGCATAATCTAAATTAACTAATGGTATTGCCTTTACAAAATCTGCCCACATTAAATCTTCACAATAATAACCTAATAATCTTTCTTCTTTAGCATCTCCTTTTTCTCCAATACTCAGTCTATATTCTAATCCTCTACTTTTTATTCCTGGTCTTCCTAAAAATATTCTTGAGACTACATCCCCTTGTTCACCATTTCTATTGGTCTCTTCGAATTTTATATACCAAGCTGCGCTTATTGGTTCTTCACTTTGCCAACTATCCAATTCTTTAATTCCAACACGTTGTCCTGGTTGTATTACTAATTTTGGATTTGATCTTAAGGAGTCTATTTGACTTAATACTTCTTCTTCTCCTGATTCAAGTTTTGACAGGAAATTGAATGATTTTACTCTTCTTCTAGAATAAGTTTGGTCTTGATTTTCTACTGTTAATTTATTATCCTCTAATCTTATTGGACCGAACATTCCTTGGGGTTGATCTATTGTCCAATATTCAGGAGATTCTTTAGTTCCAACATTTATTACAACTAGACTATGTCCTCCAAGATCTGTGTGTTTTTCTTGTCTTATTCCTATAAACTCAATTAGTTTTGGGTCAAATCCAAGTGCTTTAGTTGCAACAAAATTAGCAACTGCTTGACTGTAACAGTTAACTTCCATTAATTCATGTGGATAAGGCATCCAATTATTTGTCTCTAATGATGCTTGAAAACCATATCTATGTCCTATTCCATAATAAAGTAATGCAGCTATTGCCTTTTTTTCTCTAGGGTGTAGTTCTGGAGTTTCTGTAGCTGTTGTTTCTCTTAAGAATACTTTCTCTATAGCTTTTTTTACATCTCCAAATATTGTACCTTTAGAGATTATACTTTCTAAAGTTGTTATTGCTTTTTTAGTTCCTAAACTAAATAGTAATTCTTCTTTTATATCATTTGCCCATTCTAGGGTTGCTTTAGGAAATGGCATTTTACATAAACGTTTTAGGAGCTTCTACTCCTACTTTTTTACTGTTAGGTAGTTTTTGATATGCAATAGGATTGGAACTTGATTGTCTGTAACCCCAATTTGTATGGTTTTGCTCTAAAGCTTTTACAGCTACTAATTCAATCATTCTATAATCTTTATGCCTCCTTGTTACTACTTCAGCTATTCTTCTTGGTTCGAATTGATTTTCTCCTTCTTCTCTAACAACTTCTAATATGTATCTTAATTGTGTTTCTGTTGGTTTTACTTCTTTGAGTTTATATTTTTCTAATGAAGGATCTATACATTTTATGTCTGTATCATATTTTCCTGAACTTAAGCTTCTAGCCATATATATAGGTGTTACTGGTAAATTATTTCTTGCTGCTAGTCCTTGAAATTCTTCTTTTGTAAACCCTTCATATGCTTCTGGTAATTCTCTTAGTAAATCTATTGCTTTTCCAAAATAAAATTCATTTACTTGTTTTGTATCTGGACCTTGTAAATTCTTTAGGTTGTTAGCGGTCATATATGTAACTAATCCTTTTGCATCTGGTGTTGCTGCTTTTGTTCTTGTAAATGATCTAGCTCCAGTAGGTCCTTTATTAGTTTTTACTCCAAATGTAACTTCATTATCTTCTAAATATGACCCTATTCCTTTTGATCCTAATTCTTTTAGTTCTAATGTTTTAACTAAATCAGCTGCAAGTATTCTGGTTTCTGGAGCTTGTTCTGAGATATATCTTTGTAATCTCACTAATTCTGATAATACTGGAGGTAGATCTTCCAAGCCTACGTCTATTTTTGTTTCTAGTTTTTGGGCTGTTCTACCTGCTCTTACTGCTGTGGTACTTACATCACGATTAAATTTATCTACTATATCTGTTTTGTTTGTTAACAATAATGGATCAAATTTTGGACCATCATATTTTTCTTCTCCTAATTTTTCTAATGCTTCTTTAGATGAAAGAATTTCATAATGTACTGCTTCTTTTCCTAATCCTCTTAGTTGAGTTAATGATTCTTCTATTCTTCCGATACTTGTTACAGTTCTATGTAATAGATCTCTTGTTTCTCTAGTTGTTTCTAAACCTCTAACTTTTGTTTCTAGTTCTGTATATTTTTTTATTCCATTTATCCCTAATTGACCTATAGGTTTTTTACTTAAATCATGAAATTCATTTATGAAAACTTGCCCAGCTGCTAATTCTTCGTTTGCTGCGTCTAGTAATCCTTTTTGTTCTTTGATTTCTTCATTTACTTCTTTTACTACTTGTTTAGCATATCTTTGTTGTAGTTCATACCACTGTGAAACTATTGTATCTAAAGAAGAAACCTCATTTGCGAATCCTGCGAATGTTGCTGCTTTTTTTAATTCTTCTCTAACTTCTAAATATCTTTTGTGGTCTATTATTTCTGTTGCATTTGGAGTTTTAACTGGCAATTTTTTACTAAGTTCTGCTTTTATAATTAAAGAACTAGAATCATGTCTTAGATGCGAAAAAGCGTCAGCTCCTATTAAAGACATACTTGACACTTCTATATGGGATGAATCGTTCATTTTTTATCACTAAGTAATGGAAAAAATGTAAATTTTATAAAGGTTTTGTTAAATTGGGGTTTATATATATTTTTCTGATTTTAAGTAAAATTTTATAAATATTAGTTCATTTAGAGATTTATGGGATTTTTTGACTTTTTTAGTAGAGATTCAAGAAACTATTTTGTTTTAACTTTAAAAGGTGAAAGTTTTCCAATATCTGATAAGGAATTAGCTGCTATTTCAGATTATTATTCAATTTCTTTACATGATCCTAATTTAGTAATTCGTGTTTTTAATGAAGATATTCAAAAGTTTTTAGATTTAATGTTTAAGTACGAGACCATTAGCTCTAAAATTGTAGCTTCTAAAGAATCTGTTTCTTTTATGAAAAAGGGTTTAGTTAGTAAAAGAAGTGTAGTTGGTTATAGTATGGAAGCTCTTGATGAGGTTGATGCCCTTTCTGAAGATGAAACTAAGTTAAGTAAAACACTAAGGGTTGTTGGTTTGGAATTGAGGCAGCAAGCTCAAGTTTTAATTGATATTATTAATCATATTAGAATTAAAGTTCCTAAGTCTAAACTTTTGAGATTAATTAGTCCTAGTTTCTATGAAATATATTCTAAAGAAGTATCTAAATTGCCATTATTAAAAAGCATTAAATCATAATCTTAATATATTGCTTTTATTTCTATTGATTATGCTTACAGATAAGGATAAAAAAAAAGAATTTAGGAAAATAGCTAGTTCTAGTCCAGAAAAGTATTATGCTGTTAATTATTTAAAGAAAGAAGGGTTTCAAAGAAATAATTGTGTTAAATGTAAAAAATATTTTTGGAGTGTAAATAAAAATCAAGATGTTTGTGGTGATTCTTCTTGTTCTGGAGGTTTTAAATTTATAGGAAATACACCTGCTAAGAAAAAATTAAGTTACTTAGATGTATGGAAAGAATTTTCTAAAATGTTTAAGGGTTTTGGTTATACCCCAATAAATAGGTACCCTGTTGTTGCTAGATGGAATCCAACAATGGAATTTACAATTGCTAGTATAGCTGCTTTTCAACCATTTGTAATTTCTGGAGAAGTCAAGCCTCCTGCTAAAAAATTAGTTATTCCTCAATTTTCTTTGAGATTTGTAGATATTGATAATGTTGGAATCACTGGAAGTCATCATACTGGTTTTGTTATGATGGGGCAACATCAATTTGTAAATAAAGATGAGTGGGATCAAAATAAAGTTTTAAGTGAAATTCACACTTGGTTGAAAAAAGGTTTAGGAATACCTAATGAAGAAATTACTTTTCATGAAGATGCATGGGCAGGTGGAGGCAACTTTGGACCTTGCATGGAGTTTTTTTCAAGAGGGGTTGAAATAGGAAATCAAGTTTATATGATGTATGAGCAAACTCCAAATGGAGATAAAGATTTACCAATAAAAGTTTTAGATATGGGTATGGGACAAGAAAGATGTGCTTGGTTTTCTCAAGGTTGTGCTACAATTTATGATGCTGCATTCCCTAAAGTTATGAAGAAACTTTATGATATTTCCGGATTAAAGACAGATAAAAAATTAATGAGCAGATTTATACCCTGTGCGGGGTACTTGAATGTTGATGAAGTTGAAGATTTGAATAAAGCATGGGAAGGCGTTGCTGAAAATGTTGGATTAAATGTTGATGAATTAAAAAATAAAATTTTACCTTTAAGTCAACTTTATAGTATTGGTGAACATTCAAGGGCTTTATTATTTGTACTTAGTGATGGGGGTTTACCTTCTAATGTTGGCGGATCTTATAATCTAAGAATTTTAGCTAGAAGGTGTTTTGAATTTATTGAAAGAAATAATTGGAAAATTGATTTATTTGAAATTTGTAAGGAACATGCTAAAGAATTAAAAGAACAATATCCTGAACTATCTGAAAATTTAAATCAAGTTAAAAAAATATTAAATGTTGAGAAAGAAAAATATGAAAATAATAAACAAAAGGCTAAATCAATAATTGATAAAATTGTTAAAGAGAAAATTAAAGTTGATACTGAAAAATTAATTGAATTGTATGATAGTAATGGAATATCTCCTGAGTTAATTGCTAAACCTTTAGGTATTAAAGTTCCAGATAATTTTTATGGGCTTGTGGCAAGTAGACATGAGACTAATGTTAATATTGTTAAGACTAATAAGGAGAAGGAGTTAAATCTAGGCAATCTTAATGAGACAGATGTTTTATATTATTCTGATTATAAATTAAGTGAATTTCAAGCTAGAGTTTTGAAAGTTATTGGTAAAAATGTAGTTCTTGATAGAACTGTTTTTTATCCAACTTCTGGAGGACAATTACATGATGTTGGATTTTTGAATAATTTTAAGGTTTTAGATGTTTTTAAGCAAGGTAAGATTATAGTTCATGTTTTAGAAAATCATGATTTTAAAGAAGGAGATTTAGTTAAAGGTAAAATTGATTTAAATAGGAGAATACAATTAGCACAGCATCATACTAGTACGCATATAGTAAATGCTGCAGCTAGAATAGTTTTAGGAAAACATGTTAATCAAGCTGGAGCAAGGAAGACTTTAGATAAAGCAACTATAGATATTACTCATTACAATAGTTTAAGTGAAGATGATCTTAAGAATATTGAAATAGAAGCAAATAAAATTATTAAAAAATCTGTTAAAATTTATAAATCTTTTATGAGCAGAGATGAAGCTGAAACTAAGTACGGATTTAATATCTATCAAGGAGGAGTACCTATTGGTTCAAAGCTTAGGATTGTTGATATTAATGGAATAGATGTTGAGGCTTGTGGTGGAACTCATTTAGATAATACTAAAGAAGCTGAGAAAATTAAAATTTTAAAATCAAGTAAGATATCAGATAGTATTGTTAGAATAGAATTTGTTGCTGGTAAAAGAGCTTTTGAAGAGGATGATAAAGATCAAGGTCTTGTTTTAGAATTAGCTAAGCTATTGGATTGTAATAAAGATCAAATTCCTGGAAGATTGGAAGAGTTGTTTAATCTGTGGAAGAGTGTTGTTAAAAAGAAAAATAAAATACACAAATTTGAGTTGACTAGTTTGGAAATTTATTCAGGAGACGTTATTGAAAAGGCTTCTGAAATATTAAGAACACAACCTGAACATTTGGTTAATACAATTAATAGATTTATTAAAGAAATAAAAGATAGAACTTAAATTTTTGTAGTTTAATCCTAAAATGTAAATTGATATTGTGTGTCATTACCAAATCTTTTTATCATCTCTTTTTTTGATCTTACTCCCCTTTTTTCTAACAATTTTTTGTATTCTGGATTTCTTTGCATTATATCAAAAAGCGAAGTTTCATGAACTCTAGTAAATGCCGGATCTTTTCTTAGTTTTTCTAAATTTTGCGGAGAAGCTTGTACAACTAATCTACTTATTGTTATAACTACATTAGCAGGATATTCATGAAGATAATCAGCTCCTCTTTTTGTATCATAAGTTCTTATTAAATCATCACTTGTTTGACCCTTTTCTGCTCCAGATATTTGAAGATAGTAACCTGGTTTTCCTAGTTTTCCAGTTTCTCTAAGAACTGGTAATTGTGTTGTTGTATGCTTATCTATCCTTTGATACCATAAGGTTGCATCTTGGAATGCATCTAAAGTAATCATTCCTTTAAATATTCCAGTAGCAATTTCTTTTGAATAGCTTTCAACTTTTCTTTCTAAACCTCTATCAATTTGTAATGATATAAACATGAACTATTTATAATAGATTCTTATTTTAACTTTTTTCTTAGGTGTTTAATTTTGTATAAGGAAAAGGTTTATATAGTTTTTATGTTTGTCTTATTTCTTATGTCAAACTCAATAAGAAAGTCGATGTTTTGTAGATTTTACTTATTGAGATATATGTTTAGATGGCATTAAGCATGTTTTCCAAAGGTTTTTTTTGGGAACTGAATGCTTATGTCACTTTAATCTGTTTCTAAAACAATACCTTTGAGAATATGCGGGAGTAGAAGTTGGAAGTAGTTATACCTACGAAAAATGATTATTTATACCTACAAAGGATAATAGAAATTTTGGAAGAAATTGATAGTTTGAACTTTATACATATAATTGATAATTGTTCAGATATTTTAATTTCTGAAAAAATAAGAAAAATAGCAAACCTTTTTGATAATGTTATTTATTACTTTGGGGGTAAATTAGGAAAGGGTAATGCAATTAAATTAGGAGTATCTCAGACTGAAGAGGATGTTTTATTTTTAGATGCAGATATAGAGAATTTATCTAAGGATAAACTTCTTTCTTTAATAAATAAATTTAATGAAGGCTATGATCTAGTTAAAGCTAGCTTTGTAAGAGCGAATGGTCAATCTAATAGTTCATTTGTTTTAAATGATTTAAGGAAATTATTTCCAGATCTAAGAATTAGTAGGCCTACTGGTGGGATTTACATTACTAGTAGAGAATTGTTGGATGAGATTAATATTCCTAATTCATGGAATGTTGATCTTAGCATATTATTACAGGCTTATAAATTAGGATTTAAGATTGCTGAAATTGATATAGGTATTTTAGTAGATAAACCTAGATCTGGCAATAGTTTGAGTGAATCTAAATCATGCTTAAAACAAGAGATTTTTAATTTTGGAGGTAATAAAAATGGTATTAGGAGTTACTAGCGTCTATGAAACCGATTTGGATAATTTGGTAGATAAAGTAATTGAAGCAAATAGTCGAGAGTTTGGTTCAGATAATTTTAAAGAATTAAGAGATTTGGCTAGAAAAAAACTTTTACAGATGAGAAAAATTGCAGTTGATACTCCTCTTTTATCTTATGGGGAACAAGCAGATCCACCAATTATTAAAAATGCAGGTAAAACAATTTTAGCTGAAATATTACGAAGAAAACTCAAAGAACATGGTTTAAAAGGTGCATTGAATATGCATGATGTTTTGTATGATGATACTTTTGGAAGCAATAGCGAAGTTTTCAAGGATCTAGGATTACTTGGATCTAATCAATGTAAAATTCTTGGACAGCAAACTTATACGAAAGCTGCTGCTAGTGGAGAATATATTGTTTTGTCTATTGGATTTATTCGTTCTAGTACTAAACAGGATATTACTCCTCTTGTTTCTGAAATTGCTCTTGAAGAATTGCGACTTTTTGGATCTGGAAAAGAAAGAAGCATTGGAGAATTTAATATTGCACTTCGAGAAAAACTAGAAGGAATACTTTTTCCTTTTAAATTTAGAAGGCTTAATCTTTCTGAGTTTGAACATGCTCTTTTAAGTGATTTAGATACATTACATTTTTTAACTGACTTTTCAGGATATGCTCCAGGACCAACTCAAGGTAAGAAAGGTTTTTATGTTGTATTTAAAAGTGAGGATGCTCATGGACAAGATTCAGGATACAGAAGACTTTATGTTCAACGTCTTGGTCGTGAAGATGTTGCTATCTTTAATCCATTTAATTCAGGTTTTCGCTTGAGTAGCTTGACTGATCTTATGAAAGATCCTCGTACATATCGTATTAGTTTAGATGCAAGTAGTAGAGCAGCTTTAAGTTATGCGATGTGTTTTAATGGCGTTGGAATTACTGGGGGAGGATCTACGTACAATGAATGCGTATCCACTGCTCTTGTTGCTGAAAGGGGTTTTCCTAAACCGTTACTTACTTACCTTTCTAATCCTGATTTTGCTGAAGGAAAGCAGCGGAGTTTAGCAATGCTTCTTGGAAAAGAAGATGTGGTGAAATCTGTCGTAGATGGTTATAAAGATATTAGAACAACTGATGCACGCGAGTTTGCTTTACTAATAGGGGGAGTACTATGAATACAGTATTATTTATTTCAGGACATCCAGATGATCATATGACTGGAGCTGGATTTTTAAATAAATTAAGAAAGAAAGGCTATGAATTATTTGAAGTAGTATTGACTGGAGGTAGTGGCGGATATGCTAATCCAGAAGACAAAGATAAAATTGTTGATATTAGAGAAAAAGAATTTAGTGAAGCAAGCAATCTAATTGGAATGAAGAAAACCTATTTGCTTAATTATGATGAACATTGTTTGTTAATGAATAAGGATAATGTTGAGGCTTTAGTTAAGATTATTAGGGAAGTTAATCCTAATATAATTATAATTCCAAATAGGGATGATTATCATGAAACACATTTAGAAACTAATAGGATAGCTACTAAATCTATAAGGACTGCTATGAAAGAAAGGAAATTAGAATTTGGTAAACCTGTTTCACCTCTAATGGTTTTGGAGTGGGAGCATTCGGTTCCTAAACAACCGGATTTAATAGTTGACATAACAGATGAATGGCCTCTTAAAGAGAAACTTTTAGAAGTTTATAAATCACAACTTAATGATGTAGAAGTGCAGAAGACTAAGAGTCTAAATCAGTATAGAGGAGCTATGATTGGTGTTAAATATGCAGAGGCATTTAAGACTAATAGATTCCTACCTCTTAGAATTGATAAAATCTTAGGTCTTATTTAATTAATAACTTTTAAATATTTGAAATTTAAAAAATTAATATGACATATCCAAATTTTAAAAATAAACATTTAGAAAAAGCATTAATAAATCCAGAAAGTTTTACTAGCTGGGAGAAGTTTAAACATTTAAAAATTAAAAATAAACCAAATAAATTTATTTTCATTTATTATCCTTATATACTTAATTATTTTAGAAGAAAGTATAAACCTACAAAATTAAAATTATATAGACTTTTAACAATCTATCAATATAAAAACATAGGTTTAATTCCACTAACTGGAATTGGTTCCCCTAATGCAGTTGTTGTTTTTGAAGAAATTTTTGCTTTGGGTGGTAAAGAATATATTAATATTGGGTCTGCAGGAGGTTTAGATGGTTTTGGAACATTTTTATGTGAAGCTGCTGTAAGGGATGAAGGTACGAGTTATCATTATGAGGCACATGGTAAACTCTCTTATCCTGATGAAAAATTGACTGAGAAATTTGGGGAATATATTAAAAAACAAGGTTTGAATTTTAAGAAAACTAAAACCTGGACAGTGGATGCACCTTATAGAGAGACTATAAATGAATTACATCATTATAAAAAATTGGGAGTTAAAACTGTAGAAATGGAAGCTTCTGCTTTGTTTACTGTTGCTAAATTTAGAAAAGTCAAAATGGCTGCCGCATTTGTGGTATCTGATTTATTACTGCCAGATAAATGGAATCCTGCATTTGATTCAAAACATGTGAAACAAGATCTTAAAAAGTTATTAGATGCTGCTGTTGAATGTTTAATTAATTAACAAAATTTATTAAGTAATGTATCCGGGTCTGTAGGGATAGATTAGCGTTCTTTCAATTGCAAATACAATTATTATTCCAATTATAATAAATATTATTGTGAATACTAAGAATGAGGCAAAGTACCAAACACTATAAATTGGTTTGTATTTTGTTGCAAAATAAATTGTTGGTCCAAATAGTAAAATTATTGTAAATAATAACATTAAAAGACCTAAAACTATTACCATAAATTCATATTTATAATTAAAAATATCGTAAAATAAATATTTTATGAATAATATAAATAAAAACCATATCAAAGTGTTTAAGAATGATAATGATAAACTAGTTAGAATTGTCTTACTTAACGGATTTTCTTTTTTAATAAAATTAAATGATTTTATTGTTGCTATAATAATTAATCCTAAAATGATTATTGATACTAATGAAACTACTAGGAATTTCCAAATGTTTAATGATAACCATGAATCTGAATATCTTCCATTTACTGTGAAACTTTCTAATGGATCTATTTCATAAGTTGTTTTTACTAAACTTCCTTGGCCAATATAATATAAATTACTATTTATTATTCTTGATTCATAGTCACCAATTGATGATTTTGTTAATAAATTGGATGAAGCTAATATATTATTTTGATAATTTGTTTGAGTTTTTCCTTCTTTTAAATATAAACCTTCGTTTACATTTATGCCTACTTGTACTAAACTTGTATCATAACTTGTTTTTATTGTTTCGAAATCAATTTTGAATACATTCCCCTCTTTTTTTGTATAATCTTCTGATTTATAATAAATAATAATGCTTGTTGATTCTTGTGAATTTATTCCTTGTACTAAGTTTAAATCTAAAATGATTGAGTTTGAAGTTATCTGTTTTTTATAATCTAATATCTTATATGTAGGGGAATAACTTTTTCTAGTCGCATAATTTAGACAGTCTTTTCCATTATTTGAATATAAAGAACAATAAGTTTCATAATTTGATATCTCCTGTAATATATTTATTATTCTTGCTTGATTTCCAGGAATCTCTAAAATTAAGTTGTTTATTGGTTCTTTTTTAGAATTTAATATGTTTAATTTTGCAATAGCTGAAGCTTCACCTTCTCCATCAAATAATATAGAATAGTAATGTGAGTTTGATTGTTGATTGTTTGGGTGATAATAGGGTTCTATTGTTGAGAATACATTGGGTAATATAATTAATAGTAAAATTAAATTTGTTATTCCAAAAATTAATGTTTTGTTCATTTTTGTTCCTCCATAATTTGGATAAAATTTTATAGATAAGAAAATATTTAAACTTGGTTTAGACTTTAGTTTAGATTGAAGTTATTTATCATATAAAATTTTAATAGCGAGGATATTTTTTAGATTTCCAATATGAGAATATCAAATATAGTAATGTTAGACTTAATACACCTAAGAAAAAGAATAATGCATAATTTGGTTCTGAAGTAGCTATTTCAGTTGCAAATGATTTTGCTGCTTCCAGTTCATTATCTACCACTATATTTGTTAATTGTGATCCACCAAATAAATCTCTTGATTTTGTGATATTTTGATAAAGATATATTCCTATTGAAGCTAGTGTTCCTATTGTGAACATAGGTATTATTTCTTTTAATTTTTCGTAAAAATTACTTGACTGATTTTTTGGAGCAATTATAATTAATTTGTTTGCTAGTTTGTAAATGTAGATCTTTTTTCCTTTGTCACTCCACATGAATCCCTTTTTTTCTATAATATTTGCATTTAGTAGTTGTTGAGTGTTATAATGGGTAGTTGATAATGGTAGATTTAATTTTTTAGATATTTCTGTTTCTGAAAGGTCTTGTTCTGCTAATATATCTAAGATCTTTCTAGAAGTGTTTGAAGATATGACTTGGGCTAATTCTTTTGATTTTGGATCTTCTATATTTAATAAAATAAACTTGTCTTTTACCATAAAATATGTAAGAATGTCTCTTTATATAAGGATTATTAAGGGTTTAATCTTATTAGAAGTTATTAATTATCTCCATAAAGGAGACAAGGTAGAACAGTCTTTTATTGATGGATCTTCAGCATAACTTGCTCTATTACCGTCTTCTTTATATTTAAGTACTAAACATGAACCTGTTTTTTTACCAGTATCACCAAGTAATCTTGATCTTGCTTCGATAATGAAACCTTCCCTTTCTACAGTTGTAAAGTCTGGGTTTCCGTCTGAATCTGTATCACATCTTTTAACTTTAGCAACATAATCTGTTGTATCTGATGGTTGATTGCTAGGAGCTAAGCTACCATCTGCTTTGTAAACATTAACTTGTTCACTGCAATTTGTATTAGTATATTTTGCTTCTGTTTGTTCTGCTGATAATTCTAATGCTCTTCCTGTTAAAGAATCTGTGATTATTACTGGTCTTTGAACTTTAATTTCAATTTCAGAGTTAGAAGTATTTCCAGAAGTTGTAACACATGCTATTGCTGTTAATCCTGTTAAACTAATTGCGTATAAATTTTTATTCATTTTTTATCACCATTCTAAAGTAGATACATGATGAGATATCTTATTTAAATAGTTTTCGGTAAAGTTGTTTCTTTAATTTATATTTTGTTTTATAGAAAGTCTTATAAGTTTTTCATGAATTTTTGGATTATTCGAGGTAAGAAAATGTCACAAAATCAACAACCAATATTTATTTTGTCAGAGGGTTCTCAAAGAACTACAGGAAGAGAGGCTCAAAGAAACAATATGATGGCTGCTAAATTAGTAGCTGAAACTGTCAGAACAACTTTAGGTCCGAAAGGAATGGATAAGATGTTAGTTGATTCTTTAGGGGATATTATAGTTACGAATGATGGAGTTACAATCTTGCAGGAGATGCAAATAGAACATCCTGCTGCTAAGATGGTTGTTGAAGTTGCTAAGACTCAAGAAAATGAAGTTGGTGATGGAACTACTACTGCTGTTATTTTAGCTGGAGAATTATTAAAAAATGCTGAAAGATTATTAGAAAAAAATATACATCCTACTGTTATAGCTAAGGGATATAGGATGGCTGCTAATCAAGCTCAATTAATATTACAAGATATTTCTCAAGATGTTAATCTTAGTCAGGAAGATGTTTTGAAAAACATTGCTAGCACTGCTATGACTGGTAAGGGTGCGGAAGTTGCTAAAGATAATTTAAGCAAGTTAATAGTTGATGCAATTAAACATGTTATAGAAACTAAAGATGGAAAAATTGTTGTTCATGTTGATGATGTTAAACTAGAGAAGAAAGTTGGTTCTGGAATTGGAGATAGTGAATTAATAGAGGGTATTCTTTTAGACAAAGAAAAAGTTCATTCTAATATGCCTAGTCATGTTGAAGATGCTAAGGTTGCTTTGTTAGATGTTGCTTTAGAGATTAAAAATACTGAAGTTGATGCTAAGATACAGATAACTGATCCTAGTCAGATGCAAGCTTTTATTGACATGGAAAATAAAATGATTACAGATATGGTAACTAAAGTTGTTAAAAGCGGTGCTAATGTTGTTTTATGTCAAAAAGGGATAGATGATTTAGCTCAACATTACTTGGCTAAGAATAAAATATATGCTTGTAGGAGAATTAAGAAGAGTGATATGGAAAAATTATCTAGAGCTACTGGTGGAAAAATTGTTAGTAGTTTAAATGAATTAAGCCAGAGTGATTTGGGATATGCTGCTTTAGTTGAAGAGAAAAAATTTGGTGATGAAGAAATGACTTATGTTACTGGTTGTAAAGAAGCTAAGTCTGTTACTCTTTTAGTTAGGGGTGGAACTCAACATGTGGTTGATGAAGCAGAGAGAGCAATTAAAGATGCGATAGGAGATATTAGTGCTGCTTTGAAAGTTGGAAAGATTGTAGGTGGTGCTGGTTCTACTGAGGTTGAGGTTTCTAGTTCTTTAAGGAAATTTGCTACTTCTTTAAGTGGGAGAGAACAACTAGCTGTTGAGGCTTTTGCAGATGCTTTAGAAGTTATTCCTATTACTTTAGCTGAAAATGCAGGTTTAGATCCAATAGATACAATAACAGCGTTAAAGGCAGCTCATGAAAGAGGAGAAAAATGGGCAGGTTTGGATGTTTTTAGTGGTAAAGTTGTTAATGCTTGGGATTTAGGTGTTGTTGAACCTTTAAAGATTAAAACACAAGCAATTAAATCTGCTTCTGAAGTTGCTGAATTAATATTAAGGATAGATGATGTTTTAGCTGCTGGAACTAAGGATAGGGGAGGAATGCCTCCTGGTATGCCTTCTCATGGAATGGATATGTAATAATTGATTTTCTATTATCTTTTTTATTTCTATAATTAGTAGTTGCAAACTTAGTATAACTAATAAATCTCTTGCTGAATTTTATAGCTAGGGTTTTAAATTTTTCTTTTGTTCTCTAGTTATGGAAACAGAAGTTGTTAAAACTATTTTAGATTATCAAGATATTTTTAAAGATCCTCTTCAATTTGGAAGGGATGTGTATAATGTTTTTAGAGATGTTAAATTATTAGGTCTTAGAAATGCTTTTCACGGTGTTCCTGCTGCTTTACATTTTGATCACCTAAGGGATTTATTACTTGAAAAATTCAATCAATTTTTAGGATTTCCTTTAAAAGAAAGGATGAAAGCTTGTATTCATGATACTAATGGACAAAGAGGATATTTACCTATAAGATCTGAAGCTGTCGGGCAATATGGATTTACAGAATTTGTAGAAAGATTTACTGTTGGTAGAAACCTTGTTTTAGGAAGTCCTATAACTCCTAATGGTGTTGCTTATATTCCTAATGATAAAATTAGAGAAGCTGTTAAAGATAATAAAGAACTTGCTGATATTGTTGATAAGATTATTACTCTTTCAGAATTAATAATTGAAGTTAATGAAAAAAGAGTTTTACCTGTATTAACTTCTTTAGCTAAAGGATGTGGTGTCCATCATGGATACTTTGCTGCTAGATATGTTTATGGTGATAGTGTTATTAGATTAAACCATCGTAGAGCGATTAATGGAAACATTGATTATGAAGATGTTAATGGTTTAAAAACATCTAATGTTAAACTAACTGATGGATCTATAGCTAGGCGCGGGATAACATTAAGCCCTAAAACACATATTTGTTTATTGTCTACTTTATTATATAGTGATTCTTTAGGTTTAATGTTGGAGACAGGGGATAGAACTTATGTTAATTATACTTTAGATCCTGATTCTATTTGGTTTTCTTGTGGAGATTTACTTAGTTATGAATTGGGGGGAGTTTTAAAATCACCTAGACATGCTGATGTCTTTACAAAACAAACTGCAAAAATGGATTCTTCCTCTATTCATATTTATAATCACCTTAGGCCCAATGCTATTGTTGGTCTTGTGCCATCGATAAGGATGCCTAAAACTGTTGCTGCTTATCCTACTACTATTGCAAGTACATTACTTTGGGATAGATTGTTTAATATGCAAAGAGCTGATTCGAGAGATTTATCTACTTTAGCACAGCTTTCTGATTTGAGTAATAGAGCAGATAAAGATCTTTTTGATAAACTTTTAGAATGGGAAAAAAACCAAGGTTATGATAGATTATCTTCTCTTGTTGGTGATTCTACATATGAAGAAATATTTGGTTTATAATTTTTTTATTATTGTTCCTGATTTTGAATCATCAATATAATAACCTTCTTCAACTATTAACTGTCTTATTTCATCTGCTAACCTATAATTTTTTTCTTCTCTTGCTTTGTTTCTTTTTTCTACTAATTCTAATATATTTTTGGGAATCTTTACTTCTTTTTCTATAATTCCAAAGATTGAATTTATTTCGTCCATAAATTTTTTTATTGTTTTACAATCTTTTGTAGATAATTTTTCTTCTGCTATTAATTTATTTACTTCTTTTATGAAATTAAAAATAACTGTTAGTGCGTTTGCAGTTTCAAAATCATCATCCATTGCTTCTTCGAATTTTGTTTTTGTTGCAGTGATTAAATAACTTGTATTTGGAAAATCTTTTGATTTTGATTTATAATTTTTTATGTTTAACACAAATTCATTTATTTTTGATACATTGTTTTTTGCGTTTTCTAATGATTCTTGAGTAAAGTCTGTTTGATTTTTATAATTAGAGGATGCAAATAAATATCTTATGGTTTCTTTATTATAATTTTTTAAAGCATCTTTAATTGTTGTAAAGTTTCCTAAAGATTTAGCCATTTTTTCAGAATTTACATTTAATAATCCTGTATGCATCCAATATTTTACAAATGGTTTTTTTCCGGATATGGATTCCATTTGTGCTATCTCTGCTTCATGATGTGGGAAGATTAATCCAGAACCTCCACCATGTAGGTCATACTGCTGTCCTAATTCTTTTTCTGTTATTGCTGTGTCTTCAATATGCCATCCAGGTCTGAATTTTATTTTTAATTTTATTTTAGGCATTATTTTCTACCTCTACATTTTTTATGTTTTCTAAAAGTATTTGGGAATTTCCTTTTCTAATCATTTTTATTTCCTTTTCCATCCATAAGTAAAAATTAAAACCCTTCTTTCTGATTCCTTTCTCTTTATTTTTAATATTTGAAATAAAATCTTTTCTATCTCCTTTAACCTCTATTATACTTTTATATTTTGGTAAATAAAAATCAGGTATTGTATTATGCTTCTTTTTATTATCATCTGTATAGGGTATTGCAAATGGTTCATATAGCCATTTAATATTACTCTTATCTAATAGCTTTGCTACTTCTAGCTCCCATTTAGAACGAAAGTATACTTTTCCATTTGATTTTGAGTTATAAATTATCTTCTTCTTTGTAAAATTTTTATAATATCCTTTGGTATATAATTCTGTTATAGTTTTAGATATTTTTTCATGTCTTAATTTTTTCTGTTCTTGGGATTCAATTTGATGATTTAATTTTCCTTCAGCCACAAGTTTTTGTAATGCTTGCCTTATTTTCATTAATCTTTTTTTACTTTTATATTTACTTTCAATTTGTTGTGGTAAAAGTTTTAGTTTACCTAATCTTTTTAACGACTGTGCTGCTTTTTTATTCCTCCCTATCGAATGATTATTTTTGCATATTTCGGGATTTTGCATTGGGTTAAGACCTAACTTTGCTTCTTTTATTCTATATCTTGAAATTGCCATTCCTCGTTTTTCTTCAAGTTTAGGACAACTTACACTAATTTTATTTTTCTTTCTCCATCTTAAACCGCACCAACCACTATACATTGCCTTATTTTCACATCCTCCTTTGCATAAGTTTATTTTTTCCATCTTGTTTTATTTATATTATTTAATTTTAAAAATTCTTCATCATTATTTTTGATTGCTTCTTTTATAATAGATTCATACTCTCTTTCGGAAATTTCAATTTCTAGAATATCTTCCCAATAAGGTTCGCCTTTCTTGCTAAATTTTAATAAGCAGAAGTCTCCCTTATTTCTCTTTTCTTCGTTTTCATCTATTCTAGAAATATCGTCTCCTTCTTCTTGAGAATTTCTTTTAGCTAATTTTCCATAATCTGGGAATTTTGTTAAGTCAAAATAATAACCATCAGAAATTTTATATGCAACCCCTTTTTTTATTAATCTTTTTACTTGTGAAATAATTTCTTGAATGTAGTCTGTTGCTCTTGGGAATTTGTTTACAGAATCAACGCCTAGATTTTTCATGTCTTCTAGATAAGATGATTCGTATTCTCTTGCTATTTTATCCCATGTTGTTTTTCTTTCTTGAGCTCTTTTTATTATTTTATCATCTATATCTGTTATGTTTTTTATGTAGAATACTTTGTAGCCTTTATATCTTAAATACTTTATAATAATATCAAATTGTATTGCTGTTTTTGCATGCCCCAAATGCGCATGATCATAAACTGTGGGGCCACATTCAAATGCTTTTACTTCTTTTCCTTTTAATGGGACAAATTCTTCTTTTTTTCTTGTTAAGGTGTTATATATTTTTAACATGTTTCTTTGACCTATTGTTGTTATATAAATTTTAGTATTATTTTAAATTACTTTTTTATTAAAGGTATTATCTTATAGGTTATTATTGCTCCAGTTATTATTATCACCCAAAATTTTATTATATTTATTACTCCTGCTGCAAAAAGAATAAGGTTTGCTATCATAACTATAATTACTATTAATCCTATAATTTTAATTACTTTCTTATTCTTCATCTTTATTTAGTTTCTTATAGATATTTAAATTATATTCTAAACCAGGATAAACTTAATAAACACAATATTTTGCCTTTTCTTTATGAAAGTAGTGTTATTTACTAAGGATCCTGGTGAACTAAATACTGAAGCTTTAGTTGTAGGTTTATACGAAGAAATGCATAAGGATGATTTAGGAGTCTATAATGTTATTTCTGAGGGTTTGGTTGGAGATTTAGTTAATGACAAGGAATTTACTGGAAAGTTTTGTAAGATCTCTATGTTGAGACTAAAAGGAAAAATAAAGAGATTAGTGTTAGTTGGTTTAGGAAAAGAAAAGGAATTCAATGTTAATAAAGCTAGACAAGTTATAGCCAAAGTTGCTGTTTATTTAAGGGATAATTCAATAAAAGAATTTAGTTTAGTTTTGTTTGAGGATTTAAGACCTTATAATGCTGCTTACTGTTCTGTTGAAGCTGTAAAATTGGCTTTATATAATTTTAATCATTTTAAAACTCAAGGTCTAGAAGATCTTAATAAAGTTGAACAATTTACACTTATTGCTAATGCAAATAACTTTATGGAGATAGATGAGGGTATAAGAGATGCTTTGATTATTAGTGATTCTGTTTGTTATGTTAGAGACTTGCAGAATAAGCCTAGTAATGTAGTTACTCCATCTTATCTTGCTAATGAAGCTAAAAGAATTGCTAGAAGAAATAAACTAAAATGTATAGTATATGATAAGAATGATATTGAAAAAATTGGTATGGGTGGTATGATTGCTGTTAGTAAGGGAAGTGGGCATGAACCTAAGTTTATTGTTTTGGAATATATGGGAGGGAAAGAAACAATTTGTTTTGTTGGTAAAGGTGTTACTTTTGATTCTGGCGGTATTTCAATAAAGCCTAGTGCTGCAATGGATGAGATGAAGTTTGATATGAGTGGTGGTGCTGTTGTTTTAGGTTTAATAGAAGCTGCTGCAAGATTAAAATTGCCTTATCATTTAGTTGGTTTAATTCCTACAGTTGAGAATTTACCAGGAGGCAATGCTTACAAACCAGGAGATATAATTAAACATTATAATGGAAAAACTTCTGAGATTATAAATACTGATGCAGAGGGTAGATTGATTTTGGCTGATGCTTTAGCTTATTCTAAAAATTTTAAGCCTAAAGCTGTTATTGATTTTGCTACTTTAACTGGTGCTTGTGTTATTTCTTTAGGAGATATATTTACTGGGATGTTTAGTACAGATGATGAATTGGCTCAGAAGTTAACTATTGCAGGAGAAAAAACAGGAGAGGAGGTTTGGAGATTACCTTTACATGATAAATATAAAGAGTATATTAAAAGTAATGTTGCAGACCTAAAAAATTGTGGACCTAGAGATGGGGGAGCTATTACTGCAGCTATGTTCTTAAAAGAATTTGTTGATTGCAAGAAATGGGTACATTTAGATATTGCTGGAACTGCTTGGACTACTAAAAGTGAACCTTTAAATCCTGTTGGTGGAACTGGTGTGGGCGTGAGATTAGCTATTCAGTTGTTAAAATATTGGGAAACTAAATCTAACTGACATTTCTTTTTGGAAAATTTTATATAATCAAATATTTTTGTAAATTTATGATACCTGGAATGAATCCTAAACAACTAGAAAAGGCTATGAAGAAAATGGGTATGAAACAGGAACCTATTGAGTGTTATGAAGTAGTTTTAAAAACTCCTGAAGGTAATTTCATTATTAAGAATCCTGAAGTTATGAAAGTTAATATGATGGGGCAAGAAAGTTTACAAATTACGGGAGATATAGAACAAGAGAGTAGTATTACAGATGAGGATATTGAAACTGTTGTTAGTCAAACTGGAGTTAGTAGAAAAGAAGCAAAATTAACATTAGAAAAAAATAAAGGAGATTTAGCTGAAACAATTCTAGAACTAAAGAAAGAATAAGTTTAAGTATTTTTATTACTTTGCAGTTGTATGGATGATAAGTTTAATCTGTTGTTAAAAGAAGCAAATAAAGCTTTTAATACCGCAGATCATTTGGCTTATGTTAGTTATCCTTTATTAAAAGATAACAAATTGCTTTTAGCTATTGCTAATAATTTATATTTATCTGGAATAAAATCTATTGGTGTTGTTTTATATTATGAGAAATTAAATAAAAGAATTGATACTCTTCCTTTAGATTATGATAACATTATTTTTGTTTTTGAAAATCAAGTTGTTAATAGGATGAAACTAAATAAAGAAATTATTAGAGTCATTAGGGAATTAAAAATTGTACTAAATCAACATTCGCAAAGTCCTTTAGAATTTTCTAGAAAAAATAAATTTGTTATATGTAATAATGATTATTCTAAAATAAAGGCATTAGATATAACAATGCTTAAGGTTTATATAGGAGTAATACGTAGTTTTATAGAGTTTATAGGGGGTCTGGGACAAAATAATGTATGAGATTAACGTTGATTCACCTCAAGAAGAGTTAAAGAGAGCAGATCACTTAGTTTATGTTTCTTTGAAGTATACTAGAACTTGTGATATTATGAAGAATGCTATTAAAAGAATGATCGCTTCTTATGAACTCTCTATGATTGCATATTTAGAAAGTTTAAGAAAGAATAAAAAAATAGCTGATGTTCCTGGTACTGCTAAAGAAAGATCTATTCTTGTTAAGAATCTTTTAGGCAATGCTGCTAAAAAATATTTTGCTTTGTATAACTTATTAAAAAAAATTGATAAAGCTGAATATACTGCTAGTGAGGAGTTTAGGAAAAATGTTGCTTTGACTACAAAAACTTCTAAACCGCTTATTGTCAAAGTTGATGATCTATATGAATATTTAGACAAAACTAAAGAATTTGTTAAGTTTATCTATGATAAGATTTAATATCAATATCTCTAATGGGTTTCTAGTATAACTCTCTAAAAAAATAATTTTTTAATAATTTTCAATTCTATAATTTTTGAATTTCAGGGAAAGGTTTATTAATTGTTAATCTACTAAGAAAATATGGCTATCTCAAGAGTTATAGGTTGCATTTCTTCAAAAGGAGGTATTGGTAAAACAACTAGTGCTATAAATTTAGCAGCTGCTTTGACTTATTTTGGTAAAAATGTTATTTTAGTTGATGCTAATTTTACTTCTCCTAATGTTGGGGTGTATTTAGGAAATCCTGTTAATCAACATAATTTACATGATGTTTTAAGAGGAAAAAAAGAAGCATTAGAATCTGTTTTTCATCATAGCAGTGGAATTAAATTCTTGCCAGGAAGTATTGCTTTGAAAGACACTAGAAAAATAGATCATCATAAACTGACGGGTGTTGTTAGAGATTTGGATGGACATAGTGATTTTATAGTTTTAGATGGGGCTCCAGGTTTAACTAAAGAAGCTTTGAGTGTTGTTAAGGCTTTGGATGAAGTTGTTATTGTTACAACACCTGAGATGCCTGCTTTGACTGATGCTTTAAAAACTGTTAAAGTTTGTAAAGAACTTAGAAAAGATATTTTAGGTGTTTTGGTTACTAAGACAAATGCTAAGAATCCTGATGTTTCTTTAAAGGATATAGAAGCAATGTTAGATGTTCCTGTTATTGGTGTAATACCGGAAGATAGGGCAGTTAAACATGCTTTAGTTTCTAAGCAACCGGTTGTTGCAAGTCATCCAAAGAGTGCTAGTGCTGTTCAATATAAAAAGTTAGCTGCTGATTTATTAAATTTGAAATATGAGGAGAGTATTCAAACTCCTAATTCAAGTTTTGTTAATTCTTTCTTAAAATGGATGGGTTTTAAGGATTAAATTTTTAAATGTTTAGTTTATTTCTTTTTTATGACAAAATTTGATAGTTATCTTGGTATTGCTGCTTTAGCTTCTGTTAGCACTTTGTTATTAACTTATGTGGGTTTAAATTCTTTTTATGAATCTAAAATTTATGAAGCTGGGGCTCGATTGAGTAGGCTTGAAAATAATGTAAAGAGGTTTAAAGATAGTAGACAAGCGAAATGTTTTATTGAATTAAATCCTTCTTTAGATTTTGCGGTTTCTTTAGGTGAAGGTAGGGTCGTAGATGAGGAATTTTTGGTAGTTACTGATAAACCTTTTAAGATTAGGGATGATAAAATTATAGATATTTTAGAAGGAAGGGATAATACTGATTATTGTGCTGAAGTTGACCGCTAAATTTTTAAATTGACTGCAATTTTAAAAGATATGTCAATTCGAGATTATGTTATACCTATTGTAGCGAGTGGAATTTTTGCTCTTGTTAGTGGATTTACTATTAATTATGGTCTTGATTCTATTCTAAATAGTGAAACTAGGGATTCATTAACTAGGAAAGAGATTTCTAGACAGATTGATTGTTATAAAAGGTTGAACATTTTAGAAAGAGGTCATTTAGATTCAAAATATTCTTTTGGAGAAGGAGTGCAAATTAGTGATATTAAAGAAATTGTTAATAATCCCCCCCTTGATTATTGCAGAAGCTTAGAATTGTTAACTGGAGAAAAATTTAGCAATTAATTTTATATATCCTTCTTTAATTCTTTTTTATGCACAAGAAACAATTTGTTTATAGAGGACCTTTTTTAGAAATTTTTAAAGGTGTTGGTGTTTATTCATTAATTTTAGGAACTTTTGGAGTACTTGGTTATTCTTGGTATGATATTACTGTTGCTAGTAGGGAAAAAGCTTTAGCTGATGGTGCTTCAAATTCCAGGATAGAGATTTCTAGACAGATTGATTGTTATAGAAAATTAAAACCTATTGAAAATTTAGATTGCATAGAAGAAGATATAAGAAAAAGAGATGAGGATCTTGCTGCTATAGTTGTTGAATCTGATATAGATTATTGTGAAAGATTAGATGAATAATTGTCACTAATTAATGATATATTTAGTAAAGTATTTAAATTTTCTATTCTATAATTATAAAGGGAAGGAAGCTATGAGGACTTTAATTAATAGACTTATTGTACCTGCTGGATTGGTTTTAGTAGGCGCTTGCAGTAGTGAGAGTAATAATTCTAATGATCAAGATGGAAGTAAACCAATTGTTTCTATGGATTCTGGAATTGAGGACACATTACAAACAAGAGTTGATTCTGGTTTTGTAAAAAATGATTCTGGAATTTATGTTCCTGATACTGGATTTAGATTTGATGCTGGTGCTTTTGAAGAAGATTCTGGAGAGGTTGTTATGAATAGAAAACCTACTATTCAATTAGTAGATTCTATAGGAGTTCCATATACAGAAAGAAATGTTAATCCACAGACTGATAATATGTATAGAGGTGAGACTTCTGATCCTGATGGAGATACTACTGAATGTAGGTTTGAATTTAGTGATGGTTATTCTAGAGATTGGAACTCTGATTGCAGAGTAATTCATGCATTACCTGGAATTGGGGATTATACTTTAGTTGCTAGGGTAAAAGATGTTAGAGGAATGGAAGGAGATTTATATAGAATTAATATCCGAGTAATGAGTGGAAATTTACCTCCTGTTGCTAGAGCTGGTCCTGATTTAATGGTTAGGTATAGGGATCCTAGATGTTTTAATTTTGATAGACATTGTATGTATTTACAACCTAATGGTTGTTTTGGCTTTCCTTTTGTAGAGGGGCATTCTTCTATGGGAACTGGAAGTGTGGATCCTGACGGTGCTTCTGATGGAAGTGATTTGAGATATAGGATTTTGTGGCATAATGGCGAGGTACCTGCTCTTGAGTCTTTAAGTGGTTGTAATCAAGGTCCATTGGCTACTGTTGGTAGACACAAAGTTAGATTATTTGTTAAAGATGCTCAAGATGTAGAATCTTTTGATGATTTGTTTTTAACTGTTATTGAATAAATTTAATATTGATTTAATGTTACTTCTACTTGTGCACTTGTTCCTGGAATATTTTGGGGTGATAATATTTGTTGTGATTGTATTAAATTAAGGGAGGTGAAATTTTGCACGTCTAATGGTATTGGGAAAGTTGTTAATCCAGAAACACTTAATTCAATAAATTGTACTCCACTTAATGTTTCTTTGTTATCAAAACCAGAACCAAATTGAGATTGGTCTACTGTAGATGTTGTACAACCAACTCCTACTCCAGATATACATATTTGTCCTTCAGATCCTGATTTTCCTACTACATTTAAATTTAGTTGAGAGGCATCTATGTTTGTTAATTTAATTGTTAGGACTTTCTCTGTTAAGGTATTTACTATATGAACATTTTCTGATGTGTCTTTGTATAAATATAAAATTCCAAAATTTGGATCTTTTTTTCTGGCTTCTCCTAGAAATACATTAGTAAAATTATCTAGTTGAGAATTAATATCAGAAGAATTATATATTGCGAAATTTATTACTTTTGGAAATTCTTTTTGATATGCATCTTTTTGTTGTTGAAATTCTTGGGGTGTTGGGTATGTTGTTATTTCATTATATTTAATTACTAGAGTATAAAGTAATAATGCAAATATTAATGCTGCAATTATAAACATTTGACCTCTTTTATTCATAATCTTTTATTTAGTTAGAAAGTATATAAGTGTTATTCTTTGTTCAGATTTTTAATATGGGAAAACTTTAAATATACTTCTGGATTTTGTTTTTATAGATCCCCGCTTAGCTCAAACTAATGTTTTTAAACATTGGGAGTAGCGGTAGAGCGGGCGGCTGTAGGGTTATCCACTGTTTGATCTTAGGTATAAAAACTAGAAATGAAAAACAGACAGCAGATCCCGCCAGGTTGCAGGTTCAAATCCCGCAGCGGGGATTTATATTCTTTTTAGATTTATAAAATAAATTACTAAATTTCCGAAAGCTTTCCGGAATTTAACAGAATTCACAAACGTGCTTATCTTTTTTTACTTCTTTTTTAGTTGCTTTCTTTTTAGCCAAGTTTTTCACCTCTACTTTTTATTTATATCAAGATAAATAAATATTTCTATTTTTTAGTAATCAAAATCATTTAAACTTAATATTTTGTTTTTTAATTCTATACTTAAAGATATAATATTTTTCAATGCTTTAACAATATCTAAATCATTCATGTTTTTTCTCCTATTCATTTGCTGATATATGGTTATTATTCCTTCATGATTTAATTTTTTATGTAATTTTTGAAACCCTTGATCTAGAGTTAGTAATATTGCATTATTTAGAACGGCACACTTTAAATGTTCTTCATCTTTTTTATGACGCATTCCAATTGTTCTAGGACTTATAACTTCAAAACTTTCCTTTACTAGTAAAGATATAAAACTTTCCTTGTCTAGATTATCATCTAAATAAATCCTAATGTTTAACACCTCTATTTTTTGTATATTGGCCTGTTTTTGTATTCTCTTTCTAATACTTTTTTAATTATGCCTTCGTTAGCAGTACCCCATTCTATAGCTTGAGTTATGTCTTGTATTGATAAATCTCTATCTTTTGCTATGTGTTCTGGCGTTCTATTTTCTGTTATATAATCATGCACATATATTGCATCTGCTCTAATTCTAGTTCCTTTTAAGTAAGGTATTTCTTGATCTTTTTTGAATTCCAATCTATCATATTCTATTTTTTTGGCTTGCATCTTATATTATTAGTTAAGAAAATTTAAGTAGTTTTCTAATGGATATCCTTTATTTCTGTTTTTTAGTAAGGTTAATTAATATGTTAATTTTTCTATTAATTATGAAAAAGAGTGTATTCTTATTATCTCTATTATTAATAATTTCATCTTTAACTGTTTTTGCTCATGATCATGATTTAGTTGAAAAATTTACAACTACCTCGGTTTATGCTGTCTTAGCTGTTAGTGTTTTAGTTATTGTTTTAATTATTGCCTCTATGTTACATGAGAAAAGAAAGAAAGATAGCTTCAAATGGGGAATATTTTTAGGGATAGCAATACCTGTTGTTTTAGTTACTTTATATGTTGCTGGCAGTACTATTTATTTGAATGTTGTTTCTGATACTAAAGGTCCTGTTCATTGGCATGCAGATTTTGAAATTTGGCATTGTGGAAATAAAATTGATTTATTAGATCCTACTGGTCTGAGTAATAGAATAGGAAATCCTGTTTTGCATGAACATGGAGATGATAGGATTCATGTAGAAGGTGTTGTTGTTAAGTATCCTGATGTTAATTTGGGGAAATTCTTTGAGATTATAGGTGGTACTTTGCAAAGAGGGAGCTTAACTATCCCAACAAATCAAGGAATTTTGAATATGAAGGATGGAGATAAATGTGGAGATATTCCTGGAAAATTACAAGTATTTATTTTACAAGTTCAAAATCCTGAAGATCATAAAAATTGGAATTATAAACAAATTAAAATGGTTAGTTATGATACTTACATTTTAAGACCCCAATCACAAGTTCCTCCTGGTGATTGTATAATTATAGAATTTGGAGATGATAGATCTTATACTGATAAGAAGTGTGAGACTTTTAAAGTTACAGAACAAAGAGGTGAATTAAGTGGCAGTTGAAGCTTTTTTACCTACAATAGGAACTGTTTTTTTAACAGCTGCAATAGATTCAATTAATCCTTGTGCTATTGGGGTTTTAATATTAATGATCTCTGTTTTATTATCTGGGAAACAATCTACTAGTAGGTTATTGTTGTTGGGTGGATTATACATCTTTTCAGTTTTTGCAGTTTATCTATTGGCTGGTTTAGGATTAACTTATTTCTTTACAACTTTACCTTTAGCTGTTACTGAATATATCTCTATAGGTGTAGGGTTATTAATTATCTTAGCTGGTATTTTAGAAATTAAAGATTATTTTTGGTATGGGAGATGGTTTTCTTTAACAATACCTTCTGTGTTTGCTAAGAAATTACATAATTATACAAGCAAGGCTACCTTTTTTGGTGTAATGTTTTTAGGTGCTTTTGTTGCTGCTGTAGAATTACCCTGTACTGGTGCACCATATTTAGCAATTATAACTTTATTATCCCAATACTTTGATTTTACTGCTTTCCTTTTATTAATATTTTATAATATAATATTTGTTGCTCCTTTGATAATAATTTTATTTATGGTTGCGTTTGGTAAAAAGTTACATGATATTAAAAGATGGAAACAAGCTAATAAACCTTATATGAGGTTACTTATTGGATTGTTGTTGATTGCTATGGGTTGGTTATTAATGCTAATAGCTAATGGGACAATAAATTTTGGTTGAGGTGTTTAAATTGGTAAAACATATTGTTAAAAGAAAGGGACATGAAGAACATTTTGATGAGAGAAAAATTTATGCTTCTAGTTACGCTGCTTGCTTGAATGTTCATATGGATCATAAAAAAGCTGAAAAGTGTGCTGATGCTGTTGCTAATGATTTAAAGAAATGGATTAATACTAAAAAAGAAGTTACTAGTACTCAAATATTTAATGAAGTTATAAAATCTTTAAAAAAACAGAATAAAGATGCAGCATACATGTATGAAACACATAGAATTATAGATTAGTTTTTTCGTTAAGCTTTTAAGTTTTATCCTTTAATTTTTATTATGACAGAACAAAAACCTACTTTATTATATGCTGATGATGAACCTCCTATTTTAAGGATGGCCACAAGGATTTTAAAAGATAAGTATGATTTGTTAATAACTACTGATTGTGTACAAGCTTATAACTACTTGAGAGGAAACGATCCTCCAAAATATGCTGTTCTTGATAATATTTTTAAAGGGCAACAGTTTGAGGGTATAGCAATTATTGAAAAATTATTTTCTGAAAGAGGAAGACTTCCTTCTGGTATTGTTCTATGTAGCGGTACTCTAGATTCTAGTATTAGAAGGAGAGCAGAGGCTAGAGGTGCTAAATGCATTGATAAACCTTTTAGTCCTGGCGATTTATTAGGAATTTTATCTAGTTTTTCTTAAGTTTTGATTTTTTAGTATATGCAAAGTTTTATAAAGGCTTAAGTTTTATTTTTAGTTTCCGGAGGTAAGTATGAAAGATTTAAATAAAGATAGTAGTCTAGATCGGGATATAAATAGAATTCTAATTGTAGATGATAGTCTTCCAAATAGATTTTTAATGTGTAAAGTCTTAGAAGATATGTTTGGGACTGATTTTAAGATTTTGGACGAATCTAGAATATATGGAGGGGTTGAGACTCATGTTAGTGGTAGATTAGGTAGTGAATATTATTCTGTAGCTTTTGTTGAAGATGGTTATAAAGCAAGGAGAATTTTAGTTGATGGTGAACATGTTAGAGATATTGATCTTATCTTATTGGATAACAATATGCCTGGACCTTTAGGAATAGATATTATTGTTTCCTTAAAAGAGAGAGGTTTGCCTACTAAAAGAGTTGCTTTGTATAGTGATAGTGCTTGTGAAAAGTTGAGAAGCAGGGTTCTTGATCATGGGGCTCTTCATTATCCTAAACCAAAAGATCCAACTTTAGATGCGCTTAATCAATCTTTGAGTTTTGCTCTGGGTGTTATGGTTCCCTATTTTGGGTTTGTTAGAGAGGATTATCCTAAAAGAGAAGGACATGCTTGATGAACAAAAAAACTTATAAATAGACTCTTGATTCTTTTTTTAACGCTCTGTGTGTTACACACTGCCCTAAACTTTAATCTTTTTGATTAGTTTGGCAAAGGTAGTGTAACGGCTATCACCTGGCCCTGTCGAGTAAACTTTTTGAAAAAGTTTAATCAAAAGCTTTTGAGTTTACAAAGAAAGGCCAAGACCCGGGTTCGACTCCCGGTCAGGGCGTTTTACCTTAATTTCTATGCCTATTGGTTGATGATCAGAACCAGAACCTTTTAATGATAATTTTTTAGCTTTACATCCTTTAACAAAAAAGTGATCTAACCTAGGGAAATATCTAAATCCTTTCATTAATTTTTCAAATCCTTCTTTTTCTAAGGTTGATATTCCCCTTTCTAAAAATCCTAAGAAGGTATTAAAGTCTCCTCCGATTAAAATTATGTCGTCTTTATTCTTGTTTATTATTTCTAATAAATATTTTATTTGTTTTCTTCTTCCATCTTGCCATGCGATGTTTTCAAGATGAACATTATAAATTCCTATTGTTTTACTTCTTGATTTTAGTTGAGTATAAATTACTATTCTTTTTATTATGTGATCTTTTCCTAATGTTTGTTTTGCTACTGATGGCAACTGATAAGTTTTTGTTTTTGTAAATTTATATCTTGATAAGGTTAATTGCCCTGAATGTGCAAAATTATAAAATTTAGTTTGTTTTTTTACTTGATGAAGTGGAGCATAATAAATATTAAAATTTTTAAACATTTTATTGTCCCAGAAATTGCTATTATTATATGCTGGTGCTTCTTGAATTATAATTATATCTGGGTTTTCATTCTTAATTATCTTTAAAATGGATTCTTTTATTTTTTTGTTATTATAATTTCTTAAAATATTCCAGGAAACAATATTTAATTCCTCATTATTAATCTTCTTTTTTATATTGTTCTTTAATATTGTTTTTTTATTTGGGTTGTATTTATTAGGAACATCATCTAAAAGATAAACAGGATTAATGATTGATTGAATAAGTTTTATTACCCCTTTTATTAATTCTATATACTTTTCCATAATTTTACTAAATTATATTTCTTAAATTGTTTTTATAAATATCCCTCATACTTATAGAAATACTTTTATATCTAAATGCTCCTATTGATACTATGAAAAAATTAATAATTTTATTTCTTTTTTTGATGCTTATTCCTTTTAGTGTAGAAGCAGTAGATTGCCGTTGGAATTTGTATGACTCTTTTAGAAATACTTCTTTGAATACCTATTTGTGGAATGAAACTTTAGATTGGGAATCTTGGCCGATGCTTTCCTATCATTCAGTAGAACCTACTAGAGGAGTTTATTCTACATCCCAATTTAATACTTCAAACAGTGGTGTTCTTTTGACACTTAATACTACCTTTCGTCCTGGTGAAAGAGTTCAATATGGATTTTCTTATAATTCTGGAGAGGGAAACAGATTGAGTAGGATCTTTATTAATGGTATTCCTTTAGATATTAGAATGCGTGATATTGATCATTACAATTGTAATAACTATGCGACTTGTGGTAATATTGGTTATTGGAATGGGGAGAGTGAATGGGGTAATACTCTTGGTTGGTATTTTATGAAAGTAGTGTTTGGAAATGATACTGCGGAAATCATCTTAAAAAGGCCTGATGGATCAATTAAGGCTTATGCTACCCGACATTTAATTCCCCCTTATACATTTGGAGTTTCTACAAGAACAGGACATAATGGAATTGCAAGATATGATTATTATCCTTTTCAGGTTTGTAAATTAATGGAATAATTGTTAACCAAGATTAATGATTATTTTAAATAGATTCTTTATGAATTAATTTGTTTGGTGAAATGATCTTTGTTAAAAATCGAAATAATCCTTTTTTAAGATATAATTTTCTTGATAACACAATCTCGAAATTTTTTATTTTGATAATCTATATATGTATTATATGCGTCTATTTTATATTTTAATATTATTTTCTTGAGCAAATAAAATTTTAAATAGGAGTAGAAATCGGAAGATTTATATATGGGGTGTGTTGGTCAAAGAATATGATATCTTCTAAGATTGAGCTATACATAAAAATCAATGGTTTTTATAGGTTTTAGAGGGTATTATGCTAAGAGAGGGCCGGTAGCTCAGCTTGGATAGAGCACCTGAATACAAACTTTTAGAAAAAGTTTGAACAAAAATAGAGTTGTATTGGTGAACCTTTTAATCAAGTTGAGGAAAGCAGGTGGTCGTGGGTTCAAAACAAGTTTAGTATAATACTAATTTGTGTATTTCCCATCCGGCCCACATATAATTAAGGAGATCAAATTCAAAAGATGGCAGATGAGGTAAAGGTAGTAAAACACTATTTGGTTCCGGAACATGTGAAATTGAGTGAAGAACAAAAAAAAGAACTCTTAGATAAATTGAAAGTTTCTGTAAAACAATTGCCAAGAATAAAGATTAGTGATCCTGCTCTTAAAACAATAAACGTTAAAGTTAATGATCTTATTTTAATTAAAAGAAAGAGTGATATTACAAAAGAATCAGATTATTATAGGGTGGTTGTAAATGATTGAAGGTTATAAAGATCTAATTAAAACATATTTCAAGGATTATCCTTTTGTAGATGCAAATATAAATAGTTTTAATGATTTTATTGAAAGAAGGTTACAACTTCTAGTTGATGAAGTTGGAGATATAAATCCTACAATTATTCCACAAGAAGTAGAGAGTTTTGTTATAAAATTAAAAAAGATTTGGATTGAAAAACCAAACATAATAGAAGCTGATGGAAGCAAAAGAGAGATTTACCCTAGTGAAGCTAGATTAAGAGCTTTAACTTATTCTGCTCCAATATATTTAGAAGTTAGTGCATATGTAGATGAGGTACAAAGAGAGAGTTTTGTTACTATGATAGGTAAACTTCCTATTATGTTAAAATCTAAATATTGTCATTTACATGGTTTGAAGAGGGATGAATTAATTGCTAAGGGAGAAGATCCTGATGAAGTCGGTGGTTACTTTATTGTTAATGGAAATGAGAGGGTTATGATTAATGTTGAAGATTTAGCTTCTAATAGGTTCTTTATTGAAAAAAAGGATATTGGGCCTAGTGAGTATGTTGCTAAGGTTTTCTCTGAAATGGGAAGTTATAGAATTCCACATACAGTAGAACAGATGAAAGATGGCATATTTTATTTAACTTTTACAAGATTTAGGAGAATTCCTTTAGTTCCAGTCTTAAAGGGTTTGGGTATGATTAAAGATCAAGATATAGTTAAGATGATCTCTCCAGATAAAACTTATGATTCTATTTTTATTAATCTTTATGATGCTGCAGAATTAAAAACAGAAGAAGATGCTTTAGAATATCTAGCAAAGAAAATTGGTGTTGCTCAGACAAGAGAGATTAAATTAGAAAGGGCTAGAGAACAGTTGGATAAATACTTATTGCCTCATTTAGGAACAAATCCAGAACAAAGAATGATTAAAGCATACAACATATGTAAAATGATAAAGAGATTTTTACAAGTTAGCGAAGAAGGTTTACCTCTCCCAGACAAAGATCATTATATGAATAAAAGATTAAAATTAAGTGGAGATTTATTAGAAGATTTGATGAGAAGTAATCTAAGAAGTTTAGTTCAAGATATACTATATAACTTCCAGAGATTAGTTAAAAGAGGAAAATTCCAGAGTATTAAGATCATAATCAGAGACGAGTTATTAAGTTCTAGCATTAAAAGCTCTTTAGCTACTGGAACTTGGACTGGAGGCAGAAAGGGTATTAGCCAGAATATAGATAGGTCTAATACTTTAGCTACTTATTCACATTTACAAAGGATTGCTTCATTGTTGACTAGTACTCAAGAAAACTTTGAGGCTAGGGCCTTACATCCTACTCATTGGGGAAGATTGTGTCCAGTTGAAACTCCAGAGGGAACTCCAATTGGATTAAGAAAGAATTTTGCTATTTTAGCTAATGTTTCAAGAGGAAATGTTCAAGAAGATAAATTGAAGAAAGGTTTAGAAAGCTTAGGTTTAAAGGTGGTTGCATAAAATGACAGATGTATTTTTAAATGAAAATTTTATAGGAACTGTGGATAATGCTAAAGAGTTTATTAAACAAATTAGAAGTGAGAGAAGAAAAGGTGTTCTAAACTATGAATTGAATTTTTATTGGGATGAAGATTATAATGAGGTATATCTAGATATTACCAGAGGTAGGACTAGGAGACCTTTAATAGTTGTTGAAAATGGAAAATCAAAATTAACAGATAATTATATAGAAGAAGCTAAGAATGGAACTTTAAAATGGGATAAGTTAGTTAAAGAGGGAGTTATAGAATATATTGATGCTGCTGAAGAAGAAAATTGTTATGTTGCTTTAGATGAGAAAGATCTTACTAAAGAACATACACATCTTGAGATTTCTCCTGTTGTAATATTAGGATTATGTACCTCATTAATTCCATATTCAAATTTTGGAAGTAGTTCGAGATTAATTAGGGGTAGTAAAATCCAGAAACAGTCTTTGGGATTATATGCTAGTAATTATCTGTTAAGAATGGATACAGATGTTAATGTTTTGCATTATCCACAAAAACCTATAACTAAAACATTTATGCATGATATCTATGGTTGGGAAAAACATCCTTCTGGACAAAATGTAGTTATAGCTTTGATGAGTTTTGAAGGTTATAATATGGAAGATGCTTTAATAGTTAGCAAGGCTTCTGTTGATAGAGGATTTGCGAGATCTACATACTTTAAACCATTTAATGCTGAAGAGTTAAGATACCAAGGCGGTTTAGTTGATGAGGTTTGTATTCCTGATAAAGAAGTAAAAGGGTATAGAAGTGAAAAGGATTATAGGTTATTAGAAGAAGATGGGGTTGTTTATACTGGTGCAAAAGTTAAGGGCGATGATGTTGTAATAGGAAGAGTTAGTCCGCCTAGGTTTTTAGGAGAATTTGAAGAATTTAATATTGCAACTAATGTTAAAAGAGAGAGTTCAATTGCCTTATCTCATAAAGATAATGGAATTGTTGATATGTCTCTTATTACTGAGAGTGAAGAAGGTAATAGATTAGTTCAAATGAGATTGAGACAGCAAAGAATTCCAGAAGTGGGAGATAAATTTGCTTCTAGACATGGACAGAAGGGAGTTATTAGTTATTTAGTTCCTTTGGCAGATATGCCTTTCACAGTTAGTGGTATTGTTCCAGATGTTTTATTTAATCCACATGGTATTCCTTCAAGAATGACAATTTCTCATTTAATAGAAATAATAGCTGGTAAAGTTGGAAGTTTAACTGGAAAATATATTGATGGAACTAGTTTTGATGTAATGCCTGAAAAGGAATTAAGAAAGATGCTAAAAGAATTAGGATTTAGAGAAAGTGGTTTAGAGACTATGTATAATGGTATTAGTGGACAGCAATTTAAGGCTAAGATTTATATTGGAGATATGTATTACTTGAAACTTAAGTATATGGTTGCTGGTAAACTACATTCAAGGGCTACTGGTAAGATTCAATTATTGACAAGACAGCCTATAGAGGGTAGATCACAAGGTGGTGGACTAAGAATTGGAGAGATGGAGAAAGATTGCTTTGTTGCACATGGTGCTAGTTTACTTTTGAAAGAAAGATTTGATTCAGATAAGACTAATGTATTTGTCTGTGAGAATTGCGGTATGTTAGGGATCTATGATAACTTTAAGCATAATGAGTATTGTACTAAATGTGGTGCTAATGTTAAAATTTCAGTTGTTGAAATGAGTTATGCATTTAAATTATTATTAGATGAACTTAAATCTTTAGGAGTTTATCCAAAATTAGAATTAGGGAGGAAATATTAATGACAGTTTTAGGTTTTGGTAATTCTAGTCTTGAAGAACCTAGAAGAATTGAAAGAAGCTCTGGATCTGAAAGAGGAAATTTAATAGAAGGTGCTAGTCATCGAAATGTTGCAGGTGGGGGATTTGAATATGTTGCAACGAGAGATGGCATAGGTATACAATTAGAATTAAGAAGTCTTAAAAGAGGAGATGTTAATCATTATAAACTATTTGTTGGTCCTGTTGTAGATTTTGTAATACCTAATGTTGGAAGTTTAGAACAAAAACAAGTATCTTATCCTGTTTCACAAGTTTATGGTATGGCAAGTACTATTTCAAGGCTTGTTGAATTAGATAATGATAAGCTTTATGATCTTGTTAGAGGAGCTAACATTAAATGTTGGGGATCTTCTGTTGCTTTAGCTAGAGAACATGAAGATAGATTAAGAAACCATTTAAGATCTTTAAGAAACTTAAGATGTGTTGAGGATGATTTATTTTCTTCAGGAAGGTTAAAAATTGAGAGAGGAGTAGTGATTTACGATGGAGCATAATGTTTTCAAAAAGATAAGCGGGATTGTATTTGGTATGTTAGGTCCTGACTTAATTAAGAAAATGTCTTCTGTTAAAGTTGTAACTCCTGAATTATATGATAGAGAAGGTTATCCTGTAGATGGCGGTTTGATGGATGTTAGGTTAGGTGTAATAGATCCTGGTTTAAGATGTAAAACTTGCGGTGGTAATTTAAGAGATTGTATGGGCCACTTTGGTTATTTAGAATTAGCTAGGCCTGTTGTTCATTTAAAATATGCTGATATTATTGTTAACTTTTTAAGATGCACTTGTAGAGAGTGTGGTAAGATTTTATCTGCTAAAAAAGTTACAGAAATTACTGAGGATGAAGAAGAAACTGTAACTGAGAAAAAGGCTAGAATGACTAGTTTGAGAAATGTTAAAAAATGTCCACATTGTAATGCTAAACAATTTGCTATAAAATTAGAAAGACCAACTACTATTTTAGAAGATGATAAAAGATTAAGCCCTATTGATATTAGGTTAAGGTTAGAAAAAGTTAATGATGAAGATGTTCAAAAATTAGGATTAAATCCACAATATGCAAGACCTGAATGGATGATACTTACTATGCTTCCTGTTCCTCCTGTTACAATAAGGCCGAGTATTACTTTAGAAACAGGTGAAAGAAGTGAAGATGATTTAACTCATAAATTAGGAGATATTGTTAGAATTAATCAAAGGTTATTTGAGAATATTAATGCTGGTGCTCCAGAAATTATAATAGAAGATTTGTGGGATTTATTACAGTATCATATTACTACTTACTTTGATAATAATGTCACACAAATTCCTCCTGCTAGACATAGAAGTGGGCAAGCTTTGAAGACTATAACTGAGAGGATTAAGAGTAAAGAGGGTAGATTCAGACAGAATTTAGCTGGTAAAAGAGTAAATTATGCAGCTAGAACTGTTATTAGTCCAGATTCTAAGATTGAATTAGATGAAGTTGGGGTTCCATTAAAAGTTGCGATGGACTTAACTGTTCCAGAAAGGGTTACTGAATGGAACTTGAAGAGATTAAAGAAATTTGTAGAAAATGGTCCAACTAAATATGTGGGGAGTAATTATGTTGTAAGACCAGATGGAAAAAAGAAAAAGATTACAGATGAAACTCAAGAACAGTTATTGGAAGAACTACAACCAGGATATGTTGTTGAAAGACATTTAATGGATGGAGACATAGCTATATTCAATAGACAACCTAGTCTTCACAGAATGAGCATCATGGCTCATAAGATTAGAGTTCTTCCTGGAAATAGTTTTAGATTAAATCCAGCTACTTGTAATCCTTATAATGCGGATTTTGATGGTGATGAAATGAATTTACATATTCCTCAAACTGAAGAAGCAAGAGCTGAGGCAGAAATCTTGATGGAAGTTCAAACTCAAGTTATAACTCCTAAAGATGGTTCTAATATCATTGGTTGTAATGATGATGCTGTTACTGGAAATTATATACTTACTAAAGATTTAGACTTAAATAAAGAGGAAGCAATTTATTTGTTACATAGCGTTGGTGTTTTTGATCCTGTTAAATTTGATAGACTTAAAAGTAAAGTTACTGGTAAAGAATTATTTAGTGTTTTGCTTCCTGATGATTTTGATTTTATAGGAAAGTCAAAAAATAAAGAGAAAGTTGTTATTAAACATGGGGTTTTAGTAGAAGGGATTATTGATAAAATTACTATTGGTGGTGATAAAGGGGAGATGGTTAGATCAATAATTTCTAAATATGGTACTGAATTTGGATTACAATTTTTAGGAAGAATATTTAGACTAGGTATAGCTGTATTACTCAAATATGGATTGACTACAAGTATTTCAGATATAGATTTACCTTCAGATGTTTCTCAAAAGATTAGAGAAACTATCTATAATTCTGAGAGAAGGGTTGATCAATTAATAGAACAATATCATGATAAAAGTATGGAACCTTTACCAGGACTTACTTTAGAAGCTACAGTTGAGAGAAAGATTATGGAAACTTTAGATAAATGCAGAACTAAAGTTGGTGAGATTGTTTCTGAGAGTAATCTTAATGTTAATCCTACTATAATGATGGCTTTATCTGGTGCAAAAGGTAGCTACTTAAACTTAGCTATGATGTCTGCTTGCGTTGGTCAACAAGCTTTAAGGGGTAAGAGAATAGATTTAGGTTATAGGGGAAGAACTTTAAGTTTATTTAAGAAAGGAGAGCTAACTCCTAAATCAAGAGGATTTATTAGGAACGGTTATAAAGAAGGATTATCGCCTGAAGAATATTTCATGCATGCTATGACTGGAAGAGATAGTCTTATGGATACTGCATTAAGAACACCTAAATCTGGATATCTTTATAGAAGGTTATCTAGCGCATTACAAGATATTAAAATTGAGTATGATCAAACTGTAAGAGATGCAGACCATAACATAATCCAATTTATTTATGGTGATGATGGTTTAGATGTAAGTAGGACAGAAAACGGTAAAATAAATGTACCTAAAATAATTAGGGAGGTATTATCTGATTAAAATGCTACCAAAACATTTACAAGAAAAGATAGATGGATATGCTAAGAAGTATAAGATTAGTGATAAAAATGTTATTGAGATTACTAAGAGAGTTGAGGAAGCTAATGAATACGGTATTATAGCTCCTGGTGAAGCTATAGGTATTGTTACTGCTGAATGTTTTGGTGAAAGAGCTACACAGATGACATTAAATACTTTCCACTTCTCCGGAGTTGCGGAGATGAACATTACAGTTGGTCTACCAAGATTAATAGAAATCTTTGATGCTAGAAAAAATCCAAGTACTCCTCAGATGGAAATTCCGTTAAGGCCAAAATTTTCTAAAAATATTGATATGGTTAGGATTGTCGCTATGAAGATTAAAGAAACTTTGCTTGGTGAGATTATACAAGAGATAACAATAAATATTGCTAAATCAAATATCATGGTTATTTTAGATAAGAAAAAATTAAAAGATTTAGATTTAAAACCTAAGTTTGTATTTGACAAGATTGTTGCTGGTTTGAAAACTTGTGATGTTAAAGAAGTTGATGGTGGAATTTTAATCAAACCTAAAGATAAGGAAATTAATTTGAGTGAAGTTTACAAATTAAAAGAAAAAGCTAAATCTATTCATATAGGTGGTTTGAAGGGTATAACTTATGTACTTCCTGTTAAAAATGATGAAGGCATCTATATTGTTCATTGTGTTGGAAGCAATTTGAAAGATGCTTTAGAATTAGAGGAAGCTGATACTGAAAACATTAGAACAAACAATATTTTTGAAACCTCTACAGTTTTAGGTATAGAAGCTGCCAGGGCTGCTATACTTCAAGAATCTTTACATGTAATTAGGGGTCAAGGTATAGATTTGAATATTAGACATATAATGCTTTTAGCTGATGTTATGACAAGAACAGGTATTGTTAAAGGTGTTACAAGAACAGGAATTTCAGGAGAAAAAGAAAGTGTTATAGCTAGAGCTAGTTTTGAAACCCCAATAAAACACATAATTAATGCTACTTTAATAGGTGAAAGAGATCCTTTGAATAGCGTAATAGAAAATGTTGTAATAAACCAACCAGTTCCGTTAGGGACTGGTTTACCGAAATTAGTTGCTAAGAAGGAGGCTATGGAAAGTGGCAAACCTAAAAAATGATTTAGAAACTAAGAAAGCTATTCTTGGTTTTGATGTTACACTTAAAAAACTTAGGAATGGAAAATTGAGCAGAGTTTATGTTGCTAATAATTGCCCTAGAGTTGATACTTTAATTAATTTAGCTAAAATGAATAATGTTGAAGTTATTTCTTTAAGTGAAAATAGTAAGGAGTTAGGAGTATTAGTTAAGAAATCTTTTAGTATTGGTGTTGTTGGTTTTGAATAACGATGAAGTTGAATTTAGATTCTATAAATAATATTAATTTATTTGAAAGACTTACTGGTGCTAGGGTCAAAGATTGTCTTGCTCAAGGAGATGGTAGTCTTTGGTTTTTGGTTGAAGAAGGCAGTATTAAGAAAGCTTTAGGAAAGGATAATTCTAATATTAATCGTGTTGGAAGAATTATGAAAAAAAAGATAAGAATCATTGGTTTTTCTAAAGATGTTTGTAAATTTGTTAGAAATTTAATATATCCTAATAAAGTAGATGATATAAAATTAGAAGAGAAAATTGTTAAGATTGTTGTACAAGATAGTGTAATTAAAGGTAGGATTTTTGGAAGGAGTAGAGAAAATTTGAAAAAAATTAATGATCTTGTTAAGAATTATTTTGATGTTGAAGAAGTTAAAATAGTTTAGAGTTGTGAACAATGTTCTATTGCAGCTAGTTCTTTATCGCTTGATCTGTAAATTCCTCTTCCAACTATTCCATGGAATCTTGATCCTGCTACTCTTGCAGTATCTGAAATTTTTCCACCTTGTGCTACAAATCCAGGAGCATAAAATATTGGAGAGACTCCTTCTGCTTCAATTATTTCTTTTATTTGTTTGACAACTTCTGGTTTGTTTCCTGGAACAACAAAATCAGAAATACCTGCTCTTGCAGCAATTTTATACATTTCCATTGCTCCTTCATCTGTAATAAAACCCCCTTCAGACTGAGCATAACCTTTATGAGTCATTCTTCCACCAACAATTACTTTTAATTCTTGATCTAAGGCATGATAAATCCAAGCTCTTTCTGTTTCTGGTCCTGCTTGTGGGAATAAGATAACTGTATCAATTCCAGACTCTCTCAATTCTTTCATAAATTCTTTTGCTGTATCTGGAATATCTGTTCCTGCTTTTTGATGATCATATATTAAAGGTTTATTTGTGTGTTTTCTAGCTGTTTCTACCCATCTTTCCCAACCTTTTCTTCCTGAAGTTGCAGGAATTTTATAACCTCCAATCTTAGGAAGGTGTGAGGTAGATTTTATTAATCCTCCAAATTCTTCAAATGGAACATCACAGGCAGGTATAACACTTCTGTCTGTTTCTATAATTCTTTGTTCTAAAGGTTTTAATCCTAAATCTTCTTTTGCTTTTTTTGTTCCATAAACTCTTAGATATCTTGCTATTCTTTCTGCAGCTTTCTCATGATCTTTTAGAGAACTTAAGTATTTGTAAATTTCGGCGGCGGTTATAATTGCAGTTACTTTTGTTCCAGTATCAGCTACATATTTTTCTATAGCATTTTCACCATCTATTCCAACTTCTTGTCTATCAACAGCTATTGCTAACAATGGAAGATTAAATTGTCCTAATGAATCTAGAACTTTTCTTGCTTCGTACTTTGCATCTCCAGCAGTAAATACATCGTCTAATTGTATAATTATATTTCCGTCTTTTGGTGCTCTTCCGACAATCTTTGGTTTTATATCATTTGACTGGGCTCCAGTTGCTTCACCGTGAGCTTTTGCTTCTTTTCTTGTAAAAAACCATCCTTTGTTTATGCCTAATTCTGCTAAACTTGTAGCGGCAGCTATTGCAAGACCAACACCTTTTTCAGGAATGCCATAAACTAAATCAAAATCTATTTCAGTAGCTTTAATTGCTTCTGCATAAGCTTTGCCTAATTGAGAAATTCCATCCCCATCACTAACATCACCGATGTTTACAAAATGGGGAGATGTTCTTCCACTTTTTAATGTCCAATCGCCCTCTGAATTTGAAGGATTAACTTTCAAAGAGTCTGCTTGAATTAAGAAATCAATAAATCTTCTTTTGTATTCAGCAAGATCTAACATGTTTTTTTGCATTTTATTTTATTTATTAAGATATGTATAGTTTATTGGTATTTTTTGATTGCAGATAAAAAGGTTTATAAAAGGAAGTAAAATCCAAAAATTATGGGAAATAAAAGTAATGGTCTTATGTCTGGAAAGAAGCTTAAAAATAAAAGAAAAGCAGCTAGATGGCATGGTAGAAAGTATGCAAGAAGAATTCTTAAACTTAGAGAGAAAGCAGATCCATTAAGGGGAGCTCATCAAGCTAAAGGTATAGTTTTAGAAAAAAGACAAATTGAAGCTAAGCAGCCTAACTCTGCTATGAGAAAAGCTTGTGTAGTTCAGTTACTAAAAAATGGTAAACAAATTACAGTTTTTATTCCTGGAGATAATGCTCAGAGATTTATTAACGAACATGATGAAGTTATGATTGAATGTATTGGTGGGAAAATGGGTAGAGCTAAAGGAGATATTCCTTGTGTTAGGTGGCAGGTTATAAAAGTTAATGATCAGAGTTTAAATGCTTTGCTTAGAGGAAAAATCGAGAAAGGTAGAAGATAAATGGATTTTAAATTATTCAATAAGTGGGATGTTAAAGGAGTTGTTGTAGAAGATGCAGGATTAAAGAGTTATATTAGACTTCAATCTGTTTTAGTTCCTAGGACTTATGGTAGAAATGCTAATCAAAGATTTGGCAAGAGTAAATTAAATGTTGTTGAAAGATTAATGAATAAATTAATGGTTCCTGGGCATAAAGGAAAGAAACATTATAGGTCTAGCGGACACATTACTGGAAAGGGAAGCCATGTTTATAATGTTGTTCAGAAATGTTTTGAAATTTTAGAAGCTAAAACTAAACTAAATCCTGTTCAAGTTTTTGTAAAGGCTTTAGAAAATGCTGCTCCTAGAGAAGAAGTTACTTCTATTGAGTATGGTGGAGCTAGATATGCTCAAGCTGTAGATTGTGCTCCTCAAAGAAGGATAGATATTGCATTAAGACAATTTATTCAAGGATCTTATGGTAAATGTTTTGGTAAGAAAAAGAGTATTTCTGAAGCTTTAGCTGATGAATTGTTAAATGCTTATAATAATGACCAAGCAAGCCAGGCTATATCTAAGAAATTAGAATTAGAGAGACAAGCTGATTCATCTAGATAAATATATTTTTAATTATAGTAATCTTTTAAAATTAGTTTTTTCTATAATATTTATGGATTACGAAAAATTGATTTATAATTCTTTGACTGCTGTAGCTATTGTAGGAATTGGCTTTAAAACTGAAATTAAAGATTATCTTCTTTCATCTACTTCTGTTACTGCAAATGAAATAGGAACTTATGCAGCATATATTTTCTTGGGAACCCTCCCTTTGAAAGCATGGCATTATGTTAGAACAAGATTTTCTTCTCTTGAAAATAGAGTAAATGAACTGGAGAAAAGATTTTCTAAAGAATAAACATACAAAATTATTTAAATTATTAAGTTGCCCATATTTTATGGGTAGTTTAGAAAGATGTTTTCTTGTTGAAAAAGCTGATAATATTTATACTTGGAATTTTTCTTTTGGAGAAGAGTTTTATCTTGGTTTTCATGGTGGCGGTTTAATTTTAAGTGGTGAAGATACACATGGGGTTTTTGTAGGTGTTTACAATGAGAAACCTTTATTTTTAAGAGTTGACTCTGGAGGAAAACTTCTTTGTTATTCTGCTGAATCTAAAAATCCTACTGCTTGGTGGATTGGAGAACCTGATGAAGGTCCTTATTTTCCTTCTGTAAAAACTTATTCGCATGGAGAAATTCCTAGATCTGCTGCGGGAGTTGTTTTACGGAATTTGGAATTTTATCTTAGACAAGGTTCCTTTGATTTTTTAGGTGGATTGGAGAAAACCAATTTTAATCTTCTTGCTCTTTTAGGTCCTTTACGAGAGACTGCTAAAAATGGAAGAGATCCTTATCTTCCTAGGAATTCTTTTAGTCCTATTTGTGATTCTGATTATCAACTTCCTTTTGACTTTTTAAGAGAATCAGAATTATTTAGATAATCTTATAAATAATCTATTTTTATTTTTTAATTTGTTATTTAGACATAATAATCTCATAATTATATAGAATTAATTTATATTTTTTAAAAGAAAAATTTAAATACTTTATAGAATTTAAATTTCTAATGAAAAGAGTTGTTAGTTTTATAATAGTTCTTGTTTTATTTATTCTTACCCTTAAGCTTGTTTCTGCTACTTGTGATGCTAATGCATTAGATGTTTGTGTTTCTTGGGCAAAGGGAGAGGTTGAAAAGGAAGGTTGTAATGTAGATATTCAAACTTTTTCTGCTGCTGTTGAAGATCTTTATTTGAGTAAAGGATGTAGATTACAAGGAACAAAATGGACTGATCTTGAATCTGGGGGAATAGTTCAAGGGAAGTTTGTTGATGGCAAGAATGTGGATTCTCATGGCTGTATTCAGAAATATACTCCTTCAGCTTATCTTAGTAAGGGAGGATATTTTAGAACTCCGAAAGAAGCATTAACTGGACCATTGCGTAATAAAGAATTGAGTGGTTGTGAATTTGATTCTAATAAAGGGACGAAAGATGCAAGTGTTATCATTAATCCAATAATTGGAAAAATAGAATCTTGTCAATGTGCATCAGATGCTCCAAAGTCTACACTTCCTATGAAAGCAAAGATTACAGATATTAAAGGAGAGGTTGAATATAGTACTGATGGAGGTAAAACTTTTAAGCCATTAACTAAAGATGTTGTCTTAAAAGAAGGAGATTTTATTAGCACTGGTTTTGAATCTTCAGCTAATTTAGATTTGGGATATGGTAAATTAGAAGTATATTCATTAACACAATTTAGATTAGATGAATTTACAAGAAAGGAAAATCTTGAAAAAACTCAATTATATCTAAGAGTTGGTGCTATTAAACCAATTTTGAAACATAGGGCAGCGATAAGGGGCGATTTTTCTGTAACTACTCCCACAGCAAGTTCTAGTATAAGGGGAAGCGAGATGATAGTGGTTTATAATAATCAAACAAATACAACAACAGTTTATGTTACTGAAGACGAAGCCTTTGTAAAGACTCCTAATAGTCCTGAACAAAAAATAGCTGTTTCAAATAAAGTTATAATTACTTCTGATGGTTTAATTAATCCCGTTACTTTTAATTCCGAGGAAGTAGCTGGTTTCAAATCTGAATCCTCCTCTTTTAATTTCTATTGGTTAATTGGCATAATAATTATAGTTTTAGTTATAGTCTTTTTCTTAGCTAAAAGAAAGAGATAATTGTTTATTTTTATTATAATAAATATCTAGTATGGCTTCTAAACTATTCTCTTATGAAAACTTAAGCAAGAAAACTATAATCTTTTAGGTTGTGGGTGATTTTCAGCTTATATTATTTTACAAGTTTTAGAGCTTATTTCTAGACAATTTTTAAACAAAAGCTTTATAAATTATTTCAAATTTTTGCTTAAAGGTTCGGAGGTATGAGACATGTTTGGTTTGAGTGTTAATAGAGTAATTGATGAAGTAAGAGCAGCGACTAGAGCAGTTAGCAATGCTAGTGTTGACGATAGAGTTATTCAAGAGCTAGCTAGAGTTAGAGATAAAAACTTTTTGAGATTTGAGGACTCTAAACCAGATGTTGTTTTTGTAATTGAAGATAGGAACTTTAGACATATTACAATTAGCGATTATAATGTTCATGCAGCTTATGAAGTGGGGGATAGAGTATTACTTAGTTATAGGGAAGAAACTTCTAGATATGGTAAGATTTATAGGTTTGTTAGTGCTAGTAAATTAGGGATTAATTAAAATATTAAACTATGTTTGACTTTGGAAACTCTAGGGTTGAAATAGGTGATTTATGTTATGCTTCTGTTAAAGTAGTTGGTAATCTTTATGCTCCTTTAGATGGAATAGATGAACTTTTAGTTAGATTTAATAATGATCTAATTGTGGTTGACGATGAAGTTCCTATTAATGCTTTTGGTTATGAAGATGCTGATGCTTTTAGATTAGGCGATGATGTTATCTTTGTTTATAGAGAACTTTCTATTGTTTCTGAAGATCTTAGTGATAGGATTTTAGTTACTTATATTCCTGTTGAACTTAGAAAACAAAGATTAGAAAATTAATTCTATAAATATTCTCTTTTGATTTTTTGCTTTGTTATTAATGTATTTTATGAATGATTTTTGTTCTTTATTTGTCCTTATAATTGATAGAGTATTTTCTTCTGGAATTATCCTTAAATTTTCTTGATTGTTTTCTATTATTGATGTAAAACCTCCAAACTCTTCTTTCCAACTTTTTGTTAATTCTATAATTATCTTATAACCTTCCCTTTCTTTTTGTTTATCACTTAATAATTTGTAATCTTTGTGTTTTAATTCGAATAACTTTGAAGATCTAAGTTTTTTGTTTGTTATAATTTCTACAAATTTTATTATTTCTTTATTCATTTCGTAGTCTGTAAATTTATATGAATGAGATTGTGGAACATACTCTTCTTTTAATTTTGAATTTATTTTTGGAGGTTCTTTTAGAAATTCTTTTAATTGAATACTTCCTTGCTTTTTTAGTATTTCTTTTATTTGTTCTATTATTTTTTTATCTTTGTAAATATTATTTATCATATATATGATTTAGGCTCAAAATACTTATAAATTGTGTGTTTCTAACTTTATTTATGTCAGGTGTTTCAATTACTGGAGTTGGTTCTTCTCCAAACCAATTAGATTTTAGTGCTGAATCATTTTATAATAGACTTAGAATTGAAGAGGTTGAACGTGTTAGGTTTCTTGTTGATGATATAACTACTTTTATGGTTAGAAATGGTTGTGAAGAATTTTTAATTGCTGGTGTTGGAAGTATTTTAAGATTAGAAAATCCTGAAATGGCGCGAGATATAGACTTAGCTGTAGTTGGTTTTAATTATACAGTTGCTCCTGCTAGAGAAAGAGGACATGGTTTTGAAAGTGTAATACATTTTACTAGAAGTGTTAGTAATTATTTTGATGGTTTACAAGTGAAGCTTGCATCATTACCAGGAGTAAAAAGTAGTTACCCTAGTTATGAAGCAGGTAGTGATGATGGTATTTTGGTTTCAGGTAGCGGACCTTTTGCTAGGTGGAATAAAGACATATGGTTGTTGGTTGCAGACCAGCAACTTAGATTAACTTCTGATTTGGAAACGTTTGGCTCTTATAATTCTAAAGGCTTAAGTGTTAGATATGGAGAAGGCAGGCCTATAGATATACAGTTTGTATTTAACGAGACTCCAAGAGACTGGAGAATTCAACAACATTTAGGATATGAATTAGATGGAAATCATCATAGACTTAAGTCGGGAACTCCTCATGAAATTAGTAAATCCTTCCCTTATGCAGTTTTAACTACACATCCTAGTTGTTAAACCAACCTGCTATAGATAATCTTTCTTTATCTCTTAAAACTTCAGAAACTTGGTGGTAGGTTTTGTTTTCTATTACCTTGAATATTGTAAATGTATTGAATTTTGGGGTTATTGATTTAATAATTTTATTATTTTCAAAAAAATCTAATGAACCCCCATCTTCTTTTATGAAATCTTTACTTAAATTTAAAACATATGCTACTTTTCTTGTTTCTAATCTATCATCATGTGGTAATAGATAATCTGTATTTGTGTAAATAAACCCTGAACAATCTATTTTTAAATAAGCTTTAATATTTGTTATTTTTTCTAAATATTCTTTAAATTCTTTTGAATTTAATAAATTGTAAAATTCTTTTAAGGTTTTATTATTTGTTTTTTCTAAATCATTACTTTGTGAGAATGAAAACAAATCTGATTCTTGTTTAGTAAATTTTTCTTCTTTTAATTCTTTTGATAATTTATTTGCTAAATCTTCTTTTATGAAATCTTTAATTATTAAATGTGGAAATGGTTTTGCTTTTAGAAATTCTTTTACTAATATTTTTTCATTTTCAATATGATTTTTATTAATGTATTTGTTTAACATATGAATCTTATATAAAAAGAATTTAAATTACTTTTGTGCTTCTTTAAATCTTTTTTCTACTATTTCCCAATCTATTGCTTCTATGAAAGAGTTGATATAATCTGCTTTTTTTAGTTGATAGTCTAACATGTAAGCATGTTCGAATACATCCATTACTAACAAAGGTATACAACTATATAAATGACCTAGATCATGTTCGTTAATCCAAATGTTGAATAATTTTTTAGAAACCTTATCATAATACATTATTACCCAACCTATTCCCCTCATAGAACCTGAAGCAACAAAATCCTTATGACAGTTTTCTCCAGATCCAAAACTTTCGATCATTGTTTTCATCAATGGAGAACTTTCATTCAATTCTTTTTTTGTCTTATTTATATTTTCAAAATATAATTCATGCAAACGCATACCGTTAAATTCCCAGCCAAATCTTCTTTTTAACTCTGCAAATTCTGGAGTTGAGGTTTTTCCTTCTTTTAACATATTTGCTAAAGTTTCTGTTAATTTATTTGTATTTGTAACATAACCTTGATATAATGTGAAATGGTTTTTTAATAGTTGATCACTAAATCCTTTTGTTCCTAAAATTTTACTGAAATCTTTTGCTTCGTATGTCATTAGTTTCCTCCTAAATTTTTCCTACTAAATCTAAGCCTGGTTTTAAAGTTTCTTTTCCTGGTTCCCAATTTGCAGGACAAACTTCTCCCCCATGTTCTCTAACAAATTTGGCTGCTCTTAATTTTCTTAGTAATTCTTTAGCAGACCTTCCTATTGAATTATCATGCAATTCAAATGCTTTTAAAATTCCATCTGGATCTATTACAAAACTTCCTCTTAATGATAGTCCTTCTTCTTCTATGTAAGTGTTAAATTGTTTGCAAACTTTTCCTGTAGGATCTGCTAGCATTGGATATTTTATCTTTGCAATTGATGGAGAGTTGTCAAACCAGGCCTTATGAACAAAAACAGTATCTGTGCTTACACTTAATATTTCTGCATTTTCTTTTTTAAATTCATTATATAAATCTGCTAGGTCTGTTAATTCTGTTGGACAAATAAAGGTGAAATCTGCAGGATAAAAAACTAGAATTATCCATTTTCCTTTGTAATCTGATAATTTTAACTTTTTTATCTCATTGTTGTGAAATGCTTCAACTTCAAAATCTTCTACCCTTCTTCCTATTTTTACTTGATTTATTTCCATTAATATTTTGTAATTTTCTTTATTTTTATATTTATTGCTTCTCTTTTATACTCTTATAACTATAATTCTTTATTAAAGATATTTGTATATTCTTTATATACGTTTTATTTTTATTTTTTTAATTATTGTTCTTATTATGGAAGTTGGTCTAGATTTTGATGGTGTTTTTATTGATACTTCGCTTGTAAAATCAAAACTTGCATTAGCTTTATATGGTGTTTATATTCCTCCTGAGCAATTTAAAAGAGAGGTAGTTGTTGGTTGTGGTTTATTGACAGATGAACAGTATACAAAAGTATCTAGAACTGCTTCCAGTGATCTTGAATTAACTTTGTCTATGCCTCCTCTTCCAAATTCAGTTTATTTTACTAATAGGTTACTACATGAAGGCCATGGTGTCAGAGTAGTTACTTCTAGAGATGGATACAATGCCTGGATTGCTATGCAATATATGCTTTACTATGGCTTATTTCTTACATTAAGTGGCGTTGGCTATAGGATTCCTAAAACTGATGCTTGTAGGGGCCTTGATTTTTATGCTGATGATGATTTAGATAAGTTAATACCTTTAGTTGGAATTGTACCAAGACTTTATTTATTCTCTTGGCCTTATAATTCTCATCTTACAATACCATCTAACATTACAGGAAAAACTTATAGCTGGTCTCATATATATTCTCTGATTTCTGGACGTAATGTAGTTTAGAGTTGTATTATTTAAGATATGTTTATCTTTAATAATTTTTTTATTGGACCTGTTGAAGAATTAGTTTGACAGTCTATGTTTTATTATTTAAATTCCAAGATTCCTTAATTGTTATTACCTTTTTTAGAGATTTAAGAGAGTAATGTTTTATTAGCTAAACTTTTAAAACTTTTTATTAGCTGTTTTTTATGAAGGACATCCAAGTTAGTGGAAGTATGTTTTTTAAAACTAAAGACCATGATTTAGAAACCCTTATTATTGGGAGTGATGAGGGTCGTTCTGCTATAATTATGTTACCTAGTTTAGGTTGTCATGCTGACTTTTGTTTTGATGAATCTATTAGTGGATTAAGTAGAGAACATACTTTGTATTTGATTAATCATCCCAATCATGGATTTTCTGCTGGATCTTTAAGAGTTGAACCTTTGATTGATTCAATTTCTGAAGTTGCTAGAAAACTTGGAGAGAGACATGATTTTGTTTTTGGATTAGGACATAGCTTTGGCTCTTTTGTATTAAGTGGTTTAAGTAGGGAGTATATTGATGGTTTAGTTTTAATAGGAATGCCTCTTAATCTAGGAGATACTAAAATTGCTAATACTTTTGGTTGGATTGGTGATCTTCCTTATCCTGTTGCTAGAATTATATTTCAATTATATGATAAGACTAGGTTATTATTACATGAAAGATACAGAAAGAGTAATATTCCTTATAGAGCTTCTTCAGATAATTGTGATGCCTATTTTGGTGCAATCAAAATTGATCAAAATGTTTTTGAAGATCTGAAAAATTTAGTTAGAGATCATGATAAGTTTATTGCATATCATAATGAGGATGTTCCTGTTAGTTGTTTGATATATGGAGAATTAGATGATAGATTAGGTTATGATCAAGAAGGAAGAATGAAAGTCTTTAGATGTCTTCCAGAACATAGCCAACTTCTTAAGTTAGTAAGTGGGGCTGATCATAACTTAAATATCAATAAAAGAACTGGTAGAATTGCTTTTTTGGAAAGTGGCGTTCTTACAAATATTGTAAAATTTTATAGGGAGAGATTTAATTAATATATATTGTATTTACAAAAATTTTTCTAGAAAGCTTTATATAATTTATTTTAATTTTTCGAGGAAATGAAAAAATCTGATTATGGTTTATATGAGTGGGCAATAGTTGGAGGGGGAATTCATGGTACCTATCTTGCTTATAAGTTGAGAGAAGCGGGTGTACAAAGTTATGTGATTATAGATCCTAATTCTAAATTAATGTCTAATTGGAATAGAAATACTAGAAATTGTGGACAAACTCATTTAAGAAGTCCTGATCAACATAATTTAGGAGAGAATGGTGAAAGTTTACTTGGTTATGCTATTTCAGGAAGAAGATTGCATGAAATTCAAAATCTTTCTGGATTTGAAAGACCTACTTTAGGTTTATTTAATGATCATTGTAGAGATACAATATATAGAAATAAATTAGAAGAAGCGGTGTTAGACGCAACTGTTAAAAGCATCAAACCTTATCAGGAAGGAGGACATAAAAGGAGACCATTTGTTAAAATTGAGGTAGAGGATCCTTATGAAGGGGGCTGTCTTTTTGCTAGCAATGTGATTCTTGCAATGGGTCAAATTGGGGGAACAAGATGGCCTAGTTGGGCTAAGAGTCATACTGATTCTGGTTTTCATCATGTGTTTGAAAAAGATTTTAGAATTGAAGATTTTTATAGGTTAGATAAAAAGATTTATGTTGTAGGTGGAGGTATTACTGCTGCACAATTAGCTATTAAATTGGCTGAATTAAGACAATCTAAATTTGGGAGATATCCTGTGATTATGATCTCTAGGAATCCTTTAAGAGTTCAAGAATTAGATGCAAGAGCTTTATGGACGAGATTGGATTATATAGAACATGCTTTATGGACTAGAGACATAAATTTTAGAGAGGGTTTAGTTAGAAAAGAAAGAAATGAAGGAACTATACCAGAGCATATTCATGCTGCTTTGATGGAAAGGTCTAGAAGTCATGCATTAGAACTAAGGGTAGATGAAGTAACGAGATTTAGAATTAGAGATGATGGGCAAAAAATTATGAATTTTAAAATTGGTGAAAAAGAGGAAGAAGATTTTGTTGTTGTGTTAGCTACAGGATTTAATGGTCCTAATGGCAATAAAATTTTAAAACAATTAAGTCGTGATTTTAATTTACCATTAAGTGGATTAGGTTATCCTATTTTGGATGATGATCTTGAGTGGATAGGTGATGCATCTTATGGTAGGTTTTATGTTAGTGGAGAATTATCCTCTTTAACTTTAGGTCCTTTAGCTGGAAATATAAGAGGTGCTCAAATGTCTGCTCAACTTATTGTTGATAGATAAATTTTTAAAATTTTTTCAATTTTTTATTTTTATGAGATATGAATGTATAGCTTATTATCAAGGTCCTGAAATTAGAAGAGGTATTTTAGATTGTATCTTTAGAAAACCTGGTAATATTATTTATAGGGTTAGTCCACAAATATATTTATCGAACCTATCTGATCCTCTAGCAGTTCTGGATGTTCTTGAAGTTGAATTTGCTGGAGGTATTTCATTAAGCATACAATATTTGGAAGCTACATTAACTGAAAGGGTTAGAAGTAGTTTTGGTAGCGGGGTTGCTATAAGTAAGAGAGGTATAATTATTCCAGCTGAGAATATAGATATTAAAATTCAAGAACATATTGAAGACTAATAATCGTCTCTTTAGCTAGATTTAAATTTCTTTTGATTTTTTATTTTTGATGGACGGGAATATAATTTATTATGAAGCAGGAGATCTTAGTGTGTTAGATTTAAATAGGAAGGGAATATTAGTTAAAGTTGATGATCCTTCTAATTACTTTCGTTTAATAAAAAGAACAGATAGAGAAGGATTTACTACGCTTTGTGATTATTTGTCTAGTAATAAACTTCAAACTTATCTTAGTGTTTCACTTCAGGATAAACCTTTTTTTGATGCTGATTCAATTCATTTAATTGGAGTAGGGCCTCTTGAATCTATAGAAGAAGCTTTGAAATTATTGAAGGGTAATGGGAATGGTCATGATTTTTTTAAATATGGAGATGTCACATTTGCTAGAACTTATGAAGGCTCTATTTCTGGACATTATCGTTTCACAGTTATGCATGTTCCTCTTGTTAATTTTGTACCGCGTGCACATATGAACTTAGAAATTCTGACTGAAGAAAGATTTAGAGGTGCTTTGTAGTCTTATTTTTCTATAATATAATCCTGAATTTCCAAAACATTTATATATGAAACTCTTTGCACGAGTTTATGGCAGAAGATCCTGTAATAAGATTTACAAGAGCTATGAATAATCCTAAAAATATTAGAAACATAGCTACAAGTGCACATATACATCATGGAAAGTGTATTAGTAAAGATTCTAGATTAATTTTAGAAAATGGGAGTATTTTAACTGCTGAAGAAATTTATGAATATTGTGAGAAAAATGGTGTTTTATTTGAAAATAAAGATAATGAACATATTATTTATGATGTTTCTAAATTGGGTTTAAATATTTTCTCTTTAAATAAAGAGACAAATCAGATAGAAAAGAAACCAGTTTCTATGGCTTGGAAATTAGTTGGTGGAACCACTATTAAAGTTAAATTAAGGCATGGCGCTGAAATTACTACAACACCAGAACATAAATATATTGTCTATAGAAACTCTCAGATTCTTGATGTACCTGCTCAGGAATTAGTTTTGGGTGATAGAATAGTTTGCCCCTCTAGACTTAAAATTGATTCTAAAATTGATTTAAAACAAGAATTTTTATTTTTATTATCTCAAAAAAATTTTTATGTTAATTTAGAAATTAAATTTTATAAGAATTTGAAAAATAATATTATGTCCTATGGAATTAAAGAGATTGTTAAAAAAATAAATTCTGATCTCAAACCTAAATCTTTTTATCATGGATTATGGCAAAATCGTTTTACTTTAAAAGATTACTTGCAAATTTGTAAATTGTTTAATATTAGTTCTGATAATAATTATAATAATATTGATCTTATATATTTTAGGACTGGAAAACAAAGGGGTGGAAATTCTTGTTCTATTAAATTACCGATTAAATGGGAAGATTTTTTTTATTTAGCAGGTTTATTCTTTGGAGATGGAAGTAATAGTAAATTTATAGTTGGGAAAAAACAATTAGGTAATGAATTCTTAAGAATTTGTAATGATTTGAATATTAATTGTAGTCTTGGCGGATATAAACATAGAACTCCAGAGTTAATAACCAACATGACTGTTGTTGAGATTATGAATTCTTTGTTTAATTATCCTAAAAAACAGAAGAGCAGGAATATTAGAATATCTCAATTTTTAAATAAATGTCCAGATTCTTATGTTTCTAAATTTTTAAGCGGATACTTTGATGCAGATGGAACTGTAGAGAAATCTAGAAGTGCAATTTCAATTACTAGTGTTAGTAAACAAATGATTAAAGATTTACATTTCTTATTATTAAGATTTGGTTGTGTTGGCATAATAAATAAAGAAAATGATACAATTTATTTGAGTGGTTTTTCTGCTAAAAATTTCAATGATAATATTGGTTTTAACTTAAATGAAAAGAAATTAAAAGCTGAGAATCTTGTTAGCAAAATCTCTGGAAGTAGGGTTTGTGATAATATTGGTTTAGATTTGACATCTAATGGAGAAACTTTACAAGTTCAAAAAACATTGAATAATAACTTGGAGTTATCTTTTATTGAGGTTAAAAGTATGGAGGTTTCATATGAAGAAACTGTTTATGATTTTACTGTTCCTAAAACACATAATTTTGTAGCTGAGGGAATATTTATGCACAACACTGCGTTAACTGATAATTTACTTGCTGCAGCTGGTTTGATGAGTGAGAAGAGTGCAGGCGATCTTGATAAAGGAATGGCTACTTGGCAACATGCAGATGAACAAGAGAGATTGATGACTGTTGATGCTGCTAATGTAAGTATGATTCACGATTTTAATAATGAAGAATTTTTAATTAATTTAATTGATACTCCCGGTCACGTAGACTTTGGTGGAAATGTAACTAGAGCTATGCGTGCAATTGATGGAACTGTTGTTTTAGTTTGCGCTTCTGAAGGAATTATGCCTCAAACTGAGACAGTTGTTAAACAAGCATTAAGAGAAAGAGTAAAACCTGTTTTGTTCTTAAATAAAGTTGATAGATTAATCAAAGAAATGCAGTATACTCCAGAACAAATGCAGAAAAGGTTTACTGAGATTATTTTACAATTTAATAGATTAATAGAACAAATTGCAGAGCCAGAATTTAAAGAAAAATGGAAAGTTGGTATTCAAGAAGGAAGTGTAGCGTTTGGAAGTGCAAGAGAGAATTGGGCCTTATCTTTTAGTTTCATGCAAAAGAAAAAAGTTAATTTTAAGGACATTTTAGCTTTATATGAAATGGATCTTGAGGAGAGGAAGAAGTGGGTTTGGGAGAAGGCTCCATTACATGAAGTTGTTTTAGATATGGTAATTAAACATTTACCTAACCCTGTAGAAGCGCAAAAATATAGAGTTCCTAGAATTTGGAAAGGAGATTTAGAAAGTGAATTTGGTAAAAGCTTATTGAATTGTGATAAAAATGGGAAGGTTGCTTTTTGTGTTACAAGAGTCATGATTGATCCTAAAACTGGAAGGGAGATTTCTGCTGGAAGATTATATTCTGGTACTGTTAAGGGAGGGATGGAAGTTTATTTGAGTAATGCTAAACAGAAAGCTAGAGTTCAACAAGTGTTTATGTATAATGGTATTAAGACTCAGATGATGAATGAGGTTGTTGCTGGTAATGTTTTAGCTTTAGCAGGATTAAAAGCAGAAGCTGGTGAAACAATTACAGAAGGTGAAGAACATCCATTTGAAGAATTGAAACATATTTTTGAGCCAGTAATTACAAAGGCAATAGAGCCTACTAAACCTCAAGATTTAGCTAAAGTTGTTGAAGTTTTAAAAGCTGCAGCTAAAGAAGATCCTAGTATAAAAATAAAAATTGATGAACAGACTGGAGAATGTTTAATGAGTGGTATGGGAGAATTACATTTAGAGATTATTGAGAATAGAATTAAGACTGAAAAGGGAGTTGATATTAAATCAAGTCCGCCTATTGTAGTTTATAGAGAAACTATATCTAAAAAAAGTCCTGAAGCAGAGGGTAAGACTCCTAATAAACATAATAGATTCTATCTGATTGTAGAACCTTTACCAGACAATTTATATAATGCTATTAAAAATGGTGACTTGCCTAGTGGTAGAGTAAAGAAGAAGGATAGAAGTGTAATTGATGCTTTGATTGCTTTAGGAATAGACACTAAAGATGCTCAAAAGTTTAGAGCGTTTTATAATGGAAATGCTTTTGTTGATAATACTAGAGGTATTGTTCAAATTGGAGAGGTTATAGACCTAATTTTAGATGCTTTTGAACAAGTGATGGATGGTGGAGTTTTAGCTAGAGAACCTTGTACTAAATTATTAGTTACTCTAAATGATTGTAAGTTGCATGAGGATAGTATACATAGGGGTCCTGCACAAATTTATCCTGCGATAAGAGAGGGATTAAGAGATGCTATGAATTTAGCATCTCCTGTTATATTTGAACCTATGCAGGTTTTACAAATTGAAAGTGTTGTTGATCACATGGGATCTATATCCAAATTAGTTGCTAATAAAAGAGGACAATTATTAGATATGAATCAGGAAGGCAATTATTTGACTGTAAAAGCTAAAATGCCTGTTGCTGAAATGTTTGGATTGTCTTCAGATTTGAGAAGTGCTACTGAAGGTAGAGGTACTTTTTATGTTGCGGATCAAGAATATCAAAAATTACCTCTAGAATTACAAAATAAATTAGTTCAACAAATAAGACAAAGAAAAGGTTTAAGTGAGAATCAGTAAACTTTTAAAACTTTAGTTCTTTTTGCTTTTATGTCTGAGATAAATATAGAATGTGGTAATGATTTACTTGAACATTTGCCTAAATATTGGAGGGTAGTTGTTGATTCTAATTTAGATAGAACTCAAAGAAGACCTTTTCAAGAAGTAAGAATCGAAGAATTTTACGCTTGTGATTCTTGTAAAGGATTACATTCTAGTATCCAGGTACAAAGTGCTTATGATCCTGCAAGAATTAGTTATGTCAATTGTGCTAGAAGAAATGACTCTTTTGAAGCGAATGTTCATGGTGTTTTGATTGGTAGAGTAATCTTGCCTGACTTAGACTCAAGGATTCAAATTTTTGAAGACTCTAGAAGGCCTACTTTGATTTATCAACAAACTTCGTTTGGTATTGCTCCTGTTGATTTGGAAGTTGATAGAATACTTGAATATGATTCGATGCAATCTACTTTTTCTGGTAGAGGGATGCAATTCTCACTTAATGGAGTTTTATTTATATTCTCTTAATTTGATCACATAAATCTTTATATTTTATGTTTGTTCAGTTATTTTTATGAATGATGAATCAATTTATTCTAATAGTTTATGGGAAGATGAAGAAATTAAAGCTTATAGACAAGTTGATGATAAAAGATTAGATATAATTTATTCTGGAATTCCTCCTAGTTTACCTCAAGCAAGAGCTTGGTATTTAGCTGAGGTTGAATTGGGTGGTCTTTGGGGTGTAGACTGTGAAGTCTTGAGTGGAATTATTAGAACAAATGGAAGAGCTGTTGCTTTAAATGAATTAGAGAAATGGGTTTTGAATAAAATTAATGATGAGTCAGATGGCAAAGCTGCTTGATTCTTGGTTTTCTATAGAAATCTTTATAAAGTAGGGGTAAATTCTGATTTTACTATTATATTCATTGGAGGGTATTAAATATGGCTAAAGAAAAACCACACGTAAACGTTGTTTTTGTAGGACATGTAGATCATGGTAAAAGTACTTGTGTAGGTAGATTAATGTTTGATTCTGGTAATGTTGGAGAACAAGAGATGAGAAAGCTTAAGGAGCTAGCTCAGCAATTAGGAAAAGCAGGTTTTGAATTTGCTTTTGTTATGGATCATTTAAAAGAAGAGAGGGAAAGAGGAGTTACTATTGATTTATCTCATAAAAAGTTCACAACTAGTAAGTATGAATATACAGTTATAGATGCTCCTGGCCACAGAGATTTTATTAAGAATATGATTACTGGAGCTAGTCAAGCAGATGTAGCTTTTTTAGTAGTTGCTGGACCTGAAGGTATAATGGCTCAGACTAAAGAACATGTATTCTTGTTAAAGACTTTTGGTGTTAATCAGTTGGCTGTTTTAGTTAACAAGATGGATGTTGCTAAGTTCCAACAATCTAGATTTGAAGAAGTTAAAAAGGAATTATCTGCTTTATTGAAGTCAGTTGGTTATAATCCTGATAAAGTTCCATTTATAGCAGCTTCTGCTTTCCAAGGAGATAATATTGTTAAAAAAAGTGTAAATATGCCTTGGTATACAGGACCAACTGTATTAGAACAATTAGATATATTTACTGCACCCGATAAACCAACTAACTTACCATTGAGGTTACCTTTACAAGATGTTTATAACATAACTGGTATTGGTGTTGTTCCTGTTGGTAGAGTTGAAACTGGTGTTATGAAAGTTGGAGATAAAATAATTGCTATGCCTGGAAGAGAAGGTTCAGGTGTTCAAGGTGAAGTTAAGACTATAGAGATGCATCATGAACAAGTACAATTAGCTGAACCAGGTGATAATGTAGGATTTTCAGTTAGAGGAATGAATAAGAAAGATATTGCAAGGGGAGATGTAATTGGACATTTAGATAGTCCTCCTACAGTTGTTACTGAATTTACAGCTCAAATTGTAGTATTAAATCATCCTTCAGTATTAACTGTTGGTTATACACCTGTATTCCATATACATACAGCTCAAGTTGCTTGTAGATTTGAGAAATTATTAGCTAGGTTGGATCCTGCAACTGGACAAGTTGCTCAAGAGAATCCAGATATGTTAAAGAATGGTGAACCAGCTAGAGTAGTTATTAAACCTACAAAACCTTTAGTGATTGAGAGACAAAAAGATATACCTCATATGAGTAGATTTGCAATTAGAGATGCAGGTCAAACTGTAGCTGCAGGTATGTGTATAGATCTAGTAAAGAAGTAATTTTACTTCTTTTCTTATTTTTATTATAAATTTCTTAAATTCTCATAAATATTATAATTATATATTATCTTTAGTTATAGACTCATCGGCAAATAAATCCAGACCTTTGAATTTTACTTTGGAGTTCTTTTGTTTTCATAGATTACATAAACTCATTGAAATATTATAAAATAAAACTTCTTTTATTTATTAATATTTATAAAAATCTATTTTTTGGAATAGATATTTATTTAAGTAGTAATTTAGATTTATTTTTTATGGCTGGTCCTACAAGACAAAGAATAAAAAATAGTTTAGTTCATCAAGGAATGAATCTTGTTGAAAAAACACAAGCTTTAATCATAGAAGCGAATCTAACTAAACCACAAGCTTTGGTTTTATATGAAATCCTTATTGGTAATTATTCTCATGCAATGAAAGCTCATTCTGATGAAGTTCAAGAAGATTGTCATGATTATTTAAGATATCTTAATGATGAAAAGAAAAAGTACGAATAAATCTTTTTTAGAGACCTTAGAATAAATAATCTTCCTACAAATTGAAGAAATAAAATAAATTTAATAGTATTTTAATCTTTGAGAAAGATTTAAAAAGACCTAATTTTTGTTAATCTTATGCAAAAAGCAAGAATAAAATTAGCAAGTGCTGAGATTAATAATCTTAATGAGGTAGTCAATGCTATAGTTGATATTGCTAAGAAAACTAAAACTATTATTAGAGGCCCAATACCTTTACCAACTAAAAGATTAAAAATAACTACTAGAAAATCTCCTAATGGAAGAGGTAAAGCTAGTTTTGATAGATTTGAAATGAGAGTACATAAAAGAATGATAGACTTGGGTGTAGATGAGAGAGCATTAAGATTAGTTATGAGAGTTCCTTTACCTAAAGGGGTAAACATTGAGATTAATCTATTAGATAATTAATCATTTTTAGATGCTTCTTTAATTTTAAACAAATTCTCTTTCTAATTCTAAACCTTCAGGTGTAGGTTCTAATTCGATTATTGCAGGTATTAATTTTAGATCTTTAATTTCATTTTTGTGTCTTAGTATTATTCTTCTAGAAGTCCATAATTTGTATTTTTTTTCATCTATTTTAACATCTTGTTTGTTTAGTCTGATATTTTCACATATTTTTGTTCTTAGGATTTTTAATTTTTTTATTTCTTCTTTTGAATCTTTTTCTTTTAATTTTTCTAAGTAATTGAAAGATGGTTTTTCTAAATATATCACTCCTCTAATTATTGTATTCTCTGTTGTTTCTATATCAAATTTTAAACTTTTAAACTTTTGTTCTTCCATGGTTTTTGCGAGGAGATAAACTTTATAATTCTTTTTGTATTTAGAAAATAATGACTTTAATTCATACAACAAATTACCTTCATTTAGAATTTATTCTTAAAAATGGAATGAGGTCGCTAAAAGAAAGAGGGTTACCTCAAGACCTCCAGCCCAAGGTCATCTTATTTATTTTTTTTGGTGTCCTCTTAATAATTCTACTAATAGATATGATCCTATTTTAACTAATCCTATTCCTTCTTGGGGAAATTATTGTATTGTAATAATATTTTTTAAAATATATTTATCCTATAATTTCAAATAATGCATAAACTAACAAATAAATCTAGAATTGCTCTAAAAGTAAAATTTATAAAGAACTAACAAGTTTTCATGACGTACACGCCGAGGTCGCATAACCTGGCATTGCGCAGGATTGCTAAACGCAATGTAAAGATCCTGTTCCGAAAGGAATTGTGGGTTCAAAAATAATTGAGAGCACTATCATGAATTTGGCTTTGTGCCTTTCAATGATTGATAGTCCCACCCTATAGGTTTTCATTTAGAATTCCTAGGTGAACGGCGTACAATTTTTGAACTTAATTGTGACCTTGGTTTAATTCTTTAATAGAAATTGTTTTAAGCTTTTCACTTTTTTAGATTTTATGGGAGACATTTATGATCGTTTAACTAGGCTCTTAGAACAAGAAGATCCCTTGTTAGTTAGTAGTAGTGTTATTTCAGATTTAGAAGATTTTAGAAATATTGAATCAGATTCAGATGTTATTAATCTTGCTCGTCAAAATAGAAGACTTGAGCGTAGTGAACGTGGTTTACCTATTGCATATGCAAGGAATTTTTTGTTAGGGGTTTATTACTCTGGTTTAAATGATGGTGAATATTCTTTAAGTCTTGCTGCTGATTGTTATAGATTTGCTTCAAGTTCTGCTTTTTCATTAACTAGAAAATGTAGGGAGGAGAATATTGTTAAATGGCTTTATAGATCTTATCAAAATTCTAGAAGAGTTTGCATTTTGGAGGAAGAGTCTAAATCTATTAATCCTATAAATTTATTTTATGCACACTTATTTGTGCTTAATTCTGGCTTGAATTTACTTGATAGGTTAGATGGTTCATTAGGGGATATTTTTGTTGGTATTAATGATAGTCAATTTTTAGAATTTTTGAGGGGACATTATGAACTTCTTTGTATGTTGAAACCAGATGATAAACGAGTTTTAGATAATGTTTATTCAGTTTATAAAAATGTTAATAGAAGGTTCGCTAGATGAGATTGTTTATTCTTTTAGTTAATCTTATAACTTTTTCTTAAAATTCATTTTTTATGTTTACAATACATAAAGATTTAGTCATATTAGTTGGGCAATATGATCCTAATTTGATTACTCCCCAAGTTAATTCTAGATTAGATGATTTTTATGAAATGAGTTTTCCTAGTAATGTTTTTGATTATGATCTTTGTACTAAAGAAATAGAATCTCGAGGACATAAATCTCTTTCTGTAGATGAACTTAGAGTTTTATATGCTAGTAGGAGGTGTAATACTGCTTATAATAATGCTGCTGAAAATGCTTATCATTTAGGAAATAGGGTTCAAGATGAGTCTGGTTTTTGGATTTATAGAAGTATGGTACTTAGGGAGAGAAATGCTGAATTGGCTGTTAAACTACCTGGTTTGAAATTATCTGCCTTTATTGCTTATACCTATGCAGCTGACAGGGGAATTAGATTGTTAAGTTTAATTGATGATAATAAATTTGATCCTTCTAGTCTTAGTGGAGAAGTTAATACTAATACCATAAAGACGGGTATTAAGACTTTTTTATATAGAGCAAATAGATTGAGGTATAGACATGGAATAAAGGATATGGAACCAGCTGTTCAGTTATTTTATGATTTAGACAAAATGTTTAAAAGTTAGTTATAATTTAAAATTTAATAGGATTGTTTGTAAAATGGCTAAAAAGTATAGAATTGAATATGATAGGGAAGGTTGTATAGGTGCTGCTGCTTGTGTTGCTGTAGATGAAGAAAATTGGACAATTATAGAAGATGGAAAAGCTGATTTAAAGGAAAGTAAATTAGATAATAAGAAAAAAGGTTATTTCATAAGGGAAATTTCTGAAGAAGAATTAGCTAAATTTAAAGAAGCTGCTGAGGCTTGTCCTGTGAATGTTATACATATAGTTGATTTGGAGACTGGTAAGAGGATAATCTAGAAATATTTATTAACTTCTTTTATAATTTATACTTATGGAAAATAAACCTAAATGTCCAAAATGTGGAAGTGGTCATGTAGATACTGTAGAAATATTAGGCAGTAAATTTTTGATTTGTTTGAATTGCGGCTATGATGAAAGTGAAGATATTTTAGATGTTTATCCTGGTTCGAGAAATAGTAAGGGTGGAAAATCTAGTCCTTATAAAAGAGGCGGATCTATGAGAAGTGTTAAACGTTAAGGTATTAAATTTATTCTTTTTGTTTTTCTTATGAATAACTTTACTAAATTAGGGCTTGCTAGACTTGCAGTTTTAGGTGCTGCTCTTTTAGGAACAGTGTCTGTTATTCATAAATTATATGAAACTCCAATTCAAGTCTCAACTTCTAAAAGAAATTTTAATTACTTACCCCATATTTCTTTTGATCAAATTGAATTCATCTTAAAACAATTTTCAATTGATCGGGTTTATGAAGTTGCTTGGTTGAGTGATGGTTCTATGACTATTGATGTTGGAAATAATAAAACTGCTGCATTAGCTTCTGTTGAAATTCTTGAAGATCAAATTTTAGATTTTGTTAGAAGTTCTCCTCAGGATACTATTTACTTCTATCATAGGCATTTAGGATTTAGTCCGACTACTTATCAAGACTTGGTTAAACAAGTACAATTTCAAAGAGAGGCTTCCAAAGTGGGTAAGAAATTTGTTTCTAGAGTCGTTAATGAATTTGGTGTTTGGGAAACTGAAGTTAGTGATATTCCTTATATTCCTTCATTAGGACAATATTTTGCTGGTGGAAATTTTTCTTTTTCATCTTATTTTTCTCTAGAACAAGGTGAAATTGATGCTTTGAGTACATCTGAAGAACCTTTGGATAATCGTGTAAATAATTTGATTGGTTTTTATTCTGGTTTGGGGGTGGTTGCTAACTTTAGAAGATCTGATTAATTATTGTAATAAGATTCTAAAAATGAATCTACTAATTTTTTTGAATGTCTAAGTTTTGAAACTCTGAATTCTTCGTCTTCTAAACACTCACTTTGAAATTTTGTAAGTTGTCTCTTTTTATAGAATCTATGAGCTGCTAATCCTTTTTCATTCTCTCTTTCAATTTCATATGTTCTTCCTTGAATATTTATTGGATACCCTTCCCCTATTTGTATAAAATATTCCAATGATCTAAAACCGTTTGATCTTGGAGCTTTTATCCAATCTATAAAACCTGGTCTTTGTTTATTTGGCCATTCATGAGATAAACAGTCTGCTAATCCATACTTTTTTATTAATACATTTGATATCCTATATGTGTCTTCTAATTTTTCTGTTAAGAATCTAATTCCGTATAGGTCTACCATGTCTTCTAACAAAAAATCATTGATTAAAGCATGAAAAAAAGTACTTCCTGGAGATTTTGGTCTCATAGTTATTTCATATCGTTCTCTTTTTATTCCATTATTATCTAAATCTCTTTCGAATCTTTCTTTTAACTCTTGGAATTTCTTTCTTGTTTTATAGGAGAATGGTGCTAATGTCTCCGCTAATGTTAAAACTATTGGTTTCTTCTCGACTATAATTATACCAATAGAAGTTATATCTGCTGCTAAAATTATTCCTTCATTAAAAGTTTGTTCATCCATTTTTTATACCATAAAATAAAGAAAATTTTACAGTTTTGTTTATAGTATCATTTAATGCTTTTTTTCTTAATTTTCCGAAATTCATATTAGTATTACAAGAATAAATTTTAATAAAATTCACTGTTAAAACTTGGAATTAAACTTGTTTCTTTGTTCCTTTTTTTTGGAAAAGTTCTGTTTTTGAATAGAATATTTAATATAGTTTACAATCTTATGTTTTTTTGACAATTTTTTATTAATTGTCAAGTTTTGTTTAATAATATGGCTGAAAAATATTTTATTCTTCAAGGAAAACCAGGTAATGTACTGATTGATAAAAAGGATAGAGAAATTCTTTATGAGTTAATGTGTAATGCTAGAAAAAGTAATGCTGAAATTGGAAGAAGAGTTAGATTGAGCAAACAAAGTGTTATTAATAGGATAGGAAGATTAGAAAAAGAAGGAGTTATTAATGGTTATGCTATTGGTATGGGTATTTTATTTAATTTACAAGATCACCATTTATATTTAAAACTTAAAGGTAAATTTGATCATAAAAAAATTTTGTCTAAACTTTCAAATATTAAAGAAGTTTCTTCTATGAGTTTTGGTTTTTTTAGTTATGATATTAAAGTTAATATTGTTCTATCTAATTCTAATAAAATGAATACTATTGTTAATTCTGTTTGTGCTGTTTTTGATGATCTAGTATTGCATAAAGAATCTTTTAGTTTAGTCACTCCTTCTTATTGGTTTAGTCTTGATTATTTAATTAAAAATTCGGAAAAAAGGAGGATTTCAGTTAACTTCCGTTTACCTGACAAAATTAAATTAGATTCTAAAGATATTTCTATAATTAAGGCTTTATTTAATAGTTCTAGAACTAAATTAATTGATTTATCTAATGTTCTTGAAATTTCTCATGATGTTATTAATGTTAGATTAAAAAGTTTAATAAAACAGGGAATTATTTCGAATCCTTTTCCTATAATTGATTTTAAGATACTTGGTCTTTTTTATGCTGATATTTTATTATCTATATCTGGAAATTTAGATGAAGTTGAAAATATTCTTTTGAGATTTGGAAGAGAAAAATATGAGGTGATTTCTGTTTGTAGATTTGTTGGTAACTATGATTTTTGTTTATCTTTTGTTGTTGATGGATTAGATGTCTTTGGTTCACTTTTATCTTGTTTAAGAGAATATTTAGGTGATCATTTTAGAGATTATTATGTTTTCGTTCATGAAAAAGATTTTGTTTTTAGGGATAATAGAAAAAATGCAGTTGATTTGTTGAAATCTTTAAATTAAAAATTTATTAACTTGTTTTTTTGCTTTTTCTCTATTTTTTTGGTGCTCTTTTAAGAAGTAAGTTACTTTTTCTATTAATATTTCTTTTAATTCTCCAGTTAATAAAGCTCCAGATTTGTAATCTTGATATATCTTTTCTAACTTTTTGTCATCTGGTTCAAACATCATTCTTAACCATTGATAAGAAACGTCAATGTCAGGATTTCCACCTTTTTTTCTATGTTCTTCTATTGTTGCTTGTCCACCCGAGAATGCATATTTTCTTATTTTTTTAGCTGCTTCTTCAGGAGTATCTGTTGTGTATAAAGCAGATGATTGTTCAGATGCAGACATTTTTCCAGATGATCCTGTTAGTGGAGGTAAGAACATACATTGAATAGATGCTGGTTTGTAATGACCTATTTTGGGAAGAATATCTCTTGTTACTCTGAAGTGTACGTCTTGGTCCACAGCATGAGTAATTACACAGGGTATTTTTTTGTTTTTTAATACTGAAGGTAAAAATGCTGGGACTGCTTGCATTGAAGTGTAAAATATTTCTCCAATATTTGATTGATCTGTTAATCCAAAGGCTGCTTTTACAGTTGAAAACGTTATTTTTTTTGCTACTCTACAAGCTTCTTTATACATTAAATCTGCGTTTTTTGTATCAATTAGAAATTTAGTTTTCTTTGGATCAAAACCTAAAGCTATTAAATCTAACATATTATCTTGTAGATATTTTTCTGTTGTATCTTCTAATGTTAAATTATCTTTGAATAGAAACTTTTCTTCATCTGGAAATTGGAACCATAAATCTACCTCGAATTTATCTTGTAACCATTTTGTGAATAACCAGGGCATCATATGTCCTAGATGAACTGGGCCTGAAGGAGCTCTTCCAGTATATAAATAAAATTTATTTCCTTTTTCATATTCATTTAAAACCCAATTTAAATCTCTATGAGCAAAGAAAACTTTTCTTCTTAACATGAAATGTAATTCTTTAGTATGTTTTTCAATTCTTTTTAGAACTATATCATTTATTTTTTCTACTCCAAATTGTTTAACTAATCTGTCGTAGTCTACTTCCCCTTTTACTTCCCATGGTGTTACTACATAGGTCATTATTTTACTCAATTGTTTTACTATTTAAGATTTATCTATAAAACTTTTTATATTATCTGCTAAATTTTTTAATTCTTCAGGAGATAATTTTTTTCTTTCTGGACAATTTAAATAAGTAGACATAAAATTTCTTATTCCTCCTTTAGTTGTTAACATATGAAAATGTAAATGCTCTTGTGTAGAATGTTTTCCATGATTCATTATTGTTATAGGATCTTCATTGAATTTGTTTTTTAATATTTTATTCATTTCTTCAATTAATGATAAAAAATCTTTAGATTCTTTTTCTGTTAAATCATTTAAACTTTTTATATGATCTTTTGGTAATACTAAAATATGAGAATCTATTAATGGTTCTAAAATAATACACGAAAATGCAGAATTATTTTCTTTGATTAATCTATAACTTTCATTTTTTGGAATTAGGCATAATTGGCAATTTTCCATAGATAAAGTTTTTATTCTTTTATTTATATTTATTTTTATGGTTGATTCGACAGTTGTTTATCAAAATTGCCCAAATTGTGGGACTAAAATGATTGGTATAGCTGGTAGGAAAGATGCTATTTGCAAAAATTGTGGTTATAAAGAGCCTTGTTGTTGATTCTATATACTTTATATTCGAATATTATATAACTTATTTTTTCTTTATTACTATTACTAATCTACAGAAATCTTTATAAATGTGTTACTACTCTGGAGATGTTATGTCACATATAAATGCAGGTACTACAAAGATAAATATTCCTAATGAATTGAATTTAACTGCTGATTCTAAACTTTTAAGTAGATTAAGAGGTAAAGATGTTACTTCTCCTGAAGATGTTGGAAAAATTAAATCTAAAAATTCAGGATTAGAAGCTAGGATGGATGGAAGAGGTAAATCTGATGGTATTGGAGATAATGTAAAGAGATTTTATCATTTTAGAGCTACAAACATAGTAACTAAAGGTGTTAAGTTTTCAGGTGATAAAGCTGCTTTTGTATTTGATGTTGAGGGTGACCCTCATTTTCAATTAAATAGTGGAGAGACTTATGTTTATGAATCTGATAGTTTAGGTAGAGTATACACTGTTGTTGAGAGAGATGGTGTTAGTTTAAAGGATGGAGTTCTTAAAGATTTAAAATTAAAGAGACATTGGAAACCTGTCTTTGTTAAAGATGATAAAGGAAAGAAAAAGAATGTTGCTATTGTTGACCATGATCTGCTTTTAGATTATGTAAAAGCTGATAGAACTAGTTATCAAGAAGACAAACATGGAAAGTCTTTAGTTACCTCTGTTGAATTAAGAAGAATTAAGAGGGGGTTCCTTGAAAGTGTTGTAAGTTTATTTAGTGATTCTTATGTTGGAACTAGAAATGTAGTTGGTATTGTTTATTGGAATGATAAGAGTGGGAGAAGTAACAGAACTGATTTTGAAGCAGATGTTAGTTATGGGGACTTGTATTTAGATCTTGATTTTGCAAAAGATAGTGGTCTTAATATTCCACATGTAAAAGGAGAAAAAAATAAACCTGCCAAATCTACTGTTGCTAGTACAACTCCTGTAGTTAAACCTAGTTTAGGTGCTAAATTAAAAGGTATTGTTCCTAAGTTTAGTTTCAAAGGAACTAGTAGTTCATTAAAGAAAAGAGTTGCTTTGATATCAGCTGGTGGCATTGCTGTTATTGGAGGAGCTCTTGTTTATGATCAATTGTCAGAACCACAAGGTGCTGCAGAATTGTCTCATTTTATTGAGGCTAAGGAAAGATTTGAAAAAGGAGACTATCCAGGTGCAATCGAATATGCTAGTAAAGCTAAAGGTGAAATGAATTTAGTTAAAAAAGTTGTAGATATTTTTACCACTAATGATTATGATAGACTTATAGCTGCATCTGAGGTTGAGATAGAAAAAATTCCAAAACCTCCAATAGCTACTGCAAAAGATGGTTGTGAATTTGAACATGTTAAAGATGATGATGGTTCTTTGAGATACAATCCAAGAGGATATGCAATTTTAAAATATAAGATTCAGATTGCTGATGATGTTGCTAGTGTTTTGGGATGTTATGAAAAATGGAATGATCAAAATTCTAGATATGGAAAGGCTTTAGAGAATGTATTTGATGTTACTGGGAAATCTTTAGATACTTTAGAAGGTGTTGGAGAATTTGTTTATGTATTTGCTGAAGATTCTACCAAACCCAAAGTTGGAGCTTCTGAAGTTCCTTCTACTCAACCAAAAAAAAAGGTAGTTAGAATTACTCCTAGACATGAAACTAAGGGAAAAATTCCAACTACAGTTACACCTTTGCCTGCAAGATCAGGAAATCCTTTAGGAGAACAATATCAACCCCAACTTCAAACTCTTTATGAATCTCATGTTAGAACAGTTGGTAGAGAGCTAAGTGGTCATTGTGATTTTATTTATACTGTACGTGATGGTACAATTAGAGATTTAGATATTATGAGTTCTACAGGAACTATGGGTGATTTTTGTAGACAAGTTAAAAGGGGATTTGAAGGTAAAACTCTTAGAGCAGATTCTGGAAATTATAGGTGGAGGCTTAAAGTAAATGGCTAGTGGTTTGGTTAAATTAGTGGCTGCTACTGTTTTATTGGGAGCTGGAGCAGGTGCTGCATATCTTTATCTTAGAACTGATGAAGAAGGTAGATCTGTTCCTATCTCTATAGTACAACCTAATCCTGTTGCTGGTTCTCCTCCTATTAATAATTCTCCTCCACTTAATTATCAAACTCCAGATGGGAATGGGGATGAAAAGGGTGATTCTGTTCTTGCAAGTTTAGCATATGATGTTAGATGTTTTGATGGTTTTGGACAAGAGTTAGTAATACCTGCTCATATTAATAGTGGTGGAGGTTTGGAATATGATGTTGTTCAAATTTCTTTAGGAACTATTTATAATTGTATGGCTGCTAATGATGAAGATCAAGTTTTAAGTGTTAAAATCGAACAAGAATTGAATAGACAAGCTGTTCCTGGACAGTCTCAAACTTTTTACTCAGAAGTTAGAGGTTATAACTTTGATAATGAGGCAGGGATTTTAACTTTTGCTTTTAGAAGAGAAGGAAATTATAGAATAACTTTTGAGTTAGGTGATAAGAGTAGTAAGACTGTTGCTAGAATTAGAAAATTACCATTTAGTGCTACACCTTCCTTAGACCTTAATGGTGGTCAAGAAAGTGTGGGCGATTTTAAAATCAAATACAGAGGTTCAGTTAGTCTTTGAATGAAAAAACTTTAAATATAAGTACTCACTAATGTGTGATAACAAATTTATAGGTTTATGATGAAAAATAAAAAAAATATTGCAAAGGTTACAGGTGCTTTGTTAGGTACTGGATTAAGTTTTGTTGCAGCTGATGCTTTTGCAGAAAAATTATGCGGCCAAGAGTTAGCAGGGGATGTAAATGTAGTTGATCTTGTTGAAGTTAAAACTGAACCTGGAATTGGTGAAGTTGTTTCTCTTAAAAAGAAAAATTTTAATGTTACTGATACTAACTTATCAAGATTTAATGGAGATTATGGTGTTTCTGATGTTGTTGTTTGTGCTAAAGATTTGGATGCTACAAGATCTCCGACAGATCCAGCAGAGAAATTACTTAAATTTGGTATAGGCGGGACTTTAGTTTTACCTTGGTCTTTTGCTGATGGAGAATATGTTTTAGATGTTTTATCTAATCCTGGTGTTAAATTGGGTGGTGGACAAACACTACCTTCTGATTCTGTTGTCAGATTAAATCACTTAGAACATAGAAATGGTTCTGGTATTCCTACTACTGTTTTATCTAGAGCTGGAGTATTAGCTCCAGTTCCTACAGCGACTAGTGCTCATGGGTTGAATGTTCCTATGGAGGGTCCTTATTCTGCTTTGGTTAAAATAGATGGTTTAGATGATTTAGTTAAGGTTGAAGGAGGGAGTTATGGACTTAGATTAGAACCTTTATCTCATACTTCTTCTAGTACTGTAGCTTCTGTACCTATTACTACTTTGCGTTTAGCTGGTTCAAATCTTATCACTGCTCAAAACCATCCTATTCCAAGTTCTTTAGATGTAATTGGTGGAAAAAATAAAGTAAGATTAGTTAAAGGTTTAAATGTTGATACTGGTTATGATCTTGTTGTTTCTGCTACTTCTGGAAAATTCGTTGATTTTAGAGTTTATGATCCATTGGGTAATCAGGTAGCTGATACTATAATGCTACATGGATTGCCAGCAACAGGTCCTGGGTCTGCTGAACATGCTAAGCGTTTGAAGTTTAAGGGAGATTCATTTTATATCTTAGCTGGTACTTATAGAAATGATAGAGGTAATTTAGAAACAGACTTTTTAATAGTAGATAATAGATCTGGTCAACCAGTTGTTTCACCAATTGAACCTCAAGGAAGAAGAGTTAAGGGCATATTTGATAGAACTCCTGGTTTAGTTGGTTTAATAGGACTAGAAGCTGGATATGATTCTTTAAGATTTAAATTTGGGGACTCTAATATTAAATATTCTGGTTTAGACTTTGCTTTGAGAGGAGTTTTAGGTTACAGATTTAGAGATGAATTTAGCTTTGGAGTTTTGGCTAGTCTTGGTGATCAACTATTTGCTTCAGGTGGATTTAATGAGTCTTTATTAGTTTTAGGTGAAGATAATAATAGGGGTTACTTTGAATTAGGAGGAACTGCTTCTAGTAGTTTATTTAGAGGTAGTAGTGCACAAATTGATGCTAGTGGTAGTTTAGCTTTCTTATTGCATTTTATGGATTTAGATTATGATTTATTTAAAATTTCAGAGAAGAGCACAGGTGTTAGGGCTAATGCTTCATTAGCTTTACCTAGAATGATCCTTAATCAAGATGGTTGGTCTTTGGGTGTTGTAGATGAAATTTCTATTGAATATGTTGGAGTAGGCCAAACAAATAAGACTTTTGGTCTAGATGTTAAATATGGGAATAAAACTAGATTAATTAATGAATTGGGTTTAGTTGTTGCTAATGAGGGTCTTTTTGATGCTAGTTTAAGATACAGATTTGTTTCTGATCCTTCTCTGGAACTGAGAGATAATCTAAGTTTAAGTGATCTTGATAGATTAGAGCAAAGTCAGGCAAGCGGTGTTTTAGATTTAAATAATTTGACTAGTGATAATATTAAAGGGCATCAATTAGCATTATATGGTAACTTAAAGCCTGCTGCTTGGAATGGTCATTATATTCCAGTTACTGCATTAGTGCCTTTAGCCGGAGACTTTAGAAGTTTTGGTGGAAGCGTTGGTTATGGTAATGAAGTTCTTGTTGTTAGGCTTGGTTATCAGCAAGTTAGAGTATCTAGTCAAGAAGGACAAGAAATCAAAGATCAATTAGGATATGCTTCTCTTGAAGCTAGATTTAATGAGACTGATCTAATTGCACTACCTAGAAGAACTTTATCTAACTTAAGATAAGTTTTTATATTCTCTTTTTGTTTTCTATTTATGATACCGAATTTTATAGCTTTTTTAGGAACTATCTTAGGTTATTTTATAGCAGATAAAACCCAAGATGAATTAAGTGATGGAAAGATTTACTTTAAGATTTTTGAATTAATTATTTTATTAATCTTAATTATTTTATTTTTAATAAATGGTTTTGTTTGGTGGTTATTTTTAATAGGGGTTATATTTGGTTTTTTTCTTAGATATGAATACTTATATTTTGGTTTTTTGAATAATCTTTTAGGATTATTTTTAGTCTTTCTTTATGGTTTGCCTTATGGTAGTTTGTTATATATGGAAAAAAAATGGAAATATATCTTTTATAGTTTAGTTTTTTTTATTATTGGTTTTTTTATTAATTTTTTAGGGTTTAATTTAATTAATTTTGGTCTTGGTGGTTTAGTAACTTTATTTTTAATTAAATCTTATTATTTCTCTAGAACTTATATTTTTTAGTCTTTAGGTAAAACTTATAAAATCCTTTTTATTTCTATTTTTTATGGTGTTTTTGGCTAGATTTCAAATTGTTAATGTTAGACCTCCTGTTAAATTATATATTCATTCTGCAGGTATTGCTCAAGCTTTTTCTGCTACTTCTCCTGATCAGGCTGCTGATCTTGCTAGGGATTATTTTTTAAGGGAATGGCCATATCATCAGAGAGATACAGAAAAGTATGATTTTTTATTGGCTGCTTTATGGGCTTCTCTTGAATCTGGAAGAATGAGTAAGATTGTTGATTGTTTTGGTTTTTATGATATTAGAGATTGGAGAAATGGTAATTATAATGTTGATATTTGGAATATAAAAGATGGTCTTAGAGTCATTAATCATGCAGCCTCTGCTTGTGAGGATACTATGATTGCTTTTGGTTTAGAATCTAGTTACAGAAGGACTACAAATTCTTTAGACGAATTTGTTAGAGGATGGCCTAATGTTGAAACTTGAATTTATTGTTCTACTGTTTCAGTTTAAGTTAATTTTATAAGCTTTTTCTAAAATAATCTTTTATGTTGTATTTAATAGGAATTGGTCTAGGGGATGAAAAGGATATTAGTCTTAATGCTTTAAATGTTCTTAAGAATTGTGATTTTGTATATTTAGAAAATTACACTTCTAAACTTTTTTTTGATGTTGAGAAATTTGAATATTTAATTGGTAAAAAAATTATTTTAGCTGATCGTGATTTAGTTGAAAACAAAGATCAGATTGTTAACAATGCTTTAAATAAGACCGTTGCTTTTTTAGTTAAGGGAGATGTCTTTTCTGCAACTACTCATTCTGATTTATTTTTAAGAGCTAAAGAAAAAGGTGTTTTAGTTAAGATCATACATAATTCATCTATATTAACTGCAGTTGGTGATACTGGTCTAAGTTTATATAAATTTGGTAAAGTTGCTTCTATTCCTTTTGATAATAAGAATGTTAAAACTCCTATTACTATTTTTTTAGATAACCATAAACTGAAGATGCATACTTTATTTTTATTAGACTTAAGTCCTAAAGAAGAGACCTATATGAACTTTAAAGAAGCTATTAAATATTTAGTTGATCTTTGTCCACAGATTAAGAATTCAACTCAAATTATTGTTTGTGGTGCATTAGGAACAGAGGATTCTATCATTAAATACGGAGAAATTAATGATTTATTGAATATTGAAATAAATATTTATCCTCAATGTATAATAATTCCTGCTGAACTGCATTTTATGGAAGAAGAAATGCTTAACTCTTTTAAGGTTTAGGTTTGTTAGCATCTACTACTATTAGGGTTGTTATTTTTGATATCCCTTTTATAGCCTCTATTTTTTTCTCTGTTACCTCTTTTAATTGTATTACTGTTTTTGTGTTTACCAATGCTATAAGGTCATATTCTCCATCTATTATATGAGCATTTTCTACTTCTTCTAAAGAGGTTAAATCTTTAGCTACTTTATTAGCATCCACTCCTTCGACTTCAATTATTATGTATGCCTTTACCATTTTTTTTCTTTATTACTTTATATTTTGTCAGATTGCTATTTGGGATAAATATTATCTCCTTATTATTTGTTTCTATCTGGGTTTCTAATAACTTTATACTAATTACTTTTCCTTCTATATCATTAATTTTTATTATATCTTTAGGTTTTAATTTTTTAGTTTTTATAAGGTATATTCCAGAGATTAGGTTTGGAAGCCAATCTTTAAATGCTAAAATTATGAATATTATAATTAATATAACTATAACTATTAAGATTATCTTAAGTGTTTTTGTTGGTATTCCTAATCTACTTAGAGCAATTATTATTGTAGCAAAATATATTATATATTTTAATATTGATGCTGTATATTTTTCTATTGGAATTTTAAGCTTTAATTGTTTTTCTAAAGCATTTGTTATTCCTGATCCTTTAATAAATTTCTTTAATATATTACTTAGTACTTCTGCAATTATCGCTCCTAAGATCAGAATTAAAAAAGCTCCTATTATATTTATTAAGAATTCTGAATATTGTTCTGCCATATCTTTTTAAAGTTCCTATAACTTTTTAAGCGTTTTGACTTAGGTATATTCTAAATCCTGAACCTTTTGCTATTTCTTTTATATTAGAGAAAACTTCTTGCATCTTTTTAGATAGTTCTATTCCCCCTTTTTTATGTCTTGCTACTATTTGTAATGTTCCGTTTTTTAATAAATGTTCTTTAGAATCTTCAATTAATTTAAAACATAAATTTTTTCCTGCAGTCTGTGGAGGATTTAATAGTATTGTATCAAATTTTTCTTTTATATTTTCAAAACCATCAGATTGAATTACGTTTGCTTCTAAATTGTTTAATTTTAAGTTCTTTTTTGTTATCACTATTGCTCTTTCGTTTATATCTGAGAAAGTCAATTCTAATTTCTTATTTGTTAATAATAAGGTTAATCCTATAATCCCATAACCACATCCTAAATCTAAGACTTTTCCTTTCGGAATGCATTTGTTGATTAATAATTTAGAACCATTATCTACTTTATTTAATGAGAATAACCCAGATGCTGTGTAGAATTCTATTTCTTTGTTTTTTAATATAGACTTTAATTTTTTTATCTTTAATTCTGATTTTGGTTCTTTTGTAAAGTAATGTTCCATAGTTAATTTGTTTTGTTTAAGAATAAAAATATTTTGTTTTAGATATGTTCTTCTTGTGATCCTTTGTAAGAATGTATCTCTCTATCATCGAACCATAATTCTATTTCTCTTTTGGCTTCTTCTTGATCTCCTGAAGAATGAACTAAATTATATATTGCTCTATTTTTAATATTTGCAGATAAAGCTGATGAAGATGCTAAATCTCCTCTTATTGTTCCAGGAGCAGCTAAATTAGGAACAGTTGAACCTGCTATTTTTCTTATGTTTTCTATTGCATGTGGTCCTTCTAGTACAATTGCTATTACTGGGCCTGATGTTAGAAATTCTACATTCCAATTGTGGACTTTTTTACCAATCTCTATTGGATCTTCTGTACCCATTGTTTCAATAGGTTCAATTCCATATTTTTTTGAATCATCTAAAGTATTTGATCCTACTTTTTTATACCATTCCTCTGTAACTGGATAATGATTTAAAGCAAATTCTTTATTAACGTAAACCATTTTCATTGCTACAATCTTTAATCCTTTTCTTTCAAATCTATAAATTATTTCTCCAGATAAGTGTCTTTTTACACCATCTGGTTTAATTAAAACTAAAGATCTTTCAATCATGAATTTTTTAGAATTTGAATTATTTTTAAAGATTGTTGTTGTGTAACTATTTTGTTTATTATATTATTATATTTATAAATTACTCTCTTCTTGTATGGTTTATGGGTAAAAAATCTTTAGAACAAAGGGCAAAAGAATTATTAATTTCTAAAATTAATGGTACTGCACCTAATTCTAGAGATCTTAAGTCATTTTCAGAAGAACTTGGTTATTTAGTTGGTAATGGTTATGTTTCTAAATTTGGAGAAACTCCTAAATCTTTAAATTATAATGTGACTGATAAAGGTAGACTTTATGCTTCACAAAAGTGATTTTATTTGATCCTATAACCTGTTGTTTGCATTGGTTGTGAGCTTCACTTATTGAGAAAAGGTTAAATAGAATTGTCTTTTAATTTTTAATATGCCAATTAATGCAGGATATGAATATGCGGAGGCTCAGAAGAAAGTAAATGAAGCTAAAACTCCCCAAGAAAAGATAAAGGCTTACCAAGAGTTACTCTCAGTTTCGCCATCACACAAAGGGGCTGAGGCCTTAAGAGCAGAAATTAAAACAAAAATATCCAAATTAAAAGAGAAAGTTGAGAAAGAAAGATCTAAGAAAGGAGGGGGTTTTAGTTTAAATATAAAAAAGGAGGGTGCAGCTCAAATTACTTTAGTTGGTCTTCCTAATTCTGGTAAAAGTTATATTCTTAATAGATTAACTGGAGCTAAAGTTGAAATTGCTCATTATCCTTTTACTACTAAAAAACCTGAAATGGGTGTTATGGATTATCATGGTATAAAACTTCAATTGATTGAGATTCCTGCTTTGTTTAATGGTTTTGCTGAAAGTGATAAAGGTCCTGCTTATCTATCTATAGCTAGAGTTTCTGACTTAGTTGTAGTTGTTGTTAATGGAGAAGATGATTGCGAGAGGCAACTTAAAATTGTTGCAGAAGAATTCGAAAAAGTTTTTGTTAATTTGAAAAAAATAAAATCAAAAAAAACAGAGAATGAAATTAAAACTTGTTTAGTTGTTGTTAATAAAGTTATGACTAGATTTAAGTGTGAATATCCTGTTGTTTGGGTTGAGGATATTAAACAAGGAATATGGAATATGTTGGGATTAATTTATGTGCAAACTAAGCAACAAGGTAAAAAACCTGATTTTCCACCAGTTGCTATGAAAGCTGGTAGTGTTGTTGGAGATTTGGCTAAAGAAGTGCATAAGGATTTTTTTGAGAACTTTAAATACGCAAGAGTTTGGGGGGAGAGCGTTAAACATAATGGTAGTACGGTTGGTTTGGAACATGTTTTAAAAGAAGGGGACATAGTTGAAATACATACTAAATAATTAATTTCATTCTTCTATATCTTCAGGATCTTCTTTAAAAATAAATGTGACAATTATTAAATAGATTAATCTTATAAATATCTCTATTGCTGCGATAATACCTAAATATATTATAATATTTTTAAATAATAAAGGGATTCCTGATATTCTTGTTATTAAATCTGTAAATGAAAATAAATTTGGAGTAATTAAAAATATAGCTAACATTGTAAATGGAAGTAATTTTGCTATATCCTTACTTAGATCTTCAGATAAATAAGCTGTAAATCTAATTGCTCCTATAACTGCTGCTGAAATTAATATTATTTGTGCTAATGTTTGTTCTTTTGAAATAATTAATAAGAATGTCGATAATACTACAAACCAAAATAAGACTAAGGCTGGGATGATTATTATATATTCTATAATATAAAGGATAATAGCTAATAATTTATTTAGCAATGGATGTTCTGTTTTGTTATATTGTCTTAGGTTTAATTTTATTAAATCTCTTTTTGCTAGAAACCTATAGAATTTCCATACAAAAATAGAATATAGTGCTATTAAAATAAAATAAATTAAGAATGTAACTATTATCTTTTGATTTTCTGGTATTACTAATAATACATTTTTATTAAAATTTTGTAGTGTTTCGTTTAATGTCTCTAATATCATCTTGCCTCTTTTTAATATTTGGGAATTTTTTTATTTATAGTTCTTTTTATTTTTTGTAATTTCTAAATACTATCACCAAAAAGCTTAAAAGCCCTATATATTATTAGAATCTTGTTATGATAAAAAGATTAGGAATGCTTTTTAGAGGAATTTTTAGAGCATTTAAGGATAAAAAGAGGATAAAATTGGGTTTCTATGGTCCTCCTAATGCTGGAAAAAGTACTTTAGCTAATAGGATAGCTAAAGATTGGTTGGGTGAGGAATTTACTACAGCTAGTGCAGTTCCCCATGAGACAAGGGATGTTATTGTAAAGGAAAAAGTAACTGTTAAGTCTAAAGGTAAGGAATTAACTTTTAATTTAGTTGATACTCCGGGAATAGCTACTAAAATAGATTATGAAGATTTCTTAAAGCATAAACTTAGTGCTAAAGAGGCTAAAGAGCGGGCTAAGGAAGCTACTAAAGGAGTTATTGAAGCAATTAAATGGTTAGATAATGTTGATTGTGTTTTAGTTGTTTTAGATTCTACTCAAAATCCTTATAGTCAAGTTAATATAACAATTATAGGTAACTTAGCAGCTAGAAATATTCCTGTTTTAATTGTTGCTAATAAGATGGATTTGAAAAAAGCAGATGTTAAAAAAGTTGCAAATGCTTTTCCACAATATCCAACTGTTGGCCTTAGTGCGTTTAAAGGATTAAATATGGAGGACTTTTATGAACAACTATTTAAGGTAGTAAGATAAAAGAGAGGTAAGAATGTTAACTTTACAATATGTGCCGCATCATGAGTTTGTTCAACTCAGTATGGATGAAAAAATAAATAAAATTCTTAGGGCAGTTCGAGATGGAAAAATTTTGTTGATTGAAGGGAGATTAAATCCTCTTGAAGAATCTGAATTAATAAAAAAGACAATGGAAGTAATAACTAAAGATTTTAAGGGAGTGGAAATTGCTAGTATAGACTATGAGCCATTTAATAAATCTCTTTTTGATAAGTTAAAGAAAGATTTAGGAAATTTTTTACTTAAAAGAAGACCTGGAATAACAATAGTAGGGCCTGCTACAATAGTTAAGGAGATAAGAAAAGACCCTAGTAAAATAGAATTGTTAACTATGGAAAAAAAGAAGAAAAAATAGTTACTCCTTATTAGTAGTTTTATATACAAAGATTTATAAATTTATTTTATTCTCTTTTTGAAATGAAGGATGATATTTTTACAACTAGAAAAGGGATTTATCAATTAGATACGGACACAGGGTTATTTGTTAGGAAAGATGGTAATTCAACCCCTAAATTTTTTTTGGGAAGTCTTGATCCTAATTTTCTTCTTCTAATAAGCGAAGGTAAAAGGCTTTCACTTGAGGGGATTGTTCCATATTATAGAGATGGAGTTTTATTAACTAATTTACTTGATGGGGAAAATGTTGGATTTACCTCTGAATTTGTGGTTGGATATAGGCCTTTTGGTATAGTTTGCGATGCTTCTGATATTGAAATTCGTTCCGGGTCTATTATCTTTTCTGATAAATTTAGATCTATGTTTGAGTCAGAAAGAGTAAAAACTGAAATCGGTTCTAAAATAGATGAAGTATATCGTCAGCTCAAAGATGAAGAAAGAAATTATAGATTTTCTCGTTAATATTGTTAAAACCTTAATAGAAACCTTAATATAGCTTTTTTTACATAATATTATTGTGATTATTTGTGCCACATCAATGTGTTAAATGTAATAGTATATTCCCTGATGCAAGTAGTGAAATCTTGAAGGGATGTAGTTCTTGTGGTGGAAAGTTTTTCTTTTTTATAAGAAAAGAAGCTCTTGAGAAAGTTAAGGAAGCTACAAGTCAATTAACTAATGAAGAGAAAGAAAAAATTGAACAAGATGTTTTAGACATACTTGGACATGAAGAAGATAAACCTGTTGTTTTGGATTTAGCCTCTGTTAATATTTTGAAACCTGGAAAATTTGAATTAGATTTAGTTAGACTGTTTAAAGGAGAACCTATGGTTTATAGATTAGAAGAGGGTAAATATATAATTGATATTGCAGAAACATTTAAGAACATTAAAAATACCTTAACTGGTAAGTGATGTTTTATGGATGATTGCGTTTTTTGTAAAATTATTAAAGGGGGGATTAATTCTTATAGTTTATATGAAGATGATCTAGTCAAAGCTTTTTTAGATGTTAATCCTGTATCTAAAGGGCATATTTTAGTTATTCCTAAAGAACATTATGAAAATATATTTGAAACCCCTGATAATGTACTTGAAAAGATTAGTCTTGTTTGTAAAAAATTGTCTTTAATCTGTAGAGATAAATTAAAATCTACTGGTGTTAATATTTTAAATGCCTCTGGAAAAGATGCACAACAAAGTGTATTTCATCTTCATTACCATGTTGTTCCAAGATATGAAAAAGATGGCTTGGATTTATGGTTTCATCAAGAAGCTAAAGGAGAGATAGATATTCAAAATGTTTATGATATTTTAGTTTAAAATAAGAAAAATTTGTGAGGAGATAAAAAAATGTCTTTGAAGGATATTCAAAATGAAGTTGATGAATGGGTCAAATTGTATAAAATTGGTTATTGGAAACCTCATGAAATTGTTGCTAGATTAGCAGAAGAAACTGGAGAATTAGCTAGAGAGGTTAATCATATTTGGGGACCAAAAAAGAAGAAATCTTCTGAAGAGATAAAGGAACTTTCTGTTGAACTAGGAGATATAATATTTACAGTTAGTTGCATGGCTAATTCTTTAGGAATAAATTTAGATGAAGCTTGGAAAAATGTTATGGATAAATGTTATGGGAGAGATAAAGATAGATATGAGAAAAAATGAAAGTTTATATTGCAACCAAATTCGAGAATAAAGAACTTTTTCTCCAGGCATCTAAAGAACTTAATGAAATTTGTCATGAAGTTGCTTATGATTGGACAACACATAAACCCATAAAACCTTATGTAGAAAATTCTGATATTGCCTCTGTTTATTCTAATAATGAGTTAGAAGGCATTAAGAATTGTGATGTTTTTATTTATGTTACTTCTGAAAAAGGTCATACTTTACATATGGAGTTTGGAGCTGCTTTAATCTTATCTAAAACAATTGGAAAACCTAAACTAATCTATGCTGTTGGTGAATTTAATGACCAATCTCCTTGGTTTTTTAATCCATTAGTTAGACGTAAAGATACTATTCAAGAAGTTTTTGAGGAATTAAGGAATGAAAAATGATAAAGATATATTGAGAATGAATGCTGGTGTAGAATTAATTGTTGCTAAATTAGTTTATTACTTTACTATCTGGTTAGGAAATTGGTTTAAATGAGAACGTATACACATGGGATAATTGGGTATTTAATTTATATTAAAGGATCAGCGCAACAGAAGAAGCTTGCTGTTCTTGGTGCAATGATGCCTGATCTTATTCTTGCTATAGGTTATATATTTCATTTTGCTGGTCAGTCTCCGGTTGTTCAAACTCTTCACAATTTTTTTCATCGTTCTTTATTACATTCTGTTACAGAATTAATGCATTCTTTTATATTGGTTATTCCCCTCTTAGTTCTTTCTTATTTTTTTTATAAAACTATTTTACCTTTTTTTGTAGGGATGTTATCTCATGTCATTTTAGATTTATTAACTCATCAAACTTCATTGTACAATCATCTTTATCCTTTACCATTCCAACCAATAGCTTCGTTTGTTTCTTATACTTCCTTTTGGTTTACTATAATTGAACATTTGTTTATTTTAATTTTTGTAATTTGGTTCTTAAGAAAGAATGGTAAAATCTTGTGGAGAAAATTTAAGAAATAATTATTCTTTACTTGCACTATCTGGACAATATTTAATACCAAAATCAAAATCAGTTGGAAAAACATATACTGAACCTTCTTCAACATCATTTACAATGTGCCTATAAGGTCTTCTCCCAGGTTTTGATTTAATTGGAATATGAACGACTCTTTCAATACCTATCCTTTTCAGTGCACAGCTGATATCTGCCTTAGACCATTCATAATTTCCTTCATGATATACATGGACTACTGAAACTCTTTCCATATCCTCGAATATTCTTTCTGGATTTTCAATATATCTTCCATTCATTTGGCCTGTAAGAAAACGATAGGGGTTATATGTTACGAAAATGTGTGCGAGTGCTCCAATTTGTCCCCCCTTATCTAAAAAACTTATACCTTGGCATCTTGCAAAATTTTCAGATATTAGTAGCCTCTTTGATGATCTTAATTCTCTAGGTCCTACATATTTAGGTCTTCTTTTCTTAAAATCTTCAAATCTATTTCCATCTATCAATTCTAATGGTAAATCTGCCCCAGTTATTCTTCTAATTAAATCTAAATCAGACATATTATTGAAATAAGAAAACTATTTTTAAGCTTTTTGAAAATTACTACTATTGAATTAATACATAAAATTTGTTTTTTAAATTTTAACTTCTATTTTTCTGTTTTTGTCTAGGTCTCTGAGGAGCTCTTTTCCTAATTTTGATTTTTTATTAATTTTTAATTCAGAATTTTTTCCAACTGTTGACATTAAAATAAAATGATTATCTACTGTAATCTCTGCTGGTGCTCCTGCATATTTTTCTGGTAATTTAAATATTATTGCTTTTTTTGATTCTTCTAAATCATATTTTATAGGTGTTTTATTACTTTCTTCATAGCTTGGTGTTTCTGTTAATGCTTTTACTGTTAATCCTATTCCTATTTTCTTTTCTAATTTATCTATATTTTTTCCTTCTTTTCCTATAATCCTTGCAATATCCTCTTCTGGAATATAAATTTCTGCTTTATTTGGTGATAATATTTTTACTTTAACTTCATTAACATGTTCTCTTAATTCTCTTTCTAATTGTTTTTCAGCTAATCTATGAGAAGGATTTGAGTTTGTATTACTTTCTTGTACTGGGATAACTACTGTTTGTTCTCCATAACTATATATTTCAAATTCTAATTTGTTTGTTAAATAATCAGTTACTTCAATTACTGGACGTGCTAAATCTGCTTCTGTCATTCCTGACGGAACCTTTACCATCATTTTTACAGTAAATATTTTTGATACTGTTCCTTTTTGTATAAATAAAATTGTATCTAAAACACTTGGAATCATTCCTGTATCTAGTCTTCCTATGAATCTTTGTACTGCATCTATTGGTGTTGCAGCATGTAATACTCCTAGAACATTAGAACCACCTAAACGCAAATCTGTAAATAGCATGAAGTCTGGAGTATCTCTCATTTCATCAAATATAATATAATCAGGTCTTGACAAGAATAATATGTCATGTATTTCTTCTCCTGTTGCTAAGTTTTTGGAATATTGAGTTATATCTGCGCTTAATATTAAATCTCTTGGTGACTCTACTGTTTTTGTTATGAAATTATTTTTAGCATAAAATTCTGCTAATGCTTGAGCAAATGTAGATTTACCTGAACCTGTTTCACCTGCAATTATAACTCCCCTTGCTTCTTTTTTTACTCTTAATGACACTTTTTCTGGTAGATTATAATCTTCTATATTTAATTGTTTTAATGGCTTTACAGCAGTTATTTCCCATCCATCTGATACTGGTGGTTTTGTTATTACTATTCTATACTCTTTATATTGAATAATTGTTGAGCCAGGTCTTGAAATTTCCATGAAGGCATTTGGTTCTGTTCTTGATCTTTCAATTACTTCTTTTGCCATGTTTTGTATTTGTAAACTTGTTAATTTTTCTTTTTTTATTTCTGTTAATTGCCAATTTCCTGGAGCACCTTTTTTTGCTTTTGGAATACAATTTTCTTTTAAGTGTGCAGACATTGTTGTATTATCGAAAAATAATTCTAATTCTAATTTGTCTTCTATTGCTTTTCTTGTACAATAAATTACTTGCATTCCTAATGCCTTTGCTGATTCTGATTGTACTCTATCTGCTGTGATTAAAATAGCATCTTCGTTGTAAGCTATATCTCTAATGACTGCATCAATTTCTCCTCTTCTCTTTGCTTCTATAATGTGGTAAAGATTGGGTCTTTCTCCTACAAAACTTAATTCTATTTTTCCTTTTTTTGCTAAATCTTGTAGGTTTTGTAATTCCTCTAGACCTATAAAACCTATTTCTTGGCCTGTGTTTGCTTGGTTTTCTAGTTCAGCAAGAACTGCTTTAGGAACTAATAATTTACCTGAGATTTTTTTGTCTTTAATATATTGAGAAACAATTTTTTCTACAATTACTGATGTATCTGTTACATATTTTTTTTCTGACATGTAACTTTGCTTTTTTGTATTTATATAAACTTTTCTTAATTAGAAATTTTTATAAGCCTGTTTTATTCTTTTATAGTATGGCTTATTATGATTCTATTGTTGGAGGTTTAGTTTCTCAAATTAATGTTGGTAATTATTCTTGGATGGGAGGAGAAGGTCAAAGAACTTTTATTCAAAGACTTCCTTTTTTTAATAGAAGCAGTAATGCTGAAAATTTTGTTAATGATCTTAAGGGGGTTTTGGATAATATTTTAGTTGATTTTTCTAATTTTCAGGGATGTTCGTTTTTTAGAGAGGAAGATTTAGGTAAGATAATCTCTTTGAAAGCTTCTTTAATGAATATTGATATTATGTTGGGTCATTTTACTAGTTATGAAACTTCTAATGTCAAAAAATTACTTTTTTTAGTTTTAACTGAGTTAGATGAATTTTTATGGGCTTTTAAACATACAGATCTTGAAAAGGTAGCAGAATATAAATCTAGGATCGTTAATAATTTAGCTAGAAAAGATGGTTTAATTGAGTTTTTTAGGGGTTTAATGGATAAAATTTGAGTAGTAAGGTTTTTAATCTTTTCCTAGTTTTTTTCTTTTATGGATAGAGATAGCTTATTTAAACATATTGATTTAAAAAGACCAGATAGCTCTTCTTTGAGGGTTTTATCTAGGAAATTGAGAGGTAATAATAATCTTGTTGTTATTTCTGTGGGTGTTTCTTATAATATTAAATATGGAGATCTTTCTTCTGATCATTTGGAGCCTGAATTTGCACATGTTTATTTTTTTAGAGGTTATGAGACTGAAGTTGCTGATGAAATGGGGAGTCATCTTTATTCAAGATACAGTAAATTAGTAGATTCTACAAAGGGAAATGTTAGGCTATTTGATAATAAAGGTAGAGAAGTTGATTCCAGCAATAGATTAACTGTTTTTGATGGTTTAGAACTTAATCTTTATAGTTCTTCTATAGGTGTAGATATAAAAGATTTTATAGTTATAGACCCGAAAATTGTTATTTCTGACCTAGAAAGAAATGCAATCTTGGCTGAGTTTAGATCTATCATTAGATAACAAAGTATAAAAGCCAATTAATTTTAAAGTTATTATGGATAATTTAGCAAGAGAGGTGTATACTAATATCCCTATTAATCAAGGTATATTTGCTTATTCTAATAACGCAGATAGATTAAGGGTAACTATAACTGAATTTTCTCTTTTTAGAGAAAGATTAACTAAAGGAGTAAAAACCTTTGCAGATATTATTAGAACTTTTGCACAACTTAAGGCAGAGATTTTGGGATTAGACGGAATTTTTGTTGATATTCATGAATATTCTAATCATAAAATTAGTGGGCTTATTAACAATTTAAATTATGCTGTTCAGAGTTTGGAAGTTGTTCCTGAACAATTTACTAAATCTCAAGATAAATTTGTTGAATATTTTAAAAATAGTGTTATTAGAGTTATACAACTGATTGATGATTTGATTCCTGAGTTAAGAATAGTTTTGATTAGGTTAGATTATGATGTAAACCAAAAAATTATTAATTATTCTGGTGTTTTGAATAGTAAAATTGATAAATTTTTTAAAATATTTCCTAAATTTAAAGATAATGATCCTACTAACTTTCTTTTTAATAAAATTCTTGGTGAATTATGGATTGATGTTGCTGAACTTAATCTTACGTTAAGTGATTCTGTTTATTATAGTAGATCTGGCTTTAAAAGAATTGTGAGTTTAATTTTAGAGGAACTTTCTACTTTGAATGATTTAACTAAAGGTAAGACTAATTATACAGAACATGAGAGAAATGCTTTAAAGGTTTATAAAGCACATATTATGCCTAATCTAGTTAAGTTTGCTAAATTTTTAATAGACCTTAAGGTTGCTATAAGTAAAGGTTAAATCTTTCTTAAGAAAACTAGGAAAGCAGTATGGCCTAACATTTGGTTCTTAGGACGTACTTTTAAATTCTCAACATACCATTCTCTTTCTAATGTTTCTGATACCTTCCACAAATAGAATTTATTATTTATTTGTTTTATTAATTCTTGAACTTGTGTTATTGTTGGGAGATAACATACTAAAAATGATCCTTGTTTGAGGCTTTTGTGAGCATGTTCTAAAACTTTCCAAGGCTCTGTCAAATCTAGAGTTATTAAGTCTAAATTTTTCTCTTCTATTCCTTCATATATATCTTTATTTTTTATCTTAACTTTTAACTTTAAATTTTTTATATTTTCAGATGCTATCTTGTAAAATTCTTGGTTTATTTCATATGTAGTTACATTACATCCTATACTTGCTAAATGAGATGCTAAATTTGCACATCCTGAACCTGCATCTACAACTTTTGATTTTTGACTTATTGCGGTTGTTGTTATTATAGTTCCTATATCTTTTGGGTGTGAAACTGCTGGGCCTCTTTTTATTTTTGTTAAATTATCTAAGAAATTTGCTTTTATTATTGTAAAATTATTATTTGAATGTGACTTTACAATTCCAGTTTTTATATCTTTTTCTTTTATGACTCCAAAATGAGAATGAAAATCTCCTTTTCTGTAGTAATTAATATTTCCTTTCTGATCTATTATTAAATATTTTATTTCCATTTTGTAAAAATTTATATACTTCTTTATATATAAGTTTGTTTATGTTGTTAGTTATAAATCATCATAGCCCAAACATCCCTTATATTGAAGAGGTGCTTTCTTCTCTAAAAGTTAAATATATAATTAAAGATAGAAAAAAGATGTTTAAAGATTTTGAACATTCAAAGTTTAAGGGAGTAATCCTCTCCGGGGGAGGTCCTTTATTGGATAGGGGCATTAATTTTAAAGAAGTTAGAGCAGGAATTTCTTGTTTAATAAATTATGATCTGCCTATTTTGGGAATTTGTTTAGGTCATGAATTAATATCTATTTCTTGTGGTGGGGAAGTTATTAAACTTAAGAAAGAGATTCGTAATCCAACTAATAGAGTTAGTATCTTAAAAAAGAACCATATATTTAAAGGATTACCAGATCAGATTCATGCTTATGAACATCATGGGAGATATGTTAAAAATGTTCCTTCTTTTTTAGAAGTTGTTGCTACTTCTCATAAAGATAGGATTGAAGCTGTTTTTCATAAAAAAAGGCCTATATTTGGAATTCAATTTCATCCTGAAAGAAGTGGTGAAGTTGGAAAGAAAATATTTCAGAACTTTTTGGAGATTTGTAAGGAATATTAAGAATTTATGCGGGGAGTAGGACTTTCGAAGTTTACTTCTTTATTATTTCTTTGAGGGAAACTATTCGAACCTACGAAGGCCTAAGCCATTAGATGTCTTCAGATAATTGCTTTTTAGTTCATAACTCAATCACTTGAGTCTAACCCATTTGGCCACTCTGGAATCCCCGCTTATTGAATTTTAATTCTAAGAATTCTTTATAAGATTTTCTGATTAGTGATTGTTTTCACTTTTTGATGATTTCAAAATTATATTCTAGAATTCATAAGTATTTAATAATAAGTTTGTACATAATATATATTAGTGGGGGGTAGATAGCAATGGCAACTAGACAGATTAGTAAGATGGAAATAGATTTTTCTGGGGACTTTGATGGTATACCTGATTTTAATAGGAAAGCCTTGGAAAAATTTATGGAGAGTTTTATACAGAAATATGGAGATGAAAGCGAGATTTTTGAGATTAGTGTTTATGTGAAGAAATTTGACTCCAGTTATTTTGGAAAACCTTTGGTATTTTGTAATTTTGCAGCAAATACTAGTTATGGTTTGGTTTCCACAAATATGGTGGATTGGGGTTTGAAAAAAGCAGTAAGAGGATGTCTAAAATCTCTAGTGTTTGAAATAAATAGATTGGCTGAAAGAGAATTATATGGAGAATATGCAGAAATTCCTGCATAATTTTCTTTTCTTTATTTTTTATGGAAGAACTTCTACTTCTATCCCTAGATTTCTTGGGATTTCACGTGCTAAATAATAAGCTTCATGCATTGCGCAATCCTTTTTATGTTCCATTCTAATAACAGCTGGTTCTCTAGTTATCTCTTTATACTTTTTTCTTATTTCCTCTGAGATTTGCGAAGAATCTGAACCTGCATCTAAATGAGCTAAATAACTAATTTCTAAATCTGATGGAGAATCAATCCCATCTGGAACTTTTCCCTCATGATCTACAATTTGAGGATAGACTGTTACTCTTATTTTATCTATTCTTTGATTTGTTTTAAATTTTCTATTTAAGCCTAAATCCATTGAAAATTCTTTGTATGTTGAATAATTTTGTATATCAAAATATAGTCTTGGACCATATTCTCCTTCTTGAATACCTCTTTTAGTTACTCTTGGTATTCCTGTTTCTTTATCTATATCTGTGCTAAAACCACGATTATTAAGATAAAACTTTAATCTTTTTATCTCATGAAATAATCTTCTTCTTTCTGCTTCAGATACTTCTTTGCTTTGAACTCTATTTTCTATTGCATCTGCTCTTTTGTCAATAATTTGTTTTATTCTTCTTTCTAGAGTTGATTCTTTCATTGTTTTCTCCATTAAAATTCTAAATTAATATAATAAATTAAGGTAATAAGCTTGCGCCTATTCCAGTTTTACTTAATACATCTACAATAAGGTGATATGCTCTTTCATAGGATGAATTAACCATAGAACTATTACCCAATTCTGGATGGTCTACACCCCACATTATAGCTGGAGAAGTACTATCCACTGTATGTAATCTATCTCCAGAACCATAGCACATAGCTGTTTTAACTGGTGTTATATTAGCTACTACAGGATAAAAATCATTTGGAGGAGATCTTTCTATAACCTCATAAGTTCCTCTATCTAAATCACTGCTAACATCGAATCCTCTTGATGCAAATTCCTGAGCAAGTCTAAAATTTTGTCCATGAACTATATCATCTAATCTTACTAATGCTTTTGTCATTTTTATTCCCCATTACATATAATGATAATAATAATAGCTTATTTAAATATTTTACTATTTTTACTACTTATTAGTACTTAATTTATCTTTTTTTAGCTAAATTTATTAAGTTGTTATTGACTTTAAGTTTATGAGATATCTATTATTTTTGAATAGGTTTGAATTGGATTTAAATAACCTCTTTTCCAAGTTTAAAAAACTAGATAGTAATGCTACCTTTAAAGAAGATATTTCAGGTTTAATTGTTGATGCAAATTTATTAGTTGAGGAATTTATGGATTTTCAGGAAATTTCTAAGATTACTATACTTTTTAAAAATGATTGGAAAGCCTTTAGTTTTAAAGATTTGAAAGAAGATTGTTTAAGTTTATGCCAAAAATTTAATGTTAAAAGTTATAGAGTTGAAAATAAATTTCATAATAAAACTAAAATTTCTGCTAAATCTCTTTATAGACATATAAATCCTTATCTTAAACATGAAGGTTTAGGTTTTGATGAAAATGGAGATATTATTTATTTAGAAATTAAAAAGTTTGATAAAGATCTGAAGTATAGGTTATCTTACTCTAATAATAATTTATGGGATTTAGTAGGAAATCCTTTAAATGTTGATTTAAGTAAGTTTGCTGTTGTTATTGAGAATCCAACTTTAGTTCTTGAGGTTAGTGATTTTTTAAGATTATGTTGGATTTTTAAATTACCTTTATATGTTGTTACTAATAACAAGCCTAATTTTGAAAAAATTTTGAAAAAAGCAAAAGAGGAAACTAAGGGAATAGATTATGAAAAAATGACTCTTAAGATTTTTGAAAAACTTCCTAGTGAATATAGCTTAATTGGATTTAGCAAACATGCATTAAATAATGAAAAGGATTTGAATAAGGTTTTAAAACAATTAGATTTAGGTAAAAATAAAATTGCTTTTGTTTTTGGGGATGATAAATTTGGATTAAGCCAAGAGACTAGAGACAAACTCAATTACTGTTTTAGATTAACTCCAGAATTGAAAAAACCCTTAAGAGGAAGTCATGCTTTGAGTTATGTTTTAGGTTTATATGTGAATTCTAAACTTTAATTACCTTCTTGGATTTATTCCAGTTAATTTTGTGATTATTCTTTCTAGAAGTTTATAAAACCTTATTTTATCTAGTAATTTATTAGTTAATCCATTTGTTATTGAATAATGTTTGTCGTGTTTATCTCGATGGTGTATATTGTGTTTTTTAGGGGAAATAATTATCCCTACTTTTTGTAAAATTTTTATGGTTTTTGGTATTTTGTCCATATGTGCCCACTTATGAATTTGATTAGTTATTAATCCGAATATTGACATTATCCAAATTAAAGAACTAATTATGAAGTTTACCTTATCTTTATTGTTTATGAAAATTGCTAAGAATAGAAATGGAATTATTATCATTGCATTGTTTCCATTTATTTGTGTAAAACTATGTTTACATATCTCTTTTTGATTTTTGTGATGTTCTATAAATGGTTTTATAAAAAACCACTTTCTATTTCCCCAAGTGTCGCAAAACCAATGTACTAAACCACTAATAAAATCTATTGATATAATTCCTATAATCATTATAATAATAAAAGTTAGTATATTATTTTTTATTTGTGGAAATATTAAACTTGTTAAATATATTAATAGAATTCCTGCTATAATTAATGAAGTAGATTCTATTATCTTTAATAATTTAGAATTTTTATTCATTTTAATTTAATCTTATAATATATCCATGTTATTGAGAAAATACTGAATATTAATACTACAATCCATAATGAACTTGGGGATTCACCTAAAATTATTGAAACTATTAATCCTAATATTGCTGTAATAGACCATAAGATTTTTAGAGTTAATAAGATATTATAACTTTCTTTGTTTTTATTGTAGGAAAATAATGAAGCTCCGCCTATTCCTATTAATGCTGCTGCTACCAGACGAGTAGTAGCTGGATCTAAGCTTGTAATTTTGAATAAACCTAATGTAAATTCTGGAAATAGGAAAAGTGGAATTGCAAATATTAAGTCAGCTATAAAATGTGCTAAAAACCAATTTTTTAATGATTTTGGTACTTCTCTTGAATTCATAATTTATTTTTAATTAGCTCCTTATTAAATCTTTTATTTTTTTATTTGTTACCTAAAAGTAGTTAAAAATAGTAAACTTTATAAACCTTTTAAGGTTGTTTTATCAGAGGTTAATAAGATGCATTTAGACGATACTCAAATTGTTTTAGATTTAGGGTTTAATGCTAGGGATAAATCTCTTTCTCCCTATTATGAAAGGATTGTAGATCATAAAATTAAAGGTATATTAGCTAGTGTTATTGACGAGATTTCTAGATCAAGACCAATTGCTGATGATTTTAGATCTGGATTGGTTGGTCTATTGGATACTTCTTTAATAAGAGTTGAAGATCCTAATTTTGATCTTTTTGCTACTATTGGAATTGGTTCTGATAAGGGATTGGAAGATGTGCCAGAAACTGTTGTTGGTTTAACTGCTGGTATTTATTATGGTTTTTGTGAAACTGCTGTTGCAGGTTCTAAAGCTGCTGTTTATGGAATTAAATGGGTAATGGATCAAATTGACCGTAGACTTCCTGGTTATAAAGAAAGTGAACATAAACTTGTTAAATTAGATGAAACTCCTTATTCAGGAGTTGATAGTAGTTTAGATTCTATTTTTGGAAGAGTTTTTGATACTTCTTCTAGTCATATTATTCATCCTAATTTTTTGACTGTTGGAGAAGTTAAGAAGATGGCTGATATTTTAGATGCTAAAACTAGCGAGATGGTTGAAGTATTAGAACCTTATGTTGTTAATTTAAAATTAAAGGCTGATGAAGAGAATGTTAGAAAAAAACTTAGAAGTGAAGCAGATTTAAATCAAAATAGGTATAATGGGATAGATCGTGAAGATAGTCATGCAAATTTATATCATCAAGCAATGAATTGTTATTTGAATGCTTTAAGAGAAAATAAGAAAAAGACAGCTGGTTTCAGGTCTTTTCTTTCAGATGAAAAGGGTTCTTTGGTTGATTTAATAGAACAAGATAAATCAGTTTTTCTTGAGGTTGCAGAATTAGTTTCTAGTGTTGCTAAAGATTATTCTGATAGGGGGGAAGATTCTGAAGATGTTTGTGCTTTTGTTAAAGATATAGGACATGCTTTAGCTAATTTAACTCAGGATCAAAGAGTTTTATATTTATTAAAGTTAAATAATACTAGAAATTTAGAAGGTGTTGAGTCTGCATTAGATTATGCTCATGACTTTCAATATGCATTTTTAGATTTAGGTGGTAATCTTGAAAACTCTTTTGTTTATTCTGAAATTGCTAAAGATAAAGAGAAGAAATCTGTCCATTCTAGAAGGAACTTTGGTATGGGTGTTGGTATTGGAATGACTGATTTTGATATGAACTTAGACGAGGCTATTACTTTTGGTGATGCTTTAGATGTTTTTGAAAATCCTGAGTATAGAAATGCGAATGGTGAGAATGTTAGAAAAGCTTCTGATATTTTAGTTGGTAAATCAGGACTTGAATTACCAGATAATTTTGGTGATGATTTTTCTAGGATTTATGCAAGATCTATACAGTCTTTTAGTTTAAGAGATGCAACTTCTACTTTTGTTCCTGCTTATTTTTATACTATAAATAGGGCTGCTAGGAAAGGAATGGATTTAGAGGACACTAGAAATTTATTAAGTTTAGAAACGCATGTTAGGCCTAGTGTTGAGTTTTTTGAAAATAATCCTAAATATAAAAAGGATTTTGTTAAAGTTATTGGTTTTGCTTTAGATGCAGCTGCTTCTGGAGCTATGAATAATCCTCAGGAAAGCTGGAAATTTGCAGGTTATACTATAGATTCTATAAATAAAGGTTATAATGTTCCAAGATGGGGTGGAAATGTTTTAGGATATGCTGAAGCTGGACTAAGTTTGGATCAATCTAGAAGACTAGTAGATGCTATAGAAGAAGTGGATAAACAAACTGGATTTTATGGTGATGAGCTTGTTATGACCTCTTTAAAGTTGCAATCAGCTACTGGAGTTTCTAAAGAGGATATGGTTAGTAACGCAATTGAATCTTTAAAAAGGGGTGCTTCAAAATCTGCAGAACGTAGTTTTGATGCTTCTGTTACAGTACTTCAACCTGTTAATAATACTCAATTGGCATAAGCTTCTTGGTTTAAACCTAAATAATTAGATGCTTTTCTAAATAAATTACCTATTTTTCTAGATACTTTTTCTCCTAATGTTTCATCTCTTTTTGCTATTGATATTTTCATATTTGACATTGAATAAGATCTTTCACCTGAATTTAATGGAGCTATTGAAGTTCTCTCATAAGAGGACCTTCTTTCTAGTGCTTTTCTATATCCTACATTTACTTTTTGTGATAAATCTTCTGTTTTTGTTTGTCTTTCTGTTGATTCATAACTACATCCTTCAACTATTCCTTTGCTAGGAGTAGATGGCATAAAATCTTTTGTTCCTAAATATTCTGATTCGGTTATTACTCTTCCTTCTAATTCTAAATTTGGTTTTGGTAAACTTTGATTTAATTTTTCAGATCTTCTTCCTATTTTTACATCTTCCTTATTTGAACGATAAATTGCAGCTTTTACTTTTTCATACCAAGGAAGAACTTCATCCCTGATGTAATTGTATCCAGCTTTAGAGTCTTTTTTAATTCTTGTTGGTTCAAATCCTACAAATGTTACTCCAGGAGAATTATTATTTTCATTAAATATGTTTGAATCTGATGACATAGATTGGTTCATAATGAAAATTATTTAAACTTTTTTAATTATAACTCTAGGTTATGTTTATTTTTTTAAAAAATTTTAAATATTTGTTTGGAAAAAAAGTTAATAACTGTTGATTTCTTAATAAACAAACTTTAAATAATTCTTTATTTTGATTATTTTATGACTTCAAAATTTATCTTAAAGTCTATTCTCCTCGCAATCTCTATTTCTGTTGCAGCTTTGTCTAGTGTAAAAGAAGCAAGAGCAGAAGTTGAAAGTAGAAAAGCAGAAATTATGGAAAGCGTTTATTACAAACCCCAAAGTATTGAAGATAGAGCAAGAGAAAATGTTTTAAGAATTGAAGAGGAACAAGCTCAACTTGAATCTCAAGCACGATGGTTAGATAATGTAATACTTCCAGAATTAGAAGCAATTAAAAAATATCTAGAAATTGGAAACAACAATCAAAAAGAGCTTGCACAACATAAAATTTATCTTGAGGAACTTTTATATCAAATAAGAGGAAGACATAGAGAAATTTCTTTGAAGTTATTTGGGGAAGAGGGTTACAATGAGTTTGTAAGAAGTATAAGAGAATTGCTTGCATTTATTGATGAAATTCAAGGAGAAAAATTATCACCTAATATTGAAGCTAAAAAAAACCCAGAATTAGAAAAATTGTCTAGTAGTTTATCTGAGTTTTTTGAAGAAGTAATTAATTTTGATAGGAAGTATAGCAGATTCGAAACAATACTAAGATCAGGGCAGCTATATTATGTTCGGATGTTTGAAGATTTCTCAAAACTAAAAGATGTTGAAGGAGACTTAAGATGGATAACTAAAAGAATAGAACGAGTTAAAAAAAATGAGAAAACAATGAAAAAATTGTTGGGTGAAAAAAAATACAATGAATTACTGAATCGACTTGTTTTGTTAAAAGATATTATTGAAAAAATTTCTGATAGATACAAAACTTGAAATAAAATCCAGAACATTTCACTCTGTGCGGGATAAAATTAGTTAAATGTATAATTACTTTTTCTTAATTACATCTAATTTTATATGTAACTCTTTTAATTGTTTTTCATCTATGTCACCTGGAGATCCATCCATTGGACATTGGGCTTCTTTGTTTTTTGGGAATGCTATTACTTCTCTTATATCTTTTAGTCCTACTAATATTGTTACTAATCTATCTACACCTATTCCAACACCGCCATGTGGTGGGCCTCCATATTTATAGGCTTCTAGTAAGAATCCGAATTTTTTTTCTGCTTCTTTTTCATCCATTCCTATAATTGAGAATATTTTCCTTTGTATTTCTGGTTTGTTTATACGAAGGCTACCTGAACATAATTCAACACCGTTTAATACTAGATCATATAGAGTAGCATTTACTTTTCCAGGATCTTTATCCAATAAGACAATATGTTCCTTTTTTGGCATACAGAATGGATGGTGTTCTGGCTCCCATTTTTGTTCTTCTTCATTCCAAGCGAATAATGGGAAGTCTACTATCCAACAGAATTTGTATTCATCTTTTGGGATTATATTTAATTTTTCAGCTATTGCTAATCTTACTTGCCCTAAAGAAGTACATGCTATCTTAAATTCATCTGCTACAAATAATAATAAATCTCCATCCTTAGCTTTTGTTTCTTTGATTAATTTTTTTTGAATATCTTCTTTTAGGTATTTTGTTATGGAACTTTCTAATTTTCCTTTTTCTACTTTAGCCCATGCCATCCCTTTTGCATGATGTACTTTTGCTAATTCTATTAATAAATCAATATCATTTCTTGAGAAATTTGAACATCCTACAGCATTTAAACATTTTACAACTCCTTTTTTATTTATAACTGATTTGAATACTTCAAATTCTGAGTTTTTAACTATTTCAGTAACGTCTAAAAATTCAAGGTCAAATCTTAAATCTGGTTTATCAGAACCATATTTTTCCATAGCTTCTTTATAGGGGATTCTTGGAAAGGGTTTTTTTATTTTTATATCTTGGACTTTGAATATGGATTCCATTAAACCTTCTACAGCTGTGAATACATCCTCTTCTTCAACAAAACTCATTTCTATATCTATTTGAGTATGTTCTGGTTGCCTATCTGCTCTTAGATCTTCGTCTCTTAGACATCTAGCTAATTGAAAGTATCTATCGCAACCTGCAACCATTAAAAGTTGTTTATATAACTGAGGGCTCTGAGGTAAAGCGTAGAATTTACCTATGTTTACTCTGCTTGGAACTAAGTAATCACGTGCACCTTCTGGAGTTGGTTTAACTAACATTGGTGTTTCTATCTCTAAAAAGTTTTGTGAAGATAAATACTCTCTTGCTGCCTGTGCAACTTTATGTCTTATTAATAATCTTTCTTGCATTATTGGTTTTCTTAAATCTAAGTATCTGTATTTTAATCTCAATTCTTCGTTTGTTTCTATTCTATCATCAATTTCAAAAGGAGGAGTTTCTGATTCATTTAGAATTTCTAATAAACTTACTTCTACTTCTATTTTTCCAGTTTTTAATTTAAGATTCTCCATTCCTTTTGGTCTTGCTCTAATTTTACCTTCAATTTTTATACACCACTCTCTTCTTAGATTATTTGCTTCTGGAATTTCTTTTGGATCTAGAACTATTTGAGTGAAACCATATCTATCCCTTAAATCTATAAAGATTATTCCGCCATGGTCTCTTCTTGAAGAAACCCATCCGCATAGTTTTACTTCTTTTTTTAAATCCTTATCTGTTAATTCTCCACAAGTATTGGTTCTGAATGATCCTTGTTTCATATAATTCTGAGTTTACTTGTGTTTTATAAATTTAATTGTTGATTGGGGGTTGGTGCGAAACTAATCTATGAATTGAAAGATTAGCTAATTTTAATTAATTTGATGGTTTTTCTAAGAAAACTAAGACAATAAATAGTTTTTCTAAGTATATCTGCTCTATTTCGCACCAACCCCTGTTGATTGGAAAAGTATAAAAATACTTAATCATTAGTATTTTTATGAGGTGTAAATTTTTAATTTATAGTTTATTAATTGTATCAATTCTTATTCTCGGTTGTACAGATAAAGGTGTAGAAAAAGATTCTGGAGTTATTGATGAAAAAAAATCAACTGATAAAATTGCAGAAAATAAAGTGATCGATGCTAAAAAAACTGTTCAACCTAAAAATATTGTTGAGAATAAGAAGTCAAATATAAATAATCAAATTCAATTGGTAAATCCTAATTCTAATGGTGTTTCTGTGGGATTAACTGATGTTAATGTTGTCTTACCTCTTAGCAATATTCCTTTACAAGAAGTTGGAAAGCCTTTTCAAGATTCTACTTTTGGGACTACTTTAATTAGATTAGGTGATGCTAATCCTGGAGAATTATTCAGACACGAATATTCTCAGTTACAAGCTTTTAATAAGGAGAGTTCTTTAGTTTTGTTAAATACTGCAGAAGGTCTTGCTGTTTATGATGTAAACACTTTAGCGAAAGTTTATTCTTTTAATTTTCCTGTTAATGCTCCCAGATGGAATCCTATTAATCCAGATGAAATGATTCACTTTGATGAAAATGGAGATGCATCTAGTAATGGGAATGTTTTAGTTGTTTTACAAAAGACTAATGTTCGAACTGGTGTTACAGAAAATATATTTACTTTTCCATCAGAATATGAAAGAGTTGCTGGAAGTAATTCATGGGAAGAATTATCTAGAGATGGAAAGTGGTTGGCTGCTTATTTGGAAAGGTCTGATAGAACTAGGGATATAGTTGCTTTTAATTTAGAAAGCAAAAAGATTGGTGCTGTTTTAACTAATAGTGGTGGATTTGGTAGAAATAGTGGTAGTTGTTTAGAGGCTTCTCAATATGAACCTAATTGGGTAGCTGCTTCTCCTTTGGGAAATTATTTAGTTGTTCAATGGAATAGAGATGGTTTGGGTGTATGTGAAGGTGTAGAAGTTTTTGATATTGAAGAAGGAGACTATTTGGGACATGTAGCTAGCCATAGAGGACATAGTGATACTGGAATAGATGAAAATGGAAAAGAAATTTATGTTACTACTAGTTTTAGTAATGATCTACTCATTACTTTAACTGAGTTTCCTGGAAGAACTGGTTTCTCTGCTCCTGAAACTGCATATGGAAAAATAATATTGAGTCCGGGTTGGTACCATATGGACCATCTTTCATGTAAAGGTCCTAAAGGGATATGTGTTGTTTCTGGAGGATATGGAGAAAATGGAAAACCTGGAGACGAACCTTTTAGTGATGAAGTTTATTTAGTTTATACTTCTGGAACTGCCCAGGATAATAGAGAAAATTCAAATGCTATGGTTAGAAGATTATCTCACATAAGAAGTACAGCATGTGATTATTACCATCAAGCACATCCTAGTATTTCTCAAGATGGAAGTTTTGTAATATTTGCTTCTGATTGGGGAAATTGTGAAAATGGAAGTGATAGTTATATCATAGATTTGAGAAATAAAGACATTTCTGTTCCTAAATAATTTTATAAACTTCTTTTATTTCTTAGGATTATGAAAGATCATGCTGCTTTGTTAATTAGAGATGATAATAAGTTCTTGTTTGTTAGAAGATCTATGAATAAAAAGACTTTGCCTGGAATCTGGGCTTTTCCTTCTGGGACTAGGGAAGAATTTGAGGATGTCTTTGAAACTTGTGTTAGAGAAGCTTTAGAAGAATTAGGAGTTAAAATTAAAGTTGAGAAAATTATAGGCGTTAAAGAATTAAATGAGTTTAAAGTTAGACTGCATTTTATTGTTTGTAATATCTTAGAGGGAAATGTTTGTATTAATGATCCTAATGAATTTGATAAACTTGAATGGTTAAGTTTTAATGAATTTTTTGATAAGTATTCGGATTCAGAAATTGGCCATGGGTTAGTATTTTTGAGGCAGAATCCTGAATTATGGAAAGAGTATTCTATTATTAGATAAATTTTTAAACTTTTTCCAGTTTTTTTATTTCATGTCTGATGAAGTAGGACTTTTGGAAAAAATTGTCTCTGGTGCTGGCGAAGGTATTTGGTATAATTCTGGAAATACTGAAGAACATTTTGGTGAATTTTTAAATGGAGGTAATAAACGTGTTTCTAAATTTCTTTATGTTGGAAGTAATTATCTTTTGTCTTTGGTTTTTTCTAAGACTGTTTCTGAATCTGGAGATGAATATTCTAGTTTTTATACTGATCAAATAAATATTACACTTTCAGCTGATGATTATGTTGCGGACTTGGGTTCTGTAGTTAATTTTTGTGAACTTTCTGTTACTGAAACTAAAACAGAATCAGGTTCTACAGGCAATTCTAGGAAGGATTATTCTTGTGACAATAAGAATTTATATGATTCCCTTAATAACTTATATTTAAAAGTAAAAGAACAGGCTAGACCTGAAGAAGAATTTAATACTATTAGAGAACAAAATATTGTTAAATTAAAACTTAAACATGAATTATTATAATTTATAGATAAATTTTTATATTAGGTATTGGTTCTAATTTTTATGGTGATTAAGAAATCTCGAAGTAAAACTGTTTCTATAAAAACATGGGATAAATCAGATTGTTTACCAAAACTTGATTCTAAAGAATATAAACAATTTTTAGATGATTTAGAAAAGAATGTTAAGTTGATTGAATCTTATAAATCTAAATTAAAACCTGATTTTAAAATTGAAGATTTTAATAAAATAATTAAAGTTAATGAGCAAATTACTATGTTACTCTCTAGAATTGGTGATTATGGATATTTATGGTTTTCTGAAGATACAAGTAATCAAGAAGCTAAAAGTTATAGAAGTAAAGTTGAAAAATTAAGTGTTGATGTTAATAATAGAATTATGTTTTTTTCTTTATGGTTTAAACAATTAGATGATAAAAATGCTAATAGGTTGATTTCTGGGGTTGATAAGGAGTATCATTATTTATTTGAAAAAATTAGAGAGATGAAAAAATATACTTTAAGTGAAGCTGAAGAAAAGATTTTGAATATTAAAGATGTTACTGGAAGTCAAGCTTTAATTAAGATTTATGATACTATAACTAATGCTTTTAATTATGAGTTAGAAGTAGATGGTAAAAAAATGTTTTTGACTAGAGGAGAAATTACAAAATATGTTAAGGATGAAAGAGCAGATGTTAGAAGAGATGCTTATTTAGCTGTACAAAAGGTTTATGCTCAACATGATGATGTTTTAAATGAAATTTATAGAAATTTAATTTTAGATTGGAGAAATGAGGGTGTGGAAGTTAGAGGTTATAAAGAACCAATTAGTATTAGGAACTTAGGTAATGGAGTATCAGATGAAGCTATAGATGCTTTGATTAATGTTTGTAGAAAAAACAAAAAAGTTTTTCAGGATTATTTTAAATTAAAATCTAAATTATGTAATATAAAAAAACTTAGAAGGTGGGATCTTTATGCTCCCTATGGGAAAAAAGAGAAAGAGTATACTTATGAAGAATCTTTGAAGATTGTTTTTGAAGCGTATCAAGATTATTCTCCTAAAATTTTGGAATTAGCTAAGAAGATTGTTGAGAGTGATCATGTTGATTATGAGATTAGAAAAAATAAAATGACTGGTGCTTATTGTATGGATATTGGTCCTGGAATAGTGCCTTATGTTTTGCTTAATCATACTGGGGAATTGAGGAGTGTTTTTACAATTGCCCATGAATTTGGGCATGGAGTTCATGATTTATTATCTGGGCAGCATAGTCCTTTAACATGTCATCCCCCTTTAGTTTTAGCTGAAACTGCTTCTGTTTTTGGGGAGATGTTATTATTTGAGAAATTAATGAAAGAAGTTAAAGATAATGAAATGAAAAAGAGTTTATTGGTTAATAAATTGGATGATACTTATGCCACTATTGGAAGACAGATTTATTTTATTATATTTGAAAAACAAGCTCATGAAATGATTAAGAATGGAGCAGGATTGCATGAATTGCAGAATGCATATTTAGATAATCTAAAAGAACAGTTTGGAGATTCTATGGATATTGATGAAGGATTTAAGAATGAGTGGATAGGTATTCCACATATTTATCATAGTCCTTTTTATTGTTATTCTTATGCTTTTGGTAATCTATTAGTATTAGCTTTATATGAGAAGTATAAAGAAGAAGGTGAAAGTTTTATTCCTAAATATTTGAAGATACTTGAATATGGTGGCTCTGAAAAACCTTCTAAAATTTTAAAAGAGGTTGGGATTGATGTTGAAGATGAAAAGTTTTGGCAAAAGGGTTTTGATTTAGTAAATGAGATGGTTCAAGATTTAAAGAAATTAGTTTAATCTATTTTTTAATCAATTTATAGTTAAATTTATATAGCCCTATAGTACTATATTTATATGACAACTACGATACAGATAAGTGATGATACTTTGGAATTATTGAAGAAATATAAAGAACAAACTAAGGCTCAGACTTATGATGAGGTTATAAGGAATTTTATGAAAATGAAAGATTATGCTAAATCATTTCGGGGTTATTTAGGTAAAAAAAATATGAAATTTATTATGAAAGATTTAAGAGATAAAAAGGATAGGTTTTAACATGAAATTTATGGATTCCTCTATATGGTTGGCTCATCTTTTTGAAGCTAATGAAAAAATTTCTATCCTTTTTGAAGAAGAGGATCTGATTTTTTCTTCTATCTTAACAATTTTTGAAGTTAAGAGAAAGTTAGAGAAAGAAGGTTTTGATTCTAATAAGATTTTTAATTCTATAGACTTGATAAAGAAGACTTCGATAGTAATTAACCTAGATGAAGCTATTGTTAATAAGGCTGTCGAAGTTTCTATTGAAAAAAAATTGTCTTCAATGGATTCCTTAATTTATGCTTCTTCTTTAATTACAGGTGCTAAGTTTGTTACTGCTGATAATGATTTTAGAGGGTTGGAATATGTTGAGGTTATTTCTAAATGAAACAAGTAATCTTAGTAAGAAAAGATTTAAAGTTACCCAAAGGGAAATTAGCTGCTCAATGTAGTCATGCTGCTGTTGAAGCTGTTTTAAGGAGTGATAAGGATAAAGTTAAAGAATGGCGAAATAATGGGATGCCTAAAATAGTTTTAAAAGTTGAAAATTTAAAAGAACTTAACAAATACAATCAAATGGCTAAGGATTCAGGTTTAGTAACTGCTATGATAACTGATGCTGGACATACAGTGGTAGAACCGGGCACTATAACTTGTATGGCTATTGGTCCTGATAAAGATGAGAAAATTGATCAAGTTGTTAAAGATTTGAAATTATTGTGATATCTTTTAATATCCTCTTTATATAAGATATTTTTAATTGTATATTTTATTCTTTATCTTTATATTGTCTTTTGGGAGTAATCAAATAATTTAAAAAATAGTGGTTATGCAGTTTGCAAAATGACTAAAAAATTGGAATTGATATTGGCTTTAGCTTTGTCTTTAAATCTTTATAGTCCTAGATCTTTAGCTTTTAATAATAAAAATAAATATCCTTGTGATGATAAACACTTTGTTTATAAATCTGAAGATGGGAAGACTATAAAGAAACATTTAGAGACAGGTGATAGTTTTCTTGTTAGTGATAATGGTAGTTTATTTTACTGTCCAACTCAAACTAGAAAATGTTATCTTGTTAAATGCGGGCCTAAAGATTTAATGTATCTTAGAAGAGGCAAGAGACAATCTATCCATCAGTATGATCCTGATATTGTTCCATATTATAAACTACTTATTCCACATAAATTTTAATATTTTTACTATTAAGGCACTAAAAACCTTTTTAAAAATGACTAATTTTTTATCATTATGTTATTTAAGCATTGGTATTTATTTCGCTCTTTATCTTCGGGTATTTTACAACTTTCTTTTATTTTGTTTATGTTAGTATTGGTTGAAGGTATAATATGGTATATCTTACCTCCTTACCTTGAAAAGTCCGTGGGTTTGGAAGTTGCAGGTATTATATTAGCTTCTTATGGAGTCTCTTCATTTTTAACACAATTGCCTGCTGGGGATTTAGCTGATAAAATTAATAGAAAGTTTACATTCATTTTAGGTGTTCTAATTTTTATCTTAAGTTTAGTAGTATTATTATTTTTTAAGTCTTCTTTTGGATTATTTATTTTTATGTGTTTGTTGGGTTGTGGTTCTACTTTAATCTCTGTAGGTTCTTTTAATACAGTAATGGACTTAAGTAAATCTAATCTTGGAGGAGAGGTTGCGGGCATTTATTCAACGTTTAATGCTTTAGGTTGGGCACTTGGTTCTATATTTGGAGGAATTATTTTGTATTTTTTAGATGTATCCTCCTTTGTTAAAATAACTCTCTTTATAATATTTTTAATTCTGCTTTGGGTTATATTAAATTATCCTGAAAAAAAGAACTTTAAATTCTTAGATCTTTTTAAAAGTGTTAGAATACTTAATCATGATCGTTTATATCTTAAGGAATTATCTGCTATTTCCCATTTGAAATTACTTTTTTTTGCTTTTACATTTTTTAGTTTTGCATTTGGGTTTTATGAATATACTATGTGGACTGCTGAACCTATTTATATGGCTTCTATAGGTGCTAATGTTATTTTGGGTGGCTTGATTTTATCTCTTACTACTTTTCCATATCTCTTTTTTTCTTATTTTGTTGGTTATTTAACAGATAAGGTTGGGTGGAGGTTAATTGTAATCTTTGGTATTATCATGATTCTTTTTGCTCATTTGTATTTTATATTTTTTTCTTCATCTAGCCTTTGGGAATTAACTTTTACTTTTTTATTTGTTTCTTTGGGTTCAGTATTCACCTTTATTCCTTTTGATGCTTATGTCAGGGCTAATATAAAAAAGGGTCTAAGAGCAGAAAGTTTTGGTTTTTCTGGAACGCTTTATGATTGCGGCGGTATTGTTGCTCCATTAATGTTGGGTTTAGTTGGAGGAGATATTGTAGATTTTAGGAAAGTTTTTTTGGGAACATTTGTCATATTTTTAATCTCTGGGATCTTGTTATTATACTTTATATTACATCATAAATTTAAATATAAAAATTCTAAGATTCATTTTTTGTAATTTTAGTTTATCTATTATATTTATATATTCATTAATTTTATTTTTATTATGGTTAAGAAAAAGGTGAGTAAATCTGAAAATGAAGCTTTTGTTTCTGATTTAAGAGAGATGTATAAAATATTGAGAAAAATGATTAATGCTGCGAAGAAAAAAGATAAAGATGAATTTAATAGATTGAATAAAATTTATGATAATTATACAATAAGTGTTTATCCAAAATTAGACCCTAAGTTGCGTCAAACTTATGATAATTGCAGAAGCTCTTGTGGCCTCTCTCTTGGTTTACTTGAAAATATGTATGAAGAATTTATTAATGAAGCTGAAATTTTGTTTTCTCAAATACCAAAACCTTGATTATTTTTTATAACTAATCTTTTTCTTGTTCGTGAGTTTCTATATTATGTTTAGCGATTATTCTTTCTACTTCACTTTGGCTAGAGAACCATCTTGAAGATTGTCTTAATAGTTCACCAAAATCTTCAGCTGACATACTTAGTTCCTTAGCAGTAATTGGAACTTCGTTTCTATATTCTGGTTTCATTTTTAATACTATTGGTTTTGAACCATCAGCAAATGCTATTGCATCATCTGTATTTGCATTATAGACAATGTCTCCAAGAGGCATTTTTGGTATATAATATATTGTCATTTTTTTATAGCGAAAACCTCTAACCATTTAGTTCCTTCATCATTTCCATGAATTATCTCTATTATTGAGAATTTATTTTCTTCTAATAAATTTCTTAATTCTTCTTCTTTATATAAAGCATAAAATCTTGGATGATTATTATATTCTTTTTTTTCAATTATATTTTCTCCATCTCCTTCTTTTACTGCTAAATAAATTACTCCTTTTTCTTTTAATGAGTTATAGAAATTTTTTATTAATTTTGATGCATCTTTTTTAGGAACGTCTGCTAAAGTTGCCATACACCATATACCATCAAACTCTTCTTTATTTTTTATTTTTAGTAAATCTTCTTTTTTAGTTTCAACTCCTAATTTTTTTGCTTCATTTATCATTCCATCTGATAGATCTATAGATATAACTTCTAGATTATCTTCTTTTAAATAAGCTGAATCTCTTCCACAACCAGATCCTGCATCCATAACTTTTCCCTTTTTTGGAAGCATAGAAACAAATTTTGCTAATTGAAATTGCATTATTTTATCTTCTTTTTTCTCTTTGTATAAGTGCGCTATTTTATTATATGTTTCAACTGCTAGTTTTATTTGATCCTTTATATCTAATTCTTTTTTCTTAGGCATTAAATTAGTGCTTTTACAGCCTTTAAAAAGATTTTTGTTCTATAATCGGAAGTCTTTTAATATCTACAAATATTATGTTTATTTTATGAATAAGTTAAGATTAATCTATAATATTTTATTAAAAGAATATGGTGAACAAGGTTGGTGGCCTTTAGGAGGGATATATAATACTAAAAATAAACTATCTAATTTAGATGATAAATCTAAGTTTGAAATTTGTTTGGGTGCCATATTAACCCAAAATACTTCATGGAAAAATGTTGAAATTTCTTTAAATAACCTTAGAAAAAACAATTGTTTAAACATTAATAAATTGAGAGACCTTTCTATTGAAGAATTAGCTTTTTTAATTAAGAGTAGTGGTTATAATAATCAAAAGGCTAAGAAAGTTAAAGAATTTATTAAATTCTTAGATTCTGGAAAAGAAGTTAGTAGAGATAATCTACTTTCAGTTTGGGGAATTGGAAATGAAACTGTTGATTCTATTTTATTATATGCACATAAAAAACCTTATTTTGTTGTTGATGCTTATACTAAAAGAATTTTTTCTAGGATTGGTTTATGTAAAGAAAATGTTGATTATATAGAATTACAAAAATTATTTCATGATAATTTGGAAGAAAATTCAGAATTTTTTAATGAGTATCATGCTTTATTAGTAGAACATGCTAAAAGATATTGTAAGAAAAAACCTTCTTGTAACGGATGTCCTTTAAAAAATGAATGTAAATATTATAAAGAAAACTCTAGTTAAATTTTTAATACTTACTATTTTTTGTATTCTATGATAAATGTTAAAGATCTTTATGTTACTTTGAATGGGATATATGCAGCAGCTCAAGCTAATGACCATGAGAGAGTATTAAATTTGAGGGACCACTATTCTAATATCTGTTTTAAAGTTTATCCTTTTTTAAATGCTGAACTTGTAAGTAATTATGATGGTTGTTTTACTTCATGCGTTCTTTCTATTGCTAGGACCCCAATTTTTGTTCCAATGCGTGAAAGGTTACTTGAAACTGCTAAAGAGGCATTTGATAATATACCAGAACCAAGATAGTTGTTTTTTATTATATAAAACTTTAAAAATTAAAATTTATTTATTTTTTTATGATTGCTGAGAATTCTAGGTTATTGTTGCCTACTATTGATATTGTAGATGAAAGAGTTTTAAGAGAATTTTATTTTACTATGGTTAGAGAAGCAGAGAGACAAGGAATTCATCCTTCTATATTTCCAGTTATTGGAGATCTTGGGTTAGGTGAACTTATTGATGGTTTGAAAGATGGTACAAATATGGCAATGCAATATTATCAAAGAATAGTTATAATCTCTGGATTTTCTTTACCTAAAAATTTTGAGTATGTTGATACTGCTGTTGATCAAAGGGTTGTGGATTCTTATAAGAATTGGTTAAAAGAGATTGGTGAAGATAGGGCTTACAGAAAATTGCATAAATTAACTATGGATGAATTGGTTAAATTACATACTCAGGATGCTGATAATTGGAGAAGGGCAGATGATTTAACAAAGAGAAGATATGAATTAAGTGGGAATGAATTGAGAGAATTGAAGTTATTAGAAACTAGATTAGATTCGGATGTTTATACTTCTTTAAGAGAAAGAGTTAAAACTGGTTTGATTGAATCTGAATTAGAAAAAGTTTATGGAAATTATAAGATTCCTGTTGAGGGTATAAATTTTGCTGAAGCTTTTAGAGAAATTGATTGTGGTTCTTCTATTGGAACAATGATTTACGGACGTTTAGTTAGTATTCATAAAGGATTTAAGTTTAAAAGAGCAGCTTAGATTTTATCAAAACACTTAAATAATTTTGTTTTTTACGATTAATAACAAGTTCTTGCTTGTTTTAGGGGGTTAAATAATGACAATAAAGAAAGGAGATAAGGTTAAAGTTGAGTATGTTGGAAAATTAGAGGATGGAGAAATTTTTGATAGTTCTGAAAATCATGGTAAACCCTTAGAATTTGAGGTTGGTGCTGGTCAATTAATTAAAGGCTTTGATGAGGCTGTTGTTGGTATGAATAAAGGTGATAAGAAAGAAATTAAAATAAAATCTGAAGAAGGATATGGTGAACCTAAAGAAGATTTAATTCAAAAGGTTCCTAGAAATGATTTGCCTAAAGATAAAGAATTAAATGCTGGGATGATGTTATCTATTCAAATGCCTAATGGGGTGCAAATTCCTGCTATGATTACAGAAGTTAATGATATTGAAGTAACTATAGATATGAATCATCCTTTAGCTGGAAAGACTTTGATATTTGAGATTAAAATTGTTGAAATTGAGGCTAATTAATGGACGATAAATTTTACATGAAACTTGCAATTGAGGAAGCTAAAAAATGTCCTCCTTCTGAGACAGCTTACTCTGTTGGTTGTGTAATTGTTAATGTTTCTGGAGAGATTATTGCTAGGTGTTATAGTAGGGAAGTTGATGACAAAGTTCATGCTGAAGAAGGTGCTTTAGCAAAATTAAATGGAAAAGCTAAGGATTGTGTTATTTATTCAACAATGGAACCTTGTAGTGTTAGGAAATCTAGGCCTAAATCCTGTACTCAACATATTATAGATTCTGGTGCTAAGAAGGTTGTTTATGGTCTGAAAGAACCTATCCACTTTGTGGCGGATTGTAAAGGACATGAATTGTTAGAACAAGCAGGTATTGAAGTTGTATATTTTAAAGAATTGGAAGAAGAATGTTTAGAAATGAATAAACATCTTGGTGATTAAATACTAGCTATTTTTTTGTATATTTTATAGTCTTTTTCTAATTTGTTATCTAGTATTTGTATGTGAAAGCAAGATTTCCTTTTAATATTTCTACTAATTGTTCTTATCTCATTTTTTAAATAATTTTAAGTATTCAGCATAACCTTCTTTTTTTAAATTTTCTTTTGGAATAAATCTTAATGCTGCTGAGTTCATACAATATCTTTTTCCTGTAGGTTCTGGACCATCATTTAATACATGGCCTAAATGTGAATTAGCTTTTTTGCTTCTTACTTCTGTTCTTGGAAGAATTAATTTAAAATCTATTTTTGTTATTACATTACCCTCTTCTAATGGTTTTGTGAAACTTGGCCAACCTGTACCAGAATCATATTTATCTTTAGATGAAAATAATGGTTCACCAGAAACTATATCTACATAGATACCTTCTTTTTTATTATCCCAATATTCATTGTTAAATGGAATTTCTGTTCCATTTTCTTGTGTTACTTTATATTGTAATGGAGTTAATTTTTTTTTCAATTCTTCTTTTGTTAGCATATCGTTATTTTCTTTTACTGGTTTATAATCTTTATCTTCTCCCCATGTTTCTTCTTTATATTGATCTCTTCCTGAATTTGAACTATATATTTTGTATCTTATTGGGTTTTTCTTATAGTAGTTTTGATGATATTCCTCTGCTGGATAAAATGCTGTTGCTTTTCTTATTTCTGTTACTATTGGTTTGTCCCACTTTCCATTTTTTTCTATTTCTTTTTTAGATTCTTCAGCTAATGTTTTTTGTTCTTCATTATGATAAAAAATTGCAGATCTGTATTGAGGGCCTCTATCTACAAAAGAACCTCCATCATCTGTAGGATCTATTTGTCTCCAAAAAATTTCTAATAAATCTTTATAACTTATTTCTTTTGGATTATAATGAATTTGGATTGATTCTAAATGACTTGTTTTTCCAGATGATACTTCCTGATATTTCGGATTTTTTTCTTTTCCTCCCATATAACCAGATATTGCTTCTTTTATTCCTGGATGGTGTTCAAACTCATATTCCATACACCAAAAACAACCTCCAGCAAATGTGGCTACTTCTAAATTCTCTTTTGTGATGTTTTTTGATTTCATTTCTTCTTCTGCTAAATTTGTAGTACAACTTAATAATATTAGTGTTGCTACTGCTATTAAAATAATATTTTTCATAAATTTATTAGAAAAGACATTCTTTTAAACTTTTTGTCTTATTCATATTTATATGGATTTAGAAGCTATGATTGTTAGGATTAGGAGATTTGCTGATGCAGGTAGTCATATCCTTGGTGGTTTTTTAGCTGAAGATTTTGCTTTAGCAGTTCAAAATTCTTATGAAAATAGAGATTCACAGGTGTTGAGAAGGTTATATGATGCTTTGGTTTATCATGCTAAATTTGCTAGTAAAAGTGTTTCTGAAGAGGATATAAAATTAAGAGTTTTAGATAATCTTGACTCTTTTGCTTGTCGTGCTGATGTTAATCTGGGTAATGTTTTAATGGATATTGATGATGAAAGTACTAGAGCAAATATGGTTAATTCATATATTAGTACTAGATATGGAGAGGTTGGTCCAGTTAGAAGATTTTTTAGAGAAAGTATTCCTCATAAAAGAAAAATTAAGGTTAGGCATGGAAAGTATTATGACGATGCTATTTCTGATTTATAATAAATCATTTAATATTCTTAATTGAGAAACTTCTTTTTTGTCTTTTAATCTATAGAATCTTTGCATGTCCATTATAAATTGAATTCTACATCCTCTATCATTGTCTTTTTCTGTTCTAGGTATCCAAGTTCCAAATCTATATTCACTAGAGTCATCACTTACCATTAAAGTTCTGTGTTCATAGCCATCTAAACTTTCCTCTCTTGTTACATATTCAAAGTTATTTGCTTCTAAGTATATTGCCATTTGATCTCTAGTTATTCTCTCTAGAATTGGATCTGTATCTTTTATTTCAACTTCAATATCCAGTAAAGTTTCTATGTCTAAAGGCATTTAGGTGTTTATTAAGAAAAGTTTATAATATTATTTATTATTTTTTTAAATAGAAATGTTTAAATCTTTTGTTTTTTATTTTTGTTTATGGTAGCTATAGGTTATTCAAAAGATGCATCTCATTATTCTGATGAGAATCCTTGGTTAACACATGAAGTTGAAGGTTATAAACAATTAGAGGATCCTAAATTAACTGTTTTATATGAAAAATATGGTATTACTAATAAAACTCCTCCTCAAATTAGGGCTGAATTTTTGATGAGAGATGTTTTAGATGAATTAGATGCAATTCAATTAGATGCTATATATAGAGTTGCTGCTACTAAAGGAAGGCATCATGCTTTGAACTTATTAGAAAAAATGGCTATATCTCAGATTAGTTTTCATGAAAGAAGAGCTAACGGTTGATATATTAGATTAATACTATTAAAGAGTGATTAATACATAGAAACATTTAAAAACTTCTTTGGTTTATTAGATTTATGAACTCGGTATTATCTTTACAAGAAAGAATAGATAGGAGTAAGAGAGCCAAGGCTGTTGAAAGGGCTTGGAGAGTAGCTAAGACTCTTGAAGGCAACAGGGATCAAGTGGAAGGTCTTACTTGGGTAGAACCTCAAACTGTTGAAGGAAGGGGTATTACAAGAAGAATAGATTTCTCTGCTGAATTTCCTGAAGATGTCCAATATGTTATGCCTGTTCCTATGAATATTTCAGTTGTAGCTCCTGCAGAAAAAATGGTTCCTGGTGAAGATTTGAAAGTTAATTGGACTATGCCTTTATTAACTAGGACTAGTAAATTTGAAGATTCTCTTGATGCGAATGTTCGAACAGCAATGGGATTTGATGCAATGCCTAATATTCGGAATAGGATAGAGGCCGTATCATTCTTGCCTTTTCCAAAAGAAGGAGCCCCTGCTGAAGAACGTTTTAATCCTGAATTTATGGTTGTTATTGAATTAGATGCAGATCTTGGAGACCCAGCTAATTATTTTGCTGCAGTTGCTAAATATAGTGGAAAAGTTATTAAACAAATGGTGATTGAAGGATATCCAAAATTTTTAGGAGTATATGCTGATCCTAAAACTAATACCCATTTTAGAGCTGAGAGGTTATTAGGACTTAGTGCTGCTGAATTAGTTGCTACACCAAGTAATGCGGGAGAGTTAGAAATTTATATTCATAGAATTAAAAAGGGAGGATTTTCTAAATATTTGGACTATGATAAGCTTGCTGATATTATTCCCTATCAGGATAATAGAGAGTTAACTAATAGATTAGGGGGCGATAGTTTTGGTTTAGATTCTTTTAATATTCCAACTAGAGGAGGAGATCTTTTTGCAGAATATGGGGGTTTGAGACCCCTTCCAAGTATTACTAAAACCCCTGAAATTTCTCCTGAAAGAGCTGCTAAGAAAATTGGGGATGTTAGATTAGGTGAAGGAATTAGGGGAGAAGAAGTAACATATAGAACTCTAAATGATTATGTTGTTGATTCTGGATTTGGAGTTCAACCAATAAGGATTAGATTCCAGGGTGTGTTTGAAGGTTCAGAAGAAGAATCTCTTGCAACTTTACGTGGAATGGCACAACGTTATTAGATATTATATTTTCTAGAACAATAATGGACGACACGACAAGGCGGAGCTGCGTAAGGCTTTTTAAATCAAAAAAGACTATTTATTCATGTCTTTGTATAATAACTTATCTAAGAAAGAACTCCTAAAAATTCATAAATTTGTTATGAGTTCTAAATTTAATAATCCAAAATTAGGACAAAGATCTATACATCATTTAGTTAAAAAACGATTTGAAATTGCGGTTTCAGAGAATACAATTGCAGGATGGTTATACCAAAATAATATACCCTTTGCTAATGAGGCTACACAATTTAAATTTAAGAAAAAACCTTCTAAAAAAAATTTACAAAACCTGTATCTTGAAAGAAATTTTAGTTTATCTGATGTCGGTACTAAATTTAATGTTAGTGCTGCTACAGTTATTAAGTGGCTGGATTACTATGAAATTCCGCGAAGAGATCATATGAAATCAATGAATACAAATAGAATTAAAATCACATTAGCAGAAAAAAGACTTAAAAAACCTCTTAATCTAAATTATAAAACTCTTAGTCTTGAAAAAGCATATATTATTGGTGTTCTTTGTGGTGATGCATTTATAGATTATAGATTAATAAGGCTAGAAATAAAATATGATAAAGAATTTATTGATTACTTCTCTGAATGTTTATATGTTGTTTATGGAATTAAATATCCTGTTACTTATTATCCTCCTAAAAATTCTTTTGTTTTACAGGCTTATTCACAAATTATTTGTGCAGATTTAATGCGTTATTCTAAAACAGGTTATTTGACTTTTGATTGGGAAATTCCTCATCAGATTTTTAATTCTAAAAAGAAATCTATAATTTCTAGCTTCTTGAAAGGATTTTACGATAGTGAAGGTTCATTTTCAGGTTATTGTCTTTCTGTTTGTTCTTCTAACTTAGAAGGTTTAAAGCAAATCTCTTATCTTTTGGATAAGTTGAATATTAAAAATACTTTAGCTTCTTATGATAGAAGACATATTATTAATATCACTGGAAAAGGAAAAATTCTTAAATTCTATAACTTTGTTAATTTTACTATTCTTAGGAAAAGAGTGAAGCTTGAAAATTATATTAAATATGTCAGAAATTATTCTAATGGATAAACCTTATCCTACTGAGGTTACTAGAGGTATATTTTGTAAACCTTTTGATAATTGGTTTTTTACTAAATTTAGCGATTTTACACAGCCTCAGAAGTTTTCTATATATAATATTCATAGTAGACAAAATACCCTCATTAGTTCTGTAACTGGTAGTGGTAAAACTTTAGGGGCTTTTGGTGCTATTCTTAATGAATTAATTGATTCTGCAGATAAAGGAATATTAGAGGACAAAGTTTATTGCATTTATGTTTCTCCTCTTCGTGCATTATCTAGAGATATACATCTTAATCTCATTGAGCCTCTTGAAGAGATTGAAAAACTTGCAGGAAAGAGTTTTGGCATTAGGGTTGCAGTGAGAACAGGGGATACTTCTGCTGCTGAAAGATCTAAAATGCTAAAGAAGCCACCGCATATTTTGATAACAACGCCTGAAAGTTTAGCTATAATATTAAACTCAATTAAATTTAGAGAATATATTAAAAATTTAGATTGGTGCATTGTTGATGAGATTCATTCTTTGGCTGAAAATAAAAGGGGAGTTCACTTAAGTCTGACATTAGAGAGGCTTCAATGTCTTAGTACTGGTTTATGTAGAATTGGTTTGAGTGCTACAATTTCACCTTTGGATGAGGTTGCTAAATTTTTAGTGGGTAATAGAAAGTGTAAAGTTGTTGATGCTACTTCTAATAAAGGTTATGATCTGAAAGTAATAAGTCCAGTTGATGATTTAGTTGATAGTGCTTATAATAAAATAAATAAAGGAATGTATGAACTTATTGATAAATTAATTCATGAACATAAAACTACTTTAATTTTTACTAATACTAGGAGTGCAACTGAAAGAGTTGTTCATCATTTGAAAACTAAATTCCCTAAAAAGTATACAGAAATTACTGAAGATGATCCAACAGGATACAGTAGTTTGATTGGTGCACATCATGGTAGTTTAAGCAAGGAACATAGATTTAAACTGGAGGAAGCTTTGAGGGCCGGTAAACTTAAAGCTGTTGTTTGTTCAACATCGTTAGAGTTGGGTATTGATATTGGTTATATTGATTTAGTTATATGTTTGGGAAGCCCTAAAAGCATTGCAAGACTATTACAAAGGGTTGGAAGAAGTCAGCACAAAGTTGGTGGAATAACAAAAGCAAGAGTAATTGTTTTAGATAGGGATGATTTAGTTGAATGTGCAGTGATGGTTAAACATGCTTTAGAGAAGAAAATTGATAAGTTACATATTCCAACTAATTGTCTTGATGTTTTAGCACAACAAATTAATGGTATGGCTATTGAACATGTTTGGGATGAAAATGAAATGTTTAATATTATTAAAAAAAGTTATTGTTATTCTAAATTAAAGAGAGAGGAATTTGATGAAGTTGTTTCTTATTTAGCTGGTGAATTTGCATCATTAGAAGATAGATATGTTTATGCTAAAATTTGGAGAGAGAATGGTAAAATTGGTAAGAAGGGAAAATTAGGAAGGGTAATTTATATGACTAATATTGGAACTATTCCAGATGAAACTTATGTTTCTGTTAGAATTAAAGATCAAATTATTGGACATATAGATGAAGGTTTTTTAGAGAGGCTTAAGCCAGGAGATATTTTTGTTTTAGGAGGTAATACTTATGAGTTTAGACATGCAAGAGGGATGGTTGCTCAAGTTAAGGCTGCAGTGGGGAAAAAACCTACAATTCCTAGTTGGTTTAGTGAAATGCTTCCTTTGAGCTTTGATTTAGCAATGGAAATTCAAAGATTTAGATATTTAATGGAAGATAAATTTAAAGCTAAAAAAAATAAAAGTGAGATGCTTAAATTTATTAATGAATATTTGTATTTAGATGATAAAGCTGCAGAAGCAGTTTATAATTATTTTTCTGACCAATATAAATATTTAGAAATATCACATAATAAAAAATTAGTTGTTGAACATTATATAGATGAATATTCTAAACATTATATTGTTTTTCATAGTTTATATGGAAGACGAGTTAATGATGTCTTATCTAGAGCTCTAGCATTTGCAATTGGAAGAAGTCAACATAGAGATGTAGAAATCGGAATTAATGATAATACTTTTTATGTTGCTTCTGATAGAACAATTAATGCAATTAATGCCTTTAAATTAATTAAGAGTAATCAGCTTAGAGATATTTTGAAATTAGCTTTAGATAAAACTGAAATTTTGAAAAGGAGATTTAGACATTGTGCTACTAGGGCTTTCATGATTTTGAGGACTTATAAAGGACAGACAAAAAGAGTTGGAAGACAGCAAGTTAGTAGCATGCTATTATTAAATGCAGTTAGAAGAATAAGTGATGATTTTTGTATTTTGAAAGAAGCAAGAAGAGAAGTTTTAGAAGATTTAATGGATGTTGAGAATGCAAAAAATGTTCTTAATGGTATTGAAAGTGGTGAGATTAAAATAATTGAGAAGAATACTATGATTCCAAGCCCTTTTGCTGTTAATATTATTATGTGTGGTTATTCTGATATTTTGAAAATAGAAGAAAGACATGAATTTTTAAGAAGGATGCATAATTTAGTTAAGGCTAAAATTAGTTTAAATAAGTAAATTTATAAACAAGTTATCTTGAAATTTTTTATTGGTTTTTTCGGAGGTATGAAAAATGGTGAGATATGGTTCTGAGATAGATAGAAGAGGTAAATATAAGATGGAAGCTCTACATGATTTTGCTGCAGATAGAGCTATTGAAAATGCAAAGCAAAGAGGTTTTGGTACTTGTGATTTGATTGGAGGGGTTGTTGATAATAACACTCATCTAGTTTTGGATAGAATTGTGTTAGGTAGAGAAACTGTTTTTGCTTCTGGAAGCGTTAGGGACTATAAAATAGATTATGCTTGTGATGCTGCAGAACTAGCAAGATGTGGATCTGAACCTGGCTATGTTCCAAGTGTTAAGTGTATTGTTAATTTTGGTGGTCAAGTTGAAGA
>JAGVZM010000024.1 GCA_018302545.1 Candidatus Woesearchaeota archaeon | reverse complement strand
TATAGTTCTTGTGGAAAGGAATACTTAAAAAAAGTCGTACAGGAAGCTGAAGAAACTTCAGATTCGATAAAAACCTTTGTTAATGGGGAATTTTTCCTAGACGAAGTTAAATCTATAAAAGAAATAAATTTAGAAGAAAGTGAATACGTTTATGATCTATCTGTAGAGCCATGTCAAAATTTTATTGGCGGTTTTGGAGGAATTATGCTTCATAATACAGAGGCTTTAGCATTATATGAGGCAATGAGAACTGGAGCATTAGCTAATGTTGTAGCAGGAACGATTCATGGAGACTCTCCTTATGGTGTTTTTGATAGAGTAGTTAATGATCTAAATGTTCCAAGAACAAGTTTCAAAGCTACAGATATTCTTGTAATAGCAAATCCAGTAAAATCCGCAGATGGTTTGCATAGAAAAAGAAGAGTAACACAAATAACTGAAATAAGAAAAGATTGGGAAGAAGATCCTCTAAAAGAGGGAGGTTTTGTAGATTTAATGCGTTATGATTCTAAATTAGATACTTTAGTACCTACAGATGAACTAATTAATGGGGACTCAGAGATAATAAAATCAATTGCATCACAAATAAAAGAATTTGCAGGAGATTGGGAAGCTATTTGGAAAAATATAGAATTAAGGGCTAAAATAAAAAAAACTATTGTAGACTATTCTGATAGTCATAATATCCCAGACTTATTGGAAGCAAAAGATGTTATTCAATTAAACGATGAGTTCCATAGAATATCTAATAAAGTTCATGAAGAAGAGAGACATTTAGATACAGATAAAATCTTTTTTAGATGGGAAGAATATCTGAAAAGATATATAAGGGAGAATTATAAATTATAATATGGTAATTTGTGTTAAGATAAAAGTTCTAGATGGAAAAAAAGTACTTGAACATTTTTTTGTAAGAAGCAAAAAATGGGGTTTACCTGCTGGAATTATAGAAAAAAATGAATCTCCAAAACAAGCTGCAAAAAGAGAACTTCTCGAGAGAACAGGATTAAAGGTTTTTATAAAAGATTTAGAATATATAGGGGAAGAGAAAAGAAAGGATGAATTTATCTTTAAAATCTTTAAAACTGAAAAAAACAAAACTAAAAAAATTGCAGAACCAGGAGAGCTTGGAGGCTACTCAACAAAAATACGTTGGAAATAACAATTTGCATATTCCAACAAAGTTCCCAAATTATACTTATATAAAAAATACTACTAATAAGTTTAACACAATATATATATCTTTTTTCTCTACTTATATTATATGTTCAAAAAGTGGTTGATGAATGTAGGATTAATGCTATTTGCTTCTCTGTTATTAATGATTATTGGTTACAATGTTACAACTTATGAAACAACTTCTTTAGAAACAACAGATACTACTGAAGAAGGTTTTGCTCCTTTGGTAAAGTTAAGAAGTCCTTTTGGAATAAACCAACCAACACTTCCAGGAACATTACCAAAGATTAGAACAGGCAATTCTTGTCCACATAATTCAATTTGGATTACTCAATCAGATCTTGATAGGTCTCCTTCCTCTAATGGCCCATTTCAAATCTTGAATCCAGGATATTATTGTTTAAAAGAGAATATTATTATTGATTCCTCTAACCCAAATCCTCGTTGGCCCTTTCCTTCTTTAATTTGGGTAAATAGTGATTCAGTTACTATAGACTTAAATGGTAAAGAAATAATTGATATTGCTGATCCTAATCATAGTACTTTCTTTCCTATTGCTATACTTATAGGGGCGGGTAACCGTTATTGGTATAATTTTACTTTAAATCCTGTTTCTGATGTAACCATAATGAACGGAAAAATTAGGGCAATGAGAGGAGTAGCAGCTTACGGTTCTACTTCTAGTCCTATCAAAAAAATTACAATTGAAAACCTTAAATTTCATTCTGACGGAGGAGGAACAGGGGGAATTATTATGGGAGATGCCAAGGATGTACTCATAAATAATAATTATTTTGAGGGACAAGAGTTTTCATCTATTGAAATATTTAACATAGAAAATGTTTTAATCGATAAAAATAGCCTAAATTTGAATAAAGGGGATGGTATTGTGGCAACAAATATTAAAGGATTAAAAATTAAAAATAACCAATTCCTTAATCATCAACATACAAGGTTCTGGTCTGCATTTGGAGGTGATCAAGTCTATGATACAGATTTTGACAATAATTATTTATTAAAACAACCCATAGGAATAAATTTAAAGGGAGGTTCTACAATTTCATATAAAAATAATACTTTTTGTCACGTTAATACTCCTCTTAATATTTTTTTAGGTTCTTCTGCTTCAGGAAGGAATAATCAAATCAATCCTCCAAACTGTTAATCTTCACCCAGAAAAATCTAAACTACCTCTAATCTTAACAATATTCTTTCTTAATTGTTCATCTAAAAATTCCATAGCTTGTTCTCTTTTTGTATATAATCTTCTAGGTTCTCTTAAAAAACCTTTAGCTTGTGGAACTGCTGAAAATAATTTCTCTCTATCTCCATTATAATTAGAATTTAAAGCATCTTCATACAAACATCTTTCTCTTAATATTGCATATGCTAAAGTACTCATAACCATTGTATAATCTACAGGAACAGAAACAGTCATAGCTTCTTTACTCAATTTACCCCAACTTATGGCCTCGCTAGGAAAACAACTGCTTAGGCTACCATCAGTTACTGGAGCAGTAGTAAACTGTACACCTATATTATATTTATCAGTAGGTACAAATAAAATTTGTTCCAAAGCAGGTTCTGGTTGCAATAAATAATTTTTAACAGCTCCTCCTCCAAACACAAAATAACCTATCTTATTATTCCCCTCATGATGCTGACACCATAGATGATAAGCACAAAATTCATACACATCCTTTTCAAGATCTATTTCAGTTTCAACTTTTCTATCTAAACCCTCTCCTAATCTATCCTGCATCATTTTTAATTTCATTAAATTTAGAAACACAGAACCATCTGCAGGAGAAGCACAAAATCCAGGAACATCATATTGAAATGCAGTAGATAACAAACCAGGAGAAACTTCTTTTTCTCGTTCTAGAGCAAGAACATAAGTTCCTAGGGTATTCCTAAACTCTGTAGTTGTCATTCTTTTTTGAAATTCTGGTTGTTGTAAAACCCAACTAACAAATCTATCTGTATTAAACAAAATCTCTTCAGGAAAACCAATATTTGTAATCCTAATTATTTGTGCATCTCTAAGTTTAACATCATCAGCGTTTATATCAACCTCATGGATTCTTCTTTTTCCTTCAACAGGATCATGAATATCATGATATGAAATTGCATCAGAAGCACTAAATGCAGAGATATATCCCTTTTCCATAAAAGGATTAAACCAAACCCTAGAATAATCTGAGGCAGTTATCGGTCCAGCAACAGAAACAAATAAAGTATAATCTTCACCTATTGCTGTCCTCATTAATTGATAAGCCTTTCTTAAAAGTTGTCCACCAAAAGCAGGATGTCCTTGAGCTAAGACATGAGTTATATCTTCTCTTCCAGTTAAAGGTTTGCCTCTTGCAACATCCCCAAAAAGTTCTGTTTGCATTCTAAGAACTTCTTCATCTATTTCTCTAGCTCCTTGATCTGGATAATACCCCCTCGTTCCCATATAAAGATCTTCAAAAGACAATTTAAAAATATTATTGTATTATAAAATAACAACTACAAAACCTTATTAAATCAATTCTTTCCTAATTATATAAAAAGAGGAAAATATGCCAAGAGAAGATATTAATGAAATCCTAAACAAATATAGAAAGAAAGTAGGAGACCATATAGACGAAGAATCAGAAGGCCAAGTTATTTCACAAGATTCTGATTCTTTTTCAAAAGAATATCAAACATTTAGAGAAGAAGTAATCTCAGATCAAGTTTCTAGTTATGAAAGATGGTGCAATGCAGCAGAGAATATTTTTCATTTAAAACCACAAGACAAAATAATTAATGAATTACAAGAAGCTATAGATGCAGCGCATCTAAAAATTAATCCTTCAGGAGCAGCAAGTTTAGCAGCATTAGTCAGTCTACTATTTATCTTTGGTGGAATGATCTTATGTGGCTTAATCTTCTTATTAACAGAAGAACTACCAATTTTTACCCTTTTAATGTTTTTAATCTTAGGCTTAGGATCTTTACTCTATTTAAACAAAATGCCTATTTACTTAGCAACAAAATGGCGTCTAAAAGCAAGCAATCAAATGGTTCTAGCAATTTTATATGTCGTAATCTATATGAGACATACTTCTAATCTTGAACATGCAATAAAATTCGCAGCCCAACATATAGGCGCCCCATTATCTTTAGACCTAAGAAAGATATTCTGGGATGTTGAAACATCAAAATATGCAACAATAAAAGAATCTTTAGATTCCTATCTAGAAAAATGGAGAAAACATAACCTCGAGTTTGTAACATCATTCCATTTAATAGTTTCTTCTTTATATGAACCAACAGAATCAAGAAGAAATGATTTACTAGATAAATCTCTAAGTGTAATATTAGACGGGACTTATGAAAAAATGTTACATTATGCACAAGATATCAAAGGGCCTGTTACAACTTTGCATATGTTGGGAGTCATACTTCCAATATTGGGTTTAGTTATCTTCCCGTTATTAGGTGCTTTCTTACAAGGCTTAGTAGATTGGTATCATTTAGCATTTATTTATAATCTTTTTCTCCCAATTTTAGTTTATGCTTTAGGAATGAATATCCTTTCAAAAAGACCAACAGGTTATGGATCTTCAAAAACTGCTGAAAAAGTTTATCAAGAGGGATTTGATCCAAAACCTCTCTGCATATTAATTGCAATCTTATTAATTGTGATAGGTTTATTTCCAGTAGTAATAAATCTAATAGAACCTCCAAATTTTACACCTGGAGAAAAATGTGCAACTAATGATATTGATCTGGGAGAGACTTTAGGTTGTTTCTTTGGTTATGTACAAGGAGAAAAAGAAAGTTTTGGACCTTTTGGAATAGGCGCATTAATAGCTAGTTTCTTTATCCCCGCAGGTTTAGCAATCTCTATTGGATTATATAATAAATTAAAAAGTAAAAAAATAATTGAGTTAAGAAATGAAACAAAAGCATTAGAAAGTGAGTTTGCTTCCTCTCTATTTCAATTAGGAAATAGGGTTGGAGATGGAATACCCGCAGAATTAGCATTTAATAAAGTAGCCTTAACCATGGAAGGAACCCCATCAGGAAATTTCTTTAGAATCGTAGACACAAATATTAGACAATTAGGTATGTCTGTACAAGAAGCAATATTTAATGAAAAAAATGGAGCAATATTAGCTTATCCTTCTCCATTAATTGAAAGTTCAATGGAAGTTTTATTAGAAAGTTCAAAAAAAAGCCCAACAATAGTCTCCCAGTCATTAATTAGTATTTCAACTTATGTAGATAAAATTCACAAAGTAGCAGAACGTCTTAAGGATTTACTAGCAGAAGTAGTATCTTCTATGAAAGCACAAATATCTTTCTTAACCCCTGCAATAGCAGGTATAGTAGTAGGCATCTCAGCAATGATTGTAAATATTATTGTAGCTTTAAATCTGAGAATAACTAGTTTTTCATTAGAAGCAGGAACAGAAGGAGGATCAACAGCAGGGTTAACAACAATTGTTGACTTATTCAAAATAGATGGAATAATTCCTGGTTATTTCTTCCAAATTGTAGTTGGTATTTACGTAGTACAATTAGCATATATACTCACAAAGTTGCAAAATGGAATTGATAATGGTACAGATAAGGTAAATGAACAATATCTATTAGGAAAAAATCTGACTAGAAGTTTCTTGCTTTATGCAATAATAGCTATAATAGTTACAATATTATTCAGTTCTTTAGCAAACCAATTCTTATCTAGTGGCGGAACATTAGGCTAAACTTTTATAAATTAAATAGATATTAAAAGAATATGAATAAAAAAGGTGTTGAAGATATAATTATTTATGTTGTAATAATTTTAATCTTAATTGCTCTTTCTATATTTTTAGTTTTCAAATTTTTTGGTGGGGGAGGATTATTTAGCTCAATATGATGAACAAAAAAGCAATGCCTGAAACTGTGGTAAAATTAATAATTGGAGTTATAGTTCTTGCTGTAATATTAATTATCTTCTTGTATCCATCAGAAACTTTAGGAAAAGAACAAAACGTGCAAGCAGTTAACCAATGGGTGAAATTTAGAGGAATAGCTCAAGGAACTGACAAAGTAGTATCTCCATTACCTGGTGTTAATGATCTTGGCACCCCAATAGAAGTAGAAGATGTTGAAGATTTAGTTGTTAAAGGAAATAACCCTCCAAAATTATTTACTCAAATGGAAGAAGATATGGTAGACTGTTGGCGTGCATTTGAAAAAGGAGAAGTAGACTTCTTAAATTCTATAGAAAAAGAGGTATTTTGTTTTACTTGCAGGTCTTATTTATTCTCAGAAGATATTAAAAAGCAAAATGCCGCAATTCCAGGATTTAATAAATATCTAAATGATTCAGGTGCATTAAAATATCTAAATAATGATCCTTCTTATTCTTTAGATCCAGAAGATTTAGAAGAAGATGTCTTACCAACAAATAAAGACCTTTATGTATTTTTCTTTGCAGCATCTGGAAGAGGCTTCGGCAACATTTTATCTAATTTATTATTAGCAGAAGATATTTCTCCTGAAGACCAAAAAAAAGGATTTGATCCAAGAAATGTAATACAACCAGAAGCACAAATAGATGAATTATTAACAGCCTCAGAAGAAGCAGAATTATCATTTTTAGCATCTGGAACAACAGCAGTCCCCTCAGCAGCTTTAAGTTCAAAAACAGTTAGAAAATATGCTTCTAAAAAATTACAAGAAAAGTTTTCAAAAGAAGTAGCAAAAGAAGGATTAGAAATAGCAGCAAAAGAACTATCTGAAGAAACAGTAGAAGCAATAGCAAAGAGAGAAGCTTTAGAAAAAGTAGGCCAATTATCTTTTGAATTCACAGCAAAAAAAGGTTCAGAAGCAACAACAAAAGCAGTTGCCAAAAAAACAGCAGGAAAAGTTGTAGCAAAAACATTCGCTAAAGCAATAGGTGCAAGAGCAATACCTCTTATTGGATGGGGTATTACAATAGGTACAGCAGGAGTTGGTGTTTACAAAATGGTCTTTGATGAAAAACCATTTGTAGCAAAAGTTATTTTAGTAGATCAAGACGGAGTACATAAAATATGCAACGAATGAATAAGAAAGCAGATTTTGAATTTGAGACTGTTATTAAACTAATGATAGGTGCAATAATCTTAATTATAATTATAACTTTAGTTTTCTTATTTAAAGACAAATCAATTTCAATTTTAGACTCTATAAAAAATATTTTAAGGTTTGGTAAATAATGGGAGATTTTCAATTTAAAGTAATAACCTGGATTGTTATCCTTCTAACAGCAATAGTATTAATAGCAATAATCTTAAGAATAACTCCTATAGGAAAAGAGGTTCTTACTAAACTAGACTTTAATAAAGAAAAAGAACAACCTCCAGAGGTAACAAATGCAGCAGAAATAGATCAAGTCTTTCCTTTCTATAGTGTACTTTATGAGACTTATAGAAAATGTAAATTATCATCAGATTCTGCTTGCTTCTGTCAATTAACCTATCCAGGAACAGCACAAGGTTATGTGATAGAACTACAAAGAGCAGGAGGAACAGCAATAAAGTTGCACCAAAACGCACAAGTAGAATATAGGAGCTATTTGGCTCCTGGAAATCCATTTAGTTCAGATTTTGCAGAAAATCCAACAGAACCAAGATTAATTCCATTTATATCAGATAAGCAAATAAAAGTAGTAGCAAATAATAATATTCCAAAAGACACAATTTTTATAGAGAATACTCATTTTTTTGATCCAAGCATAAAAAACAACCAACTAAAAATAAATGATTTTACTCAAGCAAATAATCTTTATTTGCAAGGAAAAGAGTTATATTCCTCTATAAACACAAATGGAAAAGACTTTATTGATATTTCACCAGGCCTAGTTTTATACAAATTTGATAATCAAATCTCAACATTAACTTCAATTGATAAAGTAAAAGGAATAAAACAATGTAAACCCATACAAAATTTACACGAAATAGAAACAGAATTTAATAGATTAATAACAATAGTAAATAATTGTCAAAAAACAAAACTTTCAGAAGACTGTATTTATGTTCCAACAATTCCTGAACCCCATACAATAACCATAGAAGATCAAAATATAAACATAAAAACAGAAAATGTAATTATAAAATCACAAAGATTAAGTCCAGAACTTTGTTCCTTCTCAAATTTTGAAAATACTCTTCCAGAAAATGCACAACCCTTTTCTAGTTTAGACTTAAAACAACATTATCAGATTAGTTTGCATTTCTTTGAAAATAAACTTTGTATCCTTCCTTATACAGAAGAACAGGCAAGATTAAGGGTTGCTAGACAAAGAGCAATTGCTGCATTTGGTAATAAACCCTTAGTCTAAGATGAAAAAACTTATAATAAAAAAATCAAAAATTGGACAATTTCCAAATGGAAAAGGCGTTTTTGCTAATAAGAATTTCAAAAAAGGAGAAATTGTTATAAAATATAATTTAAAACCTTTAACAAAAGAGGAATATAAAAAGCTTCCAAAAGAAGAAAAAATGTTTACTCACAAACATTGGGGACAAATTTATATTTATCCAATTCCAGCAAGATATGTTAATCATTCATTAAAACCAAATACTGTTCAAAACCTCAAAGAACAATATGATTTTGCTTTAAGAGATATAAAAAAAGGCGAAGAAATAACAACAGATGCTACAAAAGATGATATTCAATAAATTAACAGGATTTGCACGACAATTATCTATTGTTGTGAGAGCTAAATACAGAGGTTCTCTAAAACCTTACATGATATACTATATGAAATGCATTGTTTAAAATCCTTACTATCCATTCCCAGAAATTTTGAAGCAGATTTATAAATCCTAAAATCCTTACTATCCTCTTCAATTTTCCCAACTAACAATTCGTATACTGACTTAACACACACGTTTCTAGCTTGTCCGCAGATATCAACTCCCTTTACTTTTCTGACAAATAAGTCCCATTTAAGTCCGAAAAACTGGGGATGATAATGACCCCCTGAAGTAATATAAGTTCTTCCTTCTAAAAGTTCATGTTTGAATGTCCTCGGATCTATATAAGAAGGAATCTCTATTATTTTATCATTATTCTCATGGGAAAAACCGTAAGTGTCAGATAACAAATATACGATAACTCCTGCATTTAACCTTCTTCGAACCTCTTCTGTTATTGCAGAAAACATCGGTTCACTTGGTAAAGGATGAACTAAAACTAAATCTTTCATTGATTTATTCAAGAGAATTTATTTATAATAATTACTATCTCTCATTTGGACCGGGTTTTGTCATACAAAGCCAAATCAACTGTAGTATCCTAATATTTTTTCGTTTCTTTGTATGTTTTTACTAATTGCTGTACTCTTCTCACACTAACTTCAAATTTATTTGCTATAAATCTACTAGAAAACCCATATTTCTTCTTGTCTATTATCTCTTTAATCCTCTTTTTATTTAATTTCACCTTAGAATAACCTGAGAGATCATCTATACGAAATAATTTTCGAATACTACAAATTCTTAAATCAACCAAAAAGCTTATATACAAAATTAATCAATTTAAACTAAATGAAATCAAAAAGAGGCCAAGGACTACCTATGAATGTAATCATCATAGCGATCATAGTCTTAGTTGTTCTTATTGTTTTAATCGCATTCTTTGCAGGCGGATTTAGTTCCATAGTCGGAAAAGTAAGAGCTTTATTTGGGGGCGGAGTATCTGCGCAAGCACAGGATTTAGCAATTAGTACATGTCAACAATCTTGTGAAACAGCAAAAAAATTACCAACATCAGCACAGGCACAGTCATCTTACTGTAAATTAACATTCCTAATTGATCATGATGCAGATCCAGATACTATTCCACAAAAATACAACTGTGGTAGAGATGCAAGGCAAGTAACTACATCTACAGATGAAACTGAAAGAGGAATAGTTCCTGGTGGAGATCTAGGAATTAGTTGTAGCGTAAGATGTACATAAACAAAAAAGCAGTTTCTTTAACATTAGAAACAGTTGTTGTAGGAATAATAATTTTAGTTGCTTTATTCTTAATTGCCTTTTTTATTTTAAAATATGGTGGAAGTTTAGGAAATGTTTTAGGAGATCAAGCAAATACCTCTGTAGCTTTAATTCCAGATATCAAAGCACCATAAGAAATAAATACTTTAAATTTCTAAGTTTTATAATGAAAAACAAAAGAGGGGATTCAAACTTAATATTTGCAGCACTAATAAGCCTGTTAGTTGCAGCAGCAGTCATCCTTGCATTTGTTAGGTTTGGAGATGCTTTTTTTGATCCAGTAATAAAAAGAAACAAAGATGTTTATTGTGAAAATTCTAAGTTTTGGGAAGAAGAGAGGGGGTTAAAAGAATTGTTGGAAAAAGTAGATAATGGAAAATATTCACAAACAAACTTCTTTTTTAGTAGAGCAGACCCCTTAATAGAAGATGATTGTAATTTAGTAAGCTTTAGTTTTAGTCAAGGAATTAATGAAGTACTATATGATGGGATACAGCCAAAAGGAGCCAACTTATGTTTGTGTAAAATAGAGGATAATCTATGTGATAAATATGATTGTTATAATTTTAAAAAGTTTGATCAAATAAACACTAAACAATTTTCAACTGAAGAATTAGAGAATAATATGGTTCTCCAATTTACAAAAAATGGAAGAACATTATTAATAGAAGCATTAGGAACATTAAAATCACCTCAACCAATAACTTATTCAAGAACAGAAGAAAATAAATTTTTAGATAAAGAAGGCTTAATCTCTAATTTAATAATATTATTTAACACAAATGAGATAAAAACATTTAATCCACTAATAAATGTAGAGAAAACAGGATTCTTCCTTCCAGAGGGAATACCAAATATAGAAGGATTTACAAAATTGTTTAGTATAACTTTAGCCTTCCCGCCTTCCCAAGGCCAATCACAAGAAGATTATTTATCAAACCCTCAAAAAATTGATCCGAGTTTAGTAAGAGGAGCAGTAGTCGTTATGGCTATAAAAAAAGAAAAACTAGGAATTTTAAACAGCTCAACCAACTTAGCATTATATTACAAAACTCAAAAGGGATGGGAATCATCCCCCCTAACTTGTTTTGAGCAAGAATCAGAATATTTATGTAAAACAAGACTTTATGAATTCTCAGATAAATTTGCTTTAAGCACAATAGAACAAATAATACCTAAAGGTTCTTCTGAAATACAGACAGTAGCATTCTTAACAAAAGAACAAAGATCTAATTTAATTCAACAATTAGCTCCTCAAAAAGGAATTGATCCTTTGTTAATAGAATCAATTTTACATATAGAAAGTAGAGGAAATACAAAAGCAGTCGGTCCTTGTGGTGAAACAGGAATTGCACAAATAATGCCCCACACAGCAGAAAGTCTAGGGTTGAGTATATTAAAAACAGTTCCAACAACAGGAACTACTTTCAGAGTAGTCAGAAGAGGAATCTGCAATGAAAACAAACAATATGCAGACGATTATAGAGAATTTGTAAAAGATAAGACTATCGAAGAACTTTCTTTATTAGATGATAGATTCCATGATGGAAAAGCAATTGAAGCGCAAATTAATTATTTTGCATCCATAAAAGCCCAATTAGAGAAAGCAGAAATTCCAACAACCAATCAAAATTTAGCAGCAGCATATAATGCAGGGCCTGGGGCAGTTAAAAGAGCAAAAGGAGTTCCAGATATAGACTTAACAAAAAATTATGTCATCGCAATGGAAAAAAGATACAATGAATTATCACAAACAGCCTAAAATGAATAAAAAAGCATCCTTAGAAAAGATGTCAGAGGTAATTGTTCATTTAGTTTTAATTCTATTAGTTTTAATAATCCTATTTGGAGCCATAATAAAGATAAAAGATAACAAAGGCCATCAATTAAGAGTAGAATCTATGAATTATGCACTCCTAAGGGATGTAATATCAACAACCGATGAGGAAGTAAACTATGATTATTTATTAAAAGAAAAAATTGAATTGGAAATAAATCAAGAAAATTGTGTAATCCAAACAAAATTTAAAGAAGACTTAACAAGACCAACAAGTTTTACATGCAATAAAAACCAACTAAGGACATTACAAGAAACTAAAGATAAAAATCTAATAAAAATAAAAAATGAATAAAAAAGGAATTTTCGGATTTAGTACAGAGCTAGTAGTTTACTTATTTTTTATAATTATTGTTGCTGTTTTCATATTTTCAGTAGCTGTAGATTATTTAAGTTCAAAAACAGAAACTATTCAATTAGAGTCTTATATTTTAACAAAATCAATAACAAATTCAAAGACATGTTTAGCCTATGATGATGGTTTAAGGACCTATAAAGGGGTTATAGACTTAAAAAAATTAAATTTTGAAGTTTTAAATAAATGCTTTTCAAAACCAACAATAGGATATTTAGTAAAAATTCAAGATTTAGAAGGAAAAGAAGTAAAAGTTGCTTCAAAATTAGATGCTAGGCAAAAAGCATATCTTCCAATATGTAAAGACCTAAAATCCTATGAATGTTATTCAAGAAAGACGATAGTGTCCTATTATCAAGAAAATGAAGTAAAAACAGGTTATTTAACAATTGATTTGATAAAACAAAAAGGAGGGTTTAGTCTTGTTTAATAAAAAAGGAGATTTAGGGCTACCAATCTATTTTTTGCCAACAGTAGCATTTTTCGCAATTATACTGTTTATATTCTCAATATTTTTCTTCGTAATCGGAGTAACTAAAAATCCCAATTTGGTTATAAATCCAGAATCATTTTCAGATGAATCAAAGATTACAACCTTAGTAAAAACACAAACCTCACAAAATATATCAATAGCAGAGATAATAATATCATCAGCAAAAGACCAGACAAAAAAAGAATTACTTGAAAAAGAATTAAAAATTTTATTATCAAAATTACCCAAACCAGAAGCTAGAGACGCTAATTGGAATTTAGACATAAAAATAGAAAACCAAGATTTTCTAAACACAGGTATAAAAACAGTAGGAGCTAAAGATTATTATAAACAATCAATAATTATCCCATTAGAAAGTAAAAAATTAGCAAAATTAGATCTTTACCTAAATTGTTATGGTTGTTCAATAGAAGATATAAGGAGGAATGCTTAATGAATAAGAAAGCGATTTTTCTACCAATGTTTGCATTTCTAACTGTTTTCATTTTACTTTCTTTATTATATGTTATCCATGATACAGAAGCAAAAAAGAGTGATTTAATTGGTTTAAATGCAATCACTTTATTAAAATTGAATGACGAATTGGAAAAAAATCAGTTCTATTTAGACCTTGCTGTTAACCAAGCCTCTAAAAATGCTTTAAAAAAACTAGCAGATAATGGAGGCTATTCTTCATCAAGATGCGAAAAAACAAAAACTGATTTAATAGATCAAGATCAATATATTTTATTAGAAACATGTCCAGCATTAAAATTAGAAGAGGAATTTAAAATAGAATTAAAAGAAGAATTGAAAATTTATATAACCATTTTTGAAAGTACCTACCAAGAGATAAATTTAGAAGAATCTTTTGGATTAAAAACAACAGAATTTTTTAAATTAACTCCCAAAATTGTAAAGATTAATGAGGAATACTCCTACAAAAATTTATATGCAGAAGCATTTAGGATTTCAAATATCACAAATATAGAAAAACAAGAAGATAAGATAATAATAACATTAACAAGCATAGTCTACCCTATAGAAAAAACAAGCGGATCAACTTTAACTTTAAAACCAAAAACAAAAACTCAAATTCCAGATTTTAAAGTATATGATACAGTATATTCTTCTATAATGAATAATTGCCTAAAACAAGAATTCCAAACATGCAAAGAAAAACTTATTCAGGAATTTCCAGGTTCAGAATTAGTTCAGTCACAAAATTTAATAAAATTAAAGATTCCAACAGATTTAGGAATAATAAAATTAGCTTTTAATACAAATAAACCAATACCTCCAATTGTATAATACTAAACAAATCACAAAAAACTTTTTATACTAAATAAAAACCTTAAAAATATGATTCTAGACTACGAAACCATTTTAAGAAAAATTATAGACAAATCAGGCCTTTCTAAAACAGATGTGGAAGCAAAAATTAAAGAAAAACAGATACAATTACAAGATTTAATATCAAAAGAGGGGGCGGCCCACATTATATCTAATGAGTTAGGAATTAAACTCTTTGATGAAACTCCTCAAACATTAAAAATAAATAATATTCAAGTTGGATTAAATTCAGTTAACCTTTCTGGTAAAATATTAAATATTTATGAAACAAGATCTTTTCAAAAGAATAATAGGTCTGGAAATATAGGTTCTTTATTAATTGGAGATGAAACAGGCACAATAAGGATTGTTATATGGGATGAAAACTTAATAAAATTAATTAAGGAAATGAAACAAGGAGACATAATAAAAATAATGAATGGTTATTCTAAACAAAATAATAATGGATTCAAAGAGTTACATTTAGGAGGAAAATCTCAAATACTAATTAATCCAGAAGGAGAAAAAATCCAAGAAATAAAAATAACTCAAATATCCTCCAGAAAAAAAATAAAAGATTTAAATAATCCAGGATTTGCAGAAGTTTTCGGAACAGTAGTAGATATATTTGAGCCAAAATATTATAACTCTTGCCCTATTTGTAGTAAAAAACTATTCCCAGAGTTAGACAAATTCAAATGCCAAGAACATGGTATAACTATACCTAAAAAAACCCCCGTTCTAAACATATATTTTGATGATGGAACAGGGAATATAAGGGCTGTATTATTTAGAGAACAAGCTGAAAAATTAATGAATAAAAAAGAGAATTTAGATGAATTGAAAAAAGAAGCAAGAGGAAAACAATTATTATTAAAAGGAAAAGTTACCAAAAATGAAATGTTTAACAGAATGGAGTTAGTTGTTAATAACTTAGAAGAACCAGATCCAAAAGAGATTATAGCAGAGTTAGAAAACCAATGATGTTTAGAACACATTTAGCATTTGGATTCTTAATAGGGTTATTAACTTTAAATTTATTAGATATAAAATATCAAATAATATTTGTATTATTAGTAATGACTTTCTCCTCTCTCCCAGATATAGATCATCCAAAAAGTAAACTAGGAAGGATATTAATTCCAATATCCATAATAATAAATCTAATCTTCAAACACAGAAAATTCTTTCATTCACTATTTATCCCCTTAATATTATTTATTCTATTCAAATATCTAAATTTAGAAATAATTGCATTTCCAATAGCAATAGGCTACATATCTCACTTAATGGGAGATTCTATTACTAAAGAAGGAATAGCCCCATTATATCCTCTATTTAAGTTTAGAATTAGGGGACCAATAAAAACAGGAAAATTCTTAGAGAATATATTATTAACAATTATAATGGTAATAAATCTTGTTTATATCGCTTATTTAATAAAATTGTCTTTTTTTAGCTAATCTTTTAAATTTAACTAATTACCAAAGAGAATGTTATCCATAATAATACCTGCTTGTAATGAAGAAAAATATCTAGAGCAAACAATAAACTCAATAAGATCTCAAAATCATGAAAACTATGAAATAATTATAGTATGTGATGGCTGCACTGATCTTACAGAAGAGATAGCAAAAAAACATACTTCTAAGATAATTAAACTTAAACAAAGACAAGGTCCAGCAATAGCTAAAAATAGAGGAGCAGAGTTATCACAAGGTTCAAAATTAATATTTTTAGATGCAGATACACATCTAACACCAGGAGTTTTAAGAGAAATAGAGAAAATATTAGAAAAAAGACCAAATATTGTAGGTACATGCAGGATAAAACCTTCAAATAAAAGATTAAAGCATCAAATACTAATGTTAATTAAAAATTACTTACTATGCCCATTTGGAGTTTCTAATGGAATAATATTCTGTTCTAAAGAAACTTTCGATAAATTCAAAGGCTTCAGAAATGTTAAACAAATGGAAGATGGTTTTTTTATAAGGGCAGTAAAGAAAAAAGAGGGGTTTAAAATTTTAAAAACACCGGTAATAAATTCTACTAGAAGGTTTGATGAGATAGGATATGTTAAAATTTGGATTTACTGGATCAAAAAGGCATTAAAAAATAACCTGAATGAAGATTATGATGTTATTAGATGAACTAAACTAATTTTTGCCAATTTTCCTTATAGTGATTAAAACACCTATCAAATTCTTCTCTAGGAGTTAATTCCAAATCTAATTTAGCTAGTTTATCTTTCAAAATTTGTAAATCTAATTCTTTATTGATTTCATCAGACTTTCTCTCTAATTCAAGAATATAACCATAACCCCTAGTAAAATCAACACTAACCTCTATATCCTCCCATCTAAAATCATGTCTTTTCCTAAACCATTTTATAGCTACCTTATAACCAAGAGCTAAAAACATTTTTTCCAATTTTTCAAATTCATTCCTATCAAACTTGACTTCATATTCCTCTCTTTGATAATCATGAATATTTCCCTTCTTTAAAACAAGTTTAGAAAAATAATCATTTCTTTGTATTCTTAAGTCCACATCAGCATCAAAATAATAAGTCTCTTGATAATCTTCCTTTAAAAATTCACCATGTACTCTAAAAAAATCCAATAATTCAAAGTACTTTTCCTCAGAAATAAATACTTTAATTTCAACCTCTATATTCATTATTTTGATCAATTATCAAGATTATTAAGAATTTCGATCATTTAGAGATATAAATAGTGTTCAATTATGTGTTTAAAAAACTTAAAATCATGTATATTTGTGCAAAATACCAACAATAACCTTTTTTAATAATAAAAACCTCAAAAATAAAACATGATTTGGAAAGCAGAAAGGATAGCGACACAAATACATCAAGGCCAAATAAGAAAAGACGGCAAAACTCCTTATATAGAACATCCAAAAGAAGTTGCAAGGTTATTAGAAGGGATAGGAATAACAGATTCTGACATTATTTGTGCTGCTTGGCTTCACGATACTATAGAGAAAGGAAATATAACCCAAGAGTTTATAGAAAAAGAATTTAATTTAGAAGTTGCTAGGATTGTTCAGATATTAAGTAGAAATGTCTCAAGAGAGGAATATAATAAACGAATCAAAAATGCAGATTATGCTGTAAAAATCGTCAAACTAGCTGATACCATTCATAATTGTTCTACTTTGCATAATAAAATGCCTGAAAAAGCTATCCAAAATAAATTAAATGATTGTAAAGAAATTTATTTAGATGTAGCAAGAGAAATATGTCCAGAATTTTATAATACCCTTTTAGAAAGCATAAAACCCTGGGATAAAGAAAATGTAATTATCCTTGCAAAAAAACAAAAATCATAATTTTCTCATAATTTTTTCAGTCAAACTAAAATCTTTAAGTTTTGAAGGCCTATGAATCAAAACATTAAAACCTTTTTGATTGTATCTAGGAACTAAGTGCCAATGGACATGATTAGCTTCATCCATATAAATTAGATAAACTTTTTTTATTTTCAATGCTTTTATCATGGCACTCCTAATCTCATCAACTTTATCCATTAAATATTCATAATCATTTCTAGATAGCAAATGCAAGTCTTTAACTTTCTTCTTCCAAACTACAACAACATGTCCTCTAGTAATTGGATAACTAGCAAGACAAGAATAAATTTTAGAGTCCTCATAAATTATACTTTTCTCATCAGGCTTTGGGAATATCATTAACCAAAATTAAGAACAAAGGAGTATATAAAATTTAACAAAATTTGAATAATCTTCAAATAAAAAAGAAAGGTATAAATATCATTATACTAATTAGAAATAGAAAGCAAAAAAGAGGTGAATTTATTGGCAAAAAAGAAAGCAGCTAAAAAGAAGAAATAAATCTAACTAAACTCTAAAATAAGATTATTTTTTATTTTGTTTGTTTTCCAAATAACTAAATAATTCTTGAAAAATCTTTAGATTATATATTATATATACTCCTTAAGAACAACACTTAATAGTAAATTACAAACAATAGACTTATATGACAACATCTAAAAGTTACGGTACTATTCCAAAAGGAACAACAGTCATAGAGAAGGCTGGAAGTGACTGTGTAAATATAGCTCATTTAAGAAATAATCCAAATGCAAAACCTGGCGAGGTTTACATAGACGCAAAATTTGATGGATTTGAATTTGAAGGAAGAGAATTGGAAGCAAGGCTAATTGTTAGAGCAGAAAAACAAGTAAGGAGAGAAACAGTAAAGTTAGGGCAATCATATAATTTACAAATAAATTATAAAAATGGAGAGGAACCAATTCCAGGCATGAATAATAATAGATTTATACCCTGGCGTGAAATAAAAGAAGGGCCTAAAAAAGGAGAAATTGAGGAATTATCTTTCTTTGAGTCAGGCAATGCAACTTCTACTGGATACGCAAGAACTATTGCATATCTAGCACAATATTTTATGAGTTGTGATGAGTTTCATGAATTAGCAAGACCAAAAGGACCACATCCTCCAGAGAGATTTGTTTCTTTTGTTGCAGCAGCATTAAAAGTTTACACACAACATTCAATAGAAGATCCCATAGTAAAATTACATTGGGAAAATCAGGAATATGATCACATGAGAGATAAAAATGATAACTTTGATAATTATGCTCCAATAATGGCAGTTACAAAAAGAAATGCAGAAAACCCAAATATTCCCATGAAATTAACTACTAATGCATTGAGCAGGGCAAGAAAAAACTAAAAGTTTCAAAATCTCTCAGAGTTTTTTATAATTTCTCTAACTCTTTTAGCTATAGCTAAAGAGGAAGTCAGTCCAGGAGAACAAATACCTACTAAATTAATCATATTAGGATGTAGTTCATCTCTGGCAATATGAAAATCCTGACTATTAGCAAGAACTGCTTGTATGCCTGTTTGATGTAACTGCAGGTCATCTATACTAACCCCTGGAAAATATTCTTTTATATTCTCTAAGAACACAGAAATAGGAGCAAGGTCTGAACCAAAATCTTCTTTTCCAATTTCATCCCCTTTCTTCCTATTTAATGGCCCTACAGTAATCTCCTTACCCAAAACAAAATCTCCATTTTCAAATAAAAAATTCCCATCTCTTCCCATTGCAAATCTTGGTGTTAAGTGAACCCCGACAGTAAGGTGTCTTGTTCCATCAGGTTTATCATAAAATATAGGAGAAGGATATACATTTCTAGAAACTCTAATATCTTCCCTTGTCTGATAGAATTTCACAGCTTCTCCTCTAACTGGAAAAATCCTCAAAGGAAAATTTGGATTAACCATACGAGCAATTTCATCACTATACAAACCTGCAGCATTAATAACATACTTAGTTGTAAATTCATTTTCTCCAACACCCTTTGTATTAGCTTTAATAAGAAATTCTCCATTCTCAACAACTATATTTTTTAATTCAGTTCCCAAGAGATACAAATCCCCTAAATTAGACAGATCTCTTAATTTGCAGACTAAAGAAGTTGAATCTAAAATCCCCGAAGTTGGAACCCAAAGTGCAGAATAAGATTTCACATTTGGTTCTAATTCTCTTATTCTATCTACACCAATCTTTTCAACACCAGGAACTTCATTTTCTCTTGCACGATATAGAAGTTCATCTAAAGATCTATCTTCTTCTTGGTTTGTGGCAACAATAATTTTCCCTGTTTGTCTTATAGGAAGCCCATATCTTCTACAAAACTCATAAATAAGCTTATTTCCTTCAACACATAATCTTGCTTTCAAAGGACTATGGGCCTTATCATAATAAATTCCAGCATGAACTACCTCTGAACTTCTAGCAGTTTGATTTTCTCCAGGGAAATTTGGATTCTTGTCTAAAACACATATTACTTGATTACCTACAATTTGAGAAAGTTCATAAGCAACAGCGTTTCCAATTATTCCACCCCCAATAATAGTTATATAACAATCAGGCATAAAAATCAAAATTTGAAAAATATTATAATTCTTTCTAAACTGAAAATCTTTCAGAAATTTCTAAAAAGAGTTTATTAATCGAAATTGAATATTCTATTTATGGAACTATTAAATAGGATAATAAAAAAAGCTAAGCAAAATCACTTAAGTCCTAAAATAACAGAGGGGTATCTCCTATGTATATGCAGATTTTTCTTATGGATAGAAAAACAACCAAAAGACATAACAAAAAAAGACATAGTCTCTTTTATGACTCATCTAGCTGTAAAAAGAAAACCAGAAAGAATTTTGATCGAATATGCTAAATCCTTGAGATTTTTATTAGAAGAAATAATGCCCGAAATATATAATAAAAAATATATATTAAATTACAATGGACGACGACACGACAGTGGACCCGCACAGAGTTTAAATATAAATCAAGATACTATAGTTTCAGACCTCATTAAAAAAGAACCGATAAGGAATCGAGGTTCATTCCCTTATTAGTTCTATGAGGTTCTGAAATAAAAAGCGAAAGCAAAAATAGGAGTTGATAAACATGGCAAGACCAATAAAGAAATATAGATCAGGCCAATTAGAGGCTGCAATATGGTTTAATGAAAGACAAATAAAAGATGACACAACTGTAGGCTTCAAAACAGTAAGTCTAAGAAAGTCATGGAAAGATGATCAAGGGGTTTGGAGAGATTCAACCATTCAATTAAGAAAACATGATGTACCAAAAATATTAGTTCTTATGCAAAAAGTGATGGAAGATCTACTTATATCTCAAAATGAGAAGCAACATAGTAAAGAGGAGGATGAAGAAGATGAATGAGGGTTTAAAAAAGGCAACAATTGATGGTCTAAATAAGAGAGGAAAAACTGAAATACTAGAGCAAATTCAAGAACCTATGGAAGAAAAACAACCAAAAAAAAATAAAGTTGAATCTATTGAAGATCTACCAGGCGTTGGTCCAGCAACAGCTGAAAAGTTGAAAGAATCAGGTTATGATACTCTTCTCTCTTTGTCTGTTGCTTCTCCAGGAGAATTAGTTGAAGCTGGAGGATTAACTGAAGCTACAGCAAGAAAAGTAATCAATGCAGCAAGATCTTCTATGGGTATGGGTTTTGAATCCGCAGACGAACTTTTGGAAAAAAGAAAAAATCTTCTTAAAGTGACTACAAACTCTAAAGCTTTTGATAGTTTACTTGGTGGAGGTTTTGAAGCCGGAAGCATTACTGAATGTTTTGGCGAGTTCGGAAGTTCAAAAACTCAAATAGCACATCAATTAGCCGTTAATGTACAACTTCCTAAAGAAAAAGGGGGTGGTGAAGGAATTTGTGTATATATTGATAGTGAAGGGGCTTTCAGACCAGAGAGAATTAAACAAATGGCAGAATTTTTGGGGCTAGATGTAACACAAACTTTAAAAAATATTAAAGTAGCAAGGGCTTTTAATAGTGATCATCAAATGTTATTAGCAGAAAAAGTTGAAGACCTTATAAAAGAACAAGGGTTAAACGTAAAATTAGTTGTTGTAGACTCTCTGATGTCTCATTTTCGTGCTGACTTCTCAGGTAGGGGTCAGTTGGCGGATCGTCAACAAAAATTAAACAAGCATATGCATACCCTACAAAAATTAGCTACAGCCTATAATCTTGTTGTTTATGTAACAAACCAAGTAATGTCTAAACCAGATACCTTTTTTGGAGATCCAACAGCAGCAATTGGTGGACACATAGTTGGACATAATAGTCAAACCAGAATTTATCTTAGAAAAGGGAAGAAAGGTACAAGAGTTGCTAAACTGATTGATAGCCCTCATCTTGCTGATGGAGAAATTGTATTTAACATTGAAGAAACAGGAGTTAAGGATGTATAATCCTTTATTTTTTCTTTTTTCAACACCTTAAATTTTTTCATCACTTATTCTAAATAAATATCCTAAATATTTTATTATAAAATGTCCAAAAGTCCAAACAACCAAAATCCATAAACTAGTTTCTAAAAAATTATTAAAATAAAATGGTACAAAGAATAAGACTAAACCAATAGCACCATCTAATTGATCTAAAAAATAAAAACTTTGTCCGGGTTTAAAGTTTAACTGCCTTTTAATAAAACTCCCAATTAAGTCTCCAACTAAAACACTAATTCCAAGTAATAATCCAAGAATAAAAATATTAATAGTAGAATAATCAACCAAACTTAAAATCTTAAAAAATTCAAAATTAAATAAATAGCTTTGAATAAATACAAATAAAATAGACCCTAAAATCCCAAAAAATAAACCCCTCCAAGTCTTATTTATTCCAAATATTCTTTTATTATAGATCTTAAAACCAAAGTCTACAGGATAATTCAAAAAATTAATTTTCTTAACAAAAACAGGAATTATATTTGCAATCGCAGCAGGAATTAATAAATAAATAATTGAAAATAACATCATAATTTTTCCTTCTTAATCAACATATCAATCAAGGCAAAGGTTTGTTCATTATCCCATTTATCCACTTTATATTTATATCTCTTTAAATTCATTATAAAATCCACAACATGATTCTCATTTAAATCAGTATAAAACTCTCCATACTTATTATCTTGAACATACAATGCATTTAATATTTGTTCAAAATGCTTTTTAATAGGAACGACTAACAAAGGTTTTTCTAAATAAATAGCTTCACTAATTAAAGTAAAACCTCCATTGGTAATAACTGCCTTGCAATTAACTAGATCACTCAAGAACTCTTTATTATCATTAAATTTCTTAAAAATTAAATTCCCTACTTTTTTATTAACATCAAATCCATAAATTATAAATTTATAGTTTATTCTCTTTAATATATCTATTAATTTATCATAACTTTTAGTAGATTGATAAACAAAAACATAATCTTCAGACTTAGGTTTAGAATTCATAATTTCTGGTCTAACTATTGGTTTTATTTTAAAAACATTTAATTTATTAATTATTTCTTGCCCAGGTAGGCACATAACTAATTTATGTTTGCCTTGAAATATAATCCCCTTAACAATTATTAATGCTTTGAATCTAGTAAACCTATATTTATCTGCATAATTATATCTTCCATAAACAATAAAATGTTGATTATCAATATGCATCAAAGGAATCTTATTTTCATTAGCTATAAAACTGGTAAAACTCTCCATATCTGTAATTACTAATTGGGGTTTAAATTTACCAATCTTATCTTTAACATTTAATAATTGATTATAAGTTCTTTTAGAAGCCTTTTTTAAATTAGTCATAAAAGTTTTAAAATTAAGAACTGAATTTTTCTTAAAACTAATCTCAAAACCTTCTATATTGTACACTTCGTCATAATATTTCTTAAAGTATTTATAACCCTCTCCGCTAGTTAATATTAGAACCTCATGCTTTTTCTTCTTTAAATAATCAATTACAACCTTACTTCTAATTAAATGCCCCTTCCCTAGGCTTATTACACCGTATAGAATTCTGGTCATATTGAGAAATTCTCACCCCATTATTATTTCAAAACATAGTTAAATTTATAAATATTTGCTAAATCATCAATCTATGACAAAAGAATTGAGATGTAATTCATGCAGTGTAAAAATTACAAATCTTACAGGTTCTGTAACTTTCAAATGTCCTAAATGTTCAGACTTTGATATTACTAGATGTACACACTGTAGAAAAATAGTAGCCAAATATATTTGTCCCAAATGTAATTTTGAAGGTCCTTAGAAAATGGCAAATATGTTTATAACAATCAAGTTCATGCCTGAAAGTCCAGAAGTAGACTTAAATAAAATAAGAGAAGGGGCAGGAGAAATTGCTCCTAAATATGAAGCAAAGATTCTAGACAGAGATGAAATAGAACCTGTGGCTTTTGGTTTAAAAGCTCTTAAAATAACATTAAAATTAGATGAGAATAAAGGATCTGAAGAAATAAATGATGAGATGTCTCAAATTGAAGGAGTTTCATCAGCAGAAGTCATTGATATGAGAAGAGAATTTTAATTCTTATGAGATTCAATAAAGTAATATTTTGGTGCGAATTTCCAAATGAAGTAGATTGGGAAATATTCAATAAAATATTCAAAATAAAATCAGATATTTACATTGCTTCTAAAACAAAAAAAGAATTTTTAAAATGGAAATCCAAAATAAAAAACGAATATGTAAAAAATATTGGAGCTTGGCCTGTTCTAACTAAGGAAGAAGGTTATTGGTTCTCTTCATATTCTTCAAAAAAATCAATAGATAGATTATTTGAATTTAAAGGAATAAAAATGAAGATAGACTTGGAGCCTCCTTTACTAGTTAATTATGGATGGTTAAAAATGGTCTATGCCTACTCAAAACTTCTATTATTTAAAAAAGCAAAGAATCATAATTACATAAATAAAAAAATATTGGAATTATCAAAGAATACCGAAATAATACTTAGCGGTTTTCCATTTCCAAAATGGTTTTCATCTATCTATGGAGATAGACAAATGAATCCAAAAAACACAAAAAGAAATTTTTTCATATATAGGACCCTAATTCCTAAAATATTAAGACCCATATTAAAAATTTATTTTAAATATTTTATAAAAAAATCAATTAATAAATTTGGTAACAAGAATCTATTTTTTGCAGTGGGATGTATTGGTCATGGGATATTAGGAAATGAACCTACTTATAAAAATATTAATGAATTTGAAAAAGATCTAGATTTCTTATTGAATAATAATATAAAGAATTTAGTAATATTTGATTTAGCAGGAATTATGAATAGAAAAAACCCTGAGGATTGGTTTGAAATAATAAAAAAGTATATAATATAATGTAATAATTTAATTTCTATGACACAAGTATCTGAAGAGCAGTTGAAACAAATTGAAGAATATCTAAAAACTCTTCCAGAACCAGAAAGGCAAGAAAAAGAGAAACAGATTATGGCACAATTAGAGCAGCAAGGCCCACCACAATGTCCTTTCTGTTTAATGTCAGAAGGAAAAATAGAGACAACCAAACTTTATGAAGATGAACATTTTATTGTTGTATTAGAAATTAATCCTGCAAACAAAGGTCACACAATATTAATCCCAAAAAGGCATATAAAACACATTTATTCATTAAATAATGAAGAATCTGAGAAAGTAATAAATCTATTAAAAAAATTCTCTGCCTCTTTATCTGTAATCTCCCAAGGGGTTAATATTTTATATTCCGAAGGTCCAGCCTCAGGACAAAAATTTGAGCATCTAGCAATAAATCTTATACCTAGATATACTGAAGATTCTGTAAAGATCCAATGGCAGCCAAAAAAAGCAGAAAAAACAGAATTAGAAAAAGTAAAACAAGAAATTATCTCTCATCTTCCAATAGAGGAGCCAAAAGCCCCAAAAATTGATACAGATAACATAAAAAAAGAATTAGAAGAAAAAAAGAAGAGACTTCCTTAGTTATTATTTTTATAAATAAAATACATAATTAGATAAAAATTAAAAACCAGTCACCTAAAAAAACACTAACCAAAAAACCAATTAAAAACCCAGGTACAAAAGGAACACCTTCTTTAACCAAAACCTTTTTAATATTATTTTTCTTTAATAAATTTAGATCATTTAAAGTCAAACCAATGTTTCTAACCTTAACTATAATTTTTTTATTCTTTTTAACATCATTTACAATCCAATCCCCCTCAACTAATTTATCAACATTAACTAATTTATACATGCAACAATTTTCAACAGCCCTAATAAAATTAATCAAAAACACCATAAACAATAATAAAATCAAAAAGATAAATGCAAATTTAAAAAATAATCTATCTAAGATAAAATAGGTTATAATTAAGACTAAAAAAACAATTGCTGCAGAAACTTTGAAAATAGTAAAATCTTGTTTTCTATATTCTAAAATAAATTTATTCCAATTCTTGATAGCCAAATAAGTGGAAAATAATATTCCCCAAAAAGCCCCTGCTACAAAAATATTCAATAATAAAGTTCCCAAAAAAGGTAAATTATGAAGGGTATTAAATATAGGTTCATAATTTCCAAATAAAACTCCTAAACCCATTAGTAATTTACAATCCCCTCCTCCCCATTGTTTGGTGTAATACATTAAGTTAGCAAATATAAAAAAAATTATAAAACCAAGAGCTCCATATAACAAAAAACTAAAATCTTCATAAATTAGAGAGTAAATAGCCCTTATTCCAAATCCGACACCAATTAAAGAATAACTTACCCAATTTGGAACCTCTCTCTTTTTTATATCAACAACTGTAGAGAACAATATTCCAATAAACGCAATTATAACTAGTAAATACCAAAAAACCATAAAACCTAATTCATAATTAAATATATAAAATTGATTATCTACAAAAACATTTAAATACACATTTGAGTATTTAATCTTCTATGTATACATTTGATAGAAGAAAGAAAGGTGAAGAATTCTCATCTGGTGGTTCAGTTGCAGTAATATTAATTGTAATTGCCCTTTTTATGACTCTTTACTTATTATTTATCTCTCCAGAAGAAAGGGCAAAAATCTTAAAAGGGGATAATGATACAGATGATGATTTAGATGATAAGGATTCAAGAAGAATAGAATTGGTTGCCGAATCTCCTGGGTTGGTCTCGCCAACAAGAGAGTTTCCAACTACCCATCGAATACCTTCAATTAATATCTTTCTAAAAACAGAACCAACAATTAAACAACTTGCTTCAAGTCTAAAGATTTCAAATAGCCTATTCTCAGATACAGAATCAACTTTAAACTTTAAAATAGAAAACTTAGAGGATACAACCTCAGCAAATCTATTCTTTTCAGTAGAAGATTCTTCAGGAGAATTAATAGTCAAACTTAATGGAAATACAATATACTCTAAAGAGATAACCAACAAAGGAGTAGAGATAGTTTCATTACCAAAACAATTATTAGAAGAAAGAAACAGGTTAGATATAGGAGTTTCTTCTCCAGGAATTGCTTTTTGGAGAACAAACACTTATTCTTTAAAAGATATTGGCGTAAAACAAGAGCATATAAAAAAGAATAGTGAAGAATCAAGATCATTTACATTAACAGGAACAGAAAAAACTTCATTAGAGAAAGTGAGATTAAAATATACACAGCAATGTAATTCTCCTTTAGAATCAGAATTAACTCATTTAGACATATTTGTAAATGAAAAAAGAGCTTATGACTCAGAAATAAGGTGTATAACTACAGAAGAAGAGATAGAACTTGACCCTAAACTTTTTGTTGAAGGAAGTAATGACATAACGTTTAGATTAGAAAAAGGAGACTTTTCATTTAATCTTATAAAATTAGAAACAGAATCAAGAGAGACAACAAGACCCACTTACTTTTTTACTTTGACAAATAAACAATTTAAGGATATAGAAGAAGGTAAAAGAGATATAGAATTAAAAATATTATTAGAGAAATCTGCGAGAATAAAAAGTTCAAGGATATTCATAAATAGTAATGAAGTCTTAATGAGAACAGACAAAAACGAATTTGAATTAGACTTAAGAGACTATGTTATTGAAGGAACAAACTTCATAAGACTTCATCCTGTGAATTCTTTCACGATTATAGGCTTAAAAGTAAATTTAGAAAAGAGGTAAATTATGGCACAAAGTGGAGCAGCTGCTGCTGGAGCAAGTGGAGGAATAGTTTCACAAGCAGCAAGTCCTATAATTGGACCTATTGCTTGGTTATCTAAATGGTTAATAACTATTATAATATTTGTCTTAGTTACAGGAATTATTTTGGGAACTATATTCATTGGTTTCAAATATATATCTGCTAAAAGCCAAACAGGAGAATTAGCTTCTGTAGCAAAACACACAGGAGTGCAAGCAGAAGAAGAAGTTTTAAGTCCCACAGCAACATTCGTAAAGAAATTCTCTCCAGACCTATATTCTGTTTTATATCCTGAAAGATACAATCCTTATGCAATAGATTCTGTGGTAGAAAAAAACACTAATGAAAAGATAGGTGTTGAAATTCTAGAGTTTGGTCCAAGATCTAAATTTTTTAGACCAAATTCTCCGATTTCCTTAAGAGGGAGAATAAGAGTCCAAGGTTTAGATAAACCAACTAAAATTTTAACTTACTGTGTTTTAGAAGATTATAAAAAAGAAGAACCAATAGGAGCTCAACTTTTAGGAACATCTGCATCTGGAAATACAGCAAATATTTTTGCAAAACAAGCAACAGAATTAGTAGTAAATTGTGAATTTCCTGAAGGATTATCTGTAGAAAAGCAAGTAACCTCAAAATTTGCAAAACTAATTGTTATTTATGAATTTCAAACCAAAGCTTATCAAAGAATATGGGCTTTAGATAGAGCAGCATTAAATGATCTGGAATCTAATGGAATAAATCCATTTAATTATTATTCAATAAAAGATGAATTATTATCTAGCAATGGTATTTCAAGATCTAAAACAACTCCAGGCCCAGTAAATTTAGGTTTGCAAGTTGATTTTCCTCAACCAATAACAACAGGATCAAGATACGACATATTAGTACAACTCTCTAGAAATTTAGATAGAGGAAATTTACAGAGACTAAATTATTTAAGAATACAAGTTCCTTCAGCACAAGATCTTAGTATAGACTTAGAGGGCGAGCAAGGACTTGGCTTTGGATCTAGATGTGACTTTGAGTACATAGGAGAAACAGATGAGCAATATAAAGAATATGAATTAATTGCTTCTAAGATTGAAGAAACAAATGTAGAATGTGATAAGCCCTTAATAGAATTTGCTTTAGATTTAGACAAGGCATCAAAAGCATTCATTACTGAGCAAGACTGTAAGTCTATATTCAAAGAACCAACATTTACTTGTAATTTTATCCTAACCCAAGCACCAAATAATATGCAATCAGATATTATAAAAGCAGAGGCAGGATACACTTATCAAGTAGAGAGAAGTAGTGTTATAGACATAAAGGCATTACCTAATGAAATTTCTCAACCAAACGTGGCATAGAAATCTTTTTAACTAAATTAGATACTGTAAACTTATGAAAATAAAGTGGTGTATTTTAATTTTATTAATTCCAATAATCTTAACTTCTTGTTCCACATTTAGCGGATTCATTGGAGGCGGATTTGGAAATTTTTTTGGAAGTTCTTCAGACGGGACTGTAGGTGGTAGAGGAGTAATGTTAAAATTTGTAGATGCTCCAGATAATAACGCAGAATTCTCTGAAGGAATACCATTCACAATAACAATTCAAGTAGAAAATAATGTTGTTAATGAACAAGGTTTAAATGGAAGACTATGCTTAAAAGACGGTTTATCAGATAGTTTTGGAGGCATTCTAGATAGTGACCAGTGTGTTCCTGTGAGCCTGCCCACTGCATCAAAAGTAACAAATAAAATAAATCCATCTATTGATAGATATGATTTCGGTCCTTATTCTTATAGGGGATTACAAAAAGAACTATCCCTAAAAACAATGATAACTGCAGATTTTTCATATGAGATAGACTCAATTGCAGGAGCTTCTGCATGCGTTAAAAGAAAAGCAGCTCAATCTTCAACAATACCATCTAATTGTGGAGAAAAACAAAATTTACAAGTTCAACAACCAGATTTACCAGTAAAGATAACGTCTATATCATCTAGAGTTGCATCTAAATCAGATTCAGAATCAATATTATTATTAGACATAACTCTTTCTAACTCTCATGGGGGCCAAGTATTATCATCTGGTTCAGCATTAGGAGCAACAAATAATCTTCCAACAACTGCAGAAATAGATTTTGACATTACAATAAACCAACAACCTGCTATATGCGAAGGAGTTTCTAGAAAAAGAGTTGAAATAAGGAAAAACGAAAACCAAAAAGTTATTAAATGTAGAACAGATTTACTATTAAATCAAGATTACCTTGAAGCGCCAATAGTAATTAAGATGAATTACGGATATAAACAATCTATCCCTGGCCCAACATTAATCTTGAAAAAGGAGGATTTAATAGCATGAAAATAAAAAGTTTAATCACGATCTTTACTTTATCATTATTATTGATACTTTCTTCTTGTACTGGTAGCGGAGGAAAAAAAGTTTCAGGCACAGGTTTTATCGGGGGACAAGAAGGAATTACATCTTCAATCGAAATTCAATCTACAACTGGTGGAAATCAAATATTCGACAAGAATATAGATCCATTTAAAATTCAGATAAATCTTCAAAATAAAGGAGAAGATGATGTAGAAACTAATGAAATATTAGTAAGCTTAGACGGTATAAATTTTAATGCATTTCAAATAAATCCTTCAACAAAATCAAGTTCTATTCCATTAAAAGGAATTAGAAAAGAAGCAGGAAAAGTAACAGATCCAACACAAACAATAATTCAATTTGATGCTAACTATAAACCAGATGAAGCAGCAGACACTTCAAAAGAACTATCTGCAAATATCTGTTATAAGTATCAAACAAAATCAAGAGTAGAAGACCTATGTTTAAGGAAAAAAATTACAGGCCCTACTCAGAGTAGTGATTGTAAAGTTGATGAAGTTAAAACAGCTCAAAACTCAGGATCCCCATTTAAAGTAAAAACTTTTAGTGAAAGACCTGCTGGAGAAAATAAAATTAATATATTCATAGAAGCAGAGAATATAGGTCCAGGAACAATCTATAGTAAAGAATTTTTATCAAAAGGCTCATGTTTAGATGAACAAAATGAAAAAAATAAAATCTATGTTAAAGTTGATTTGACAGATTTTGAAAATGATGCAGCTATAATCTCTTGTAGCGGATTAAATAAAAATGAAGGATCTTTAAATGTTATTCAAAACAAAGTTCAATTATCATGTGATATAGATACTTCCTCATTCCAAGAATCTACATTTGAAACCTCAATAAATGTAATATTCGACTATGTTTACAAAGATGCTGTATCCACAACATTAACAATTAAAAGCTCTACTTAAATAGATTTAAATATTATTATTCTTTATTTTATTTAAATATAAAATGGATAGGATTAATAAAAAGAGGTTTAATTTTTCAGAGGAAAAACTAAAGAGTAAACTAATTAAAAAATTAGGTTTATATTTATTATTGCTATTTATATTAGGTTGTGTATCTGTTGAGAAAATAAATGTTTCAGATGAAGCCTCAGAGCCAGTAGATTTAGATGCATTAATGACTCCTCCAAATAATTATTTTAATGATTCAGCTCCAAATCTTAATATAAACTTCACTTGTGGATTTTCAGAAAACAATGCTACTGCTGAATTAAGTAATATTTCTCTTTACATTACAGATTCAAATAATCAATCTTTTGCTTTAAACCAAGTTACGGCTGTATCAGGAACCACAAATGTAACATCCTGGATATTAAACTTAAACGTAGGAAATTATACTTGGAATTGTCTAGCTTTTAATAATATCTCAGAATCAAGATGGGCAACTAACAAATCTTTAACTTTAAATTTTACAACTCAAGCACCGCCTCCACCCCCTGCTCTTATAAATAACCCACCAACAATAAATTCAATTATATTAACAAATGACTCTAATCAAAATTTAATTGCTCAAGTAACAACA
>JAGVZM010000023.1 GCA_018302545.1 Candidatus Woesearchaeota archaeon | reverse complement strand
GATAAGATTTGAAAAGTTCTTCCATAAGTATGCTTCTACGAATACATACTTATAGTTTTATCCCCAAGGCAAGACCTTGGGGTATTGACAAACAATAAAGTGATAAGAATAAGATCAAATAAATCTTTAGAATCAGAATTAAAAACTATCTGTAGTGTAATAGATCTTCAACCAGGAGCAGCTTTAGGTCACGTTAATGAAATAAGAGTTTATAGAAACGGGGAAAATTCAATAGTGTCTCCAAATTATCCAGGAAGAACAGATTCTAAAAGAGGAATTATAAATCTATTAGAATTAATAGATTCAACAGATGATTGTTATGCAGAATTTACTCAATGTGTAGCCCATGAATTAAAACATCCATTAGCATATAGACTAATGGGATCACCTAAAACTAGAGAAGAGTGGTACAAAATCTGTGATAGATCAAATTATGTTGGAAAACATGGGACTTATTTATTTAGAAATATTCCTCATGAAGGAGGTTTCATAAATAGATATTCTAGAAGTTTACCAGAAGAGGATCAAGCAGAATTATTTGGGACAGCAGATGCTGTTTGTGTATTTGGAGAATCTATGAGTTCTTTAGTATTTAGAGATTCAGAGTTATATCAACCAGAATTCATGGAAAAATTGTTATATGGATTAAGATATGGTTTAATATCTCAAGGAGTTTTAGATCAAATAATAAGAAAAAAAGATCAAAATAAAATATTTAGAGAGCTAAACCCAGATTTTCCTAAAAGAGTAGAAAGGGAATTTACAGAACCTCCTATGATAAAAGACTTTTGTGAAACAAAAAGGGATTATTATATAAGTTTTTATCCTTATCATTATGTAACTGGAAGAGTAAAGCCTTTAATATTAGTAGTTTTTAAACCAAAAAAATTGCAAGATGGAAGATTTTTTGGAACATATGCAGGAACTGGAGTCTTAACTTATATTAATGGCTATCAATTTCAAAAAAAGGAAACTGATAAAGATTACCCACAAGGTATAGAAATATCTTCAAACCCAATGCTTGCCGATTTTGAAAATAAAGGATACTTGATAGAAGACAAAATAGTTGCAGGTTTATTAATCCAATGTACTTCATATCCAAGAGGAAGTAATCTAAATGTATTGAGAGTATCATAAATCAACCAAAACATATATAAACAATTAAATATTATCAATTATGTCACAAAAATGGCAAGTGGTTGTATTCATCAACATTGAAAGAAACATTTTTTCTAATTTAAATTCTAAAATTTTAACACTAAAGCGAATAGTTTTCGGAGAATTTAAGAATAATTATTTAAATAAACAAACCCTTAATAGTTTATTGACTTACAACAGAAAATATTCTAAAGAAATAATAGAAAATGCACTTCAATTAATAAATACAGGAATAAGTTTTAGTCTAGCTTCCAAAAAATTAAACATTCCTGAGACAACATTAAGAAATTGGAAAGAAAAATATATTGAAGATAGAGAGTTTATAATAAATAAAGACTTAGAAATACAAATATTAAGTTTGTTAAAACAAGGAAAAAATATACCACAGATATCTAGGGAATTAAATATAGATTACAACAATTTAAGGACATTTGTAAAAAAACAATTAACAAAAGAGAATTATTCAAATATTTTATGTATTAATAAAAAACTATTAAAAAAATCAAAGGAGATTTCTATAGAACTAGCGTATATCCTTGGTGTAATGTTTGGGGATGGGTATTTTGGAAAAGGTCAGATAAGATTAGGTACAAAAGATAGAGAATTCGCAGAGTATTTTATAAAAATATTAACAACCTGGTCTAATAAACAGCCCAAAATTTGGATGAAAAAACAAAATAACAATGATTACTATGAGTGTTATCTTTCTTTTAAAGATGCTGCAAACTTTCTAAAAAGTTTAGTGAAAGATAGAAAAAGAATTCCAGAAAAGATAAAAGAATCAAAAATAAATGATATAAAAGTTAATTTTATTAAAGGTTTTAGTGATTCAGAAGGAACAATAATTACAAGAAATAATGGGGCCAATTTCTTAAAAATTTATAATCAAAATAGAGAATTATTATATGATCTACGAAATCTGATGGTGAGCTTGGGTTTCGATGGAAATAAAGTTTATATTACTTTTAATAATAAGGCTAAAAATGGAGATATTTATGCCCTAAGGATATGTTATAAAGATCAAATAAAATTATTTTATGAAAAAATAGGTTTTATTATAAAAAGAAAACAAATTAAATTAGAAAAGCTTTTTAATAAAGAACTAATGGAGGAAAATATTGATATGGCGGCCATAGTTTAGCTTGGTAGAACATGGGACAAGAATTTAAGTTCTCCCGAATGTGGATTCTACCATGGGAACAGCAATCCCAGAACGAGGGTCCGAATCCCTCTGGCCGCTTTTTTCAAAATAAGACAATGAAACTAGAAAATGCAAAGGGTGTTAAAGATCTTCCACCAGAAGAGAAAATAATTAAGAATGAAGTAATTGAAAAAATAAAACGAATTTTTGAACTCTATGGATTCTTACCTCTAGAAACGACAATCCTAGAAAGATACGAAACATTAGCAGCAAAATTTGGAGCTGGTGAATCCTCAGATGCTCTTAAAGAAGTATTTAAATTAAAAGATCAAGGAGAAAGAAATTTAGCTTTAAGATTTGATTTAACTGTTCCTATGTCAAGATATATTGCTATGAATCCAAATATCAAAATGCCTTTCAAAAGGTATGAGGTTGGTCCTGTATTTAGAGATGGCCCAATAAAATTAGGAAGAACAAGAGAATTTTGGCAGATGGATATAGATACTTCTGGATGTGCTTCAATGTTGGCTGATGCAGAAATTTTAGCAATGGTTGATGCAGTATTTAAGGAATTAGATTTAGATATTGTTGTTAAAGTAAATAATAGAAAACTATTAAATGGAATTTTAGAGCAAATAGGAATAAAAGAAAAGAAAGAAGTAATCATCTCTATTGATAAATTAGATAAAATTGGTAAAGAAGGTATTTCAGCTGAGATTAAAACAAAAGGATATAATCAAAAACAAATAGATCAAATTTTTCAATTTATAAAACAAGATATGACCATTCAAGAACTAAAAAAACTTATTTCAAATAGAGAAGGTTTAGAAGGTATTCAAGAACTTGAAGATTTATTTTCATATTTAAAAGAAATGGGAATTACAACAGTATTATTTGATATTTCATTAGCTAGAGGACTAGCCTACTATACTAGTACTGTTTTTGAAGCGTTTATTAAAAAAGGAACTATAAAATCTTCTTTAGCAGGAGGTGGAAGATATGATGATATGGTTGGGAATTATATTGGAGAGGATAAAAAAATTCCAGCAACAGGAATATCTTTTGGTTTAATACCTATAATAGAAACAATAAAAGAAAAAAGAGGAAAAATAACAAAAAAATCTCCTTCAAAAGTATATATAATTCCAATAAATAAAATTAATGCCTCTTTAAAAATAATTCAAGAATTAAGAAATAATAATATAAATTCAGATATGGATATTATGCAAAGAAGCATCTCTAAAAATTTAGATTATGCTAATAGTCTAGGAATTCCTTATGTAATATTTGTGGGAGAAGACGAAGTAAAACAAAATAAATATAAATTAAGAGATATGATCTCTGGTAAAGAAGAAGAGTTAACAATTTCCCAATTAATCAAGAGGTTAGAGTGAATGGATTTAGATAAATCAATATGCAATCTGCCAATAATTGGGAAAATATTTACTAGATTATATAATTATTTTAGAAAACACATCCTATTTACAGATTTAATACACATAACCTTTGGTTTAGGTTTAGGTTTATTAATTGCTAATAAGTTTATAATAGGGGGTATTATACTTTTAATTATTGGAATTTTAGGTCATATTTATGCATATATTAAAGGTTAAAATGAATCTTTATGAAAATATATTAATTTGGTTATTATCCTGGTTGTTTACTTATACATTAATATATTTTGGAAAAAGTAAGAAAATTAATTATATAATTAATTATGGTTTAATGTCTTTTATATTCTTAATTGCTTCTATTATAAATTTTATAACGTTCAAAATTTTAATATTTGATTATTTTAAAAATTTCATGATTCTTCCATTTATAATACTAGCATTATTTTTCATATTAAATACTCTAGTTTATTATTTATCAAGTAAGTATATGAATAAACCAATAAAATTAATTAAAAAATATCCAAACGAATTTTTCCTATTAATGAATTATAAATATTTGACTTCAAAATCTTTTGATATTTTATTCCAACAAACAATGATTCTAATATTAATTTTATTATTAATAAAAAATAATTTCTATATTTTAGAAATAATATTCTTATTTGCTATTCTATTTGGAGGAATACATATTTTTCAATATATTAGATCAGGAAAATTCTTTGGCACATATTATTTGATATTCTCAATTTTATCTTCATTTATATTCCCACTAATTATAATAAAACTTAATTATGGTGTTATCTATACATATATCATACATTGGTTATTTTATACACTTTCAGCTCTATATTTCTGGTATTATAATAATAAAAAATATAACATTTTATAATATTTTCTAAATTACAATTTTGATGGCCCGAGGTAAAAAAGAAAGATCTATATTAATAAGTGAAAAAGCAGAACTAAGTATAGTAGTACCTATAAAATTAGATCTATTAGCTATTCTGTTAGGTGCTTCTATAGAAACTTTTCCTAATGAATCTATATCTAAATTATTTGGAAATAGAGAAGGAAATATTATCTATCCTATAATAGCTTTCCCCTATCAAGTAGCAGATAGAACAAGACAGAGTGTTGATTTTGAAAATGATGGAGCAAATGATGTCAATTTGTATTTGCGTAAATTTTTAGGTTTAAAACTTATGGGTGATCACCATTCACATCCTTATGGAAGAGAAGGAATGAGCCTAGAATTATCTGATGAAGATATTAAAGATATGAGAAATAGTGTTAATGAATTTCAAACTCCTTATTTATCTTTAGTAACAGCTATAAGAAGATATAATACAAGAGAGTTAAGAATGGTTTCAACAGAAAATGGGGAAATAGTATTAGCTTATGGACGTTATTCAACTAGAACTGCAGGTTATCAATTAAATCAAAAAAACGGCAGAATAAAGAGAGTTAAATTGAGATTAGAAACTTAGATAAAGAAACAATTCTATAATAAAGAAATGAATAGATACAAATGTACAGTATGCAGGAATATTATCGAATCAGAAGAGGAGCCAAAAAAATGTTCTTATTGTGGTTCTGATTCTCATAAAATAAAATCTTTATGGAAAAAGGTTAAGGGTTGGAGTAGATTTATAGACTAATAATAAAATTCTAGATAATATAAAAAAATTAATCCTAAATTCTAATAAAAATTGATAGTAGTAATAATTAGAAAGGTTTAATAATATTTCAGTTTGAATAAATTGCCTGAGGATTAACATGTCAATAAGTTCATTACCAGAACCAATACTAAAATTACAAGTAGCATTAAATATTCTAAGAGCTCAAGGTCTAATTTGTGGTGGGCAGTTAAGACAAGTTAATGATAGGTTAACAGCTCCTTTAATAGAAGAAGAGATAGAGGAATTAGGATTAGCAACAAGATTATTCATACAATTAGATTATAGTTTAAATCCTGGAGAGAGTTTAGATAGAATAATAAAAGGAGGTAATCCATTTTCTTTTGAGACAAAATTAGAATTTTTAAGTTTATATGCCACTAGCGACATAGAAGTAGTTATAGAACAACTTAAAGAAGAAACAATAAATAGTTTAAAAGAAGATGTTGAGACAATTAGAGGATTAAAACAACATATTTCTAGATATGATTTAGAAAATCCAGAATCAGCTGGAAGGACATGTAGAAGAAACAAATCCCCAGTAGCAGGTTTAACTTGGGGAGATTTATATGGGGAGCACGTAAAGAGTAAAAGATTAAGATATTTTAGTATTGGAGAAAGATTTCCTTATGTTGTAACAACTTCAGAAGTTTTAGGAGATGTAGGAAGATCTGAAGGAGGATTGTACTTTGTATCAACAGATTTAGCAAAAGAACCTTGGCTTGAATCAATAGTCGCATATCATGAAAGATTTTGTCAATCAAAAGGACATAACTTTGCAAAACAAAAAGAATTAGAATTAGCAAGATTATTAGGTAAAGAAAAAAAATGGTTGAGTTTTAGAGAATCAACAAAAGACAGATTTTCAGATTCTTATTTCAACTAATCCAGCAACATGTTCATTCTTCTTACCTAGATTAGTTTCTCTCCAATCTAAATTAGAATTCTGCAAATATTCAAAGAAATCATCCATTTTATCTTTATGACTTATAGTATTATCAGCAAAAATAAAACCTCCTTCATTTAAAAGTGGCAAAACAAGAGTTAGGTATTTAGAATATTCTTTTTTCATAGCATCTATAAAAACTAAGTCAAATTTCTCATTTAATTCAGCTAAAATATCTAAAGCGTCTCCTTCTAGTATTTCAACATTTTTAATATTAAATTTGGAAAGATTTTTTTTAGCTTCTTGAATAGACCTAGAATCAATTTCAATAGTTTTAACTTGTTTAGCAACACTAGAAAAATGAATTGCAGAAAATCCATTAAAGCAGCCAATCTCTAAGACATTTTTTAAATTATTCTTAATAATAATTTCTTTCATATATTCTATACTGTCTATAGCAACATTCATTTGATGTCTATTAGCCTCTAAAACTTCAAAATCCATAAAATATCTAAAGAGTAAAATTTAATAAATCTTCTCTAAATATAAAAATTATGGAAAAAATAACAACTTCAAGTTTTTATAAGTATATAGAACTAGAAAATCCAGAAGAATTCCAAGAAAATCTATTAGAATATTGTATAAAATTAGAATTAAAAGGAAAAGTCTTAGTAGCTAAAGAAGGAATAAACGGCACTGTATCTGGAAATCAAAAACAAATAGAAGAGTTTGAAAAACATCTATTGTCTTTTAAAGATTTTAAAGATATAATGTTTAAAAGAACAGAGACAGAGTCTCATCCATACAGAAAAACCCACGTAAGGTTAAGAAATGAAATTGTAACATCAAAATTTGGAATAAAAACAGAAAAAGTTGGAAAACATTTAACACCAGAAAACCTAAAGGAATTATACGATAAAAAAGATGATTTTATAATATTAGATGCAAGAAATAATTATGAAGCTAAAATTGGTAAATTCAAAAATGCAGTAACATCTCCTATAAAATACTTTAGGGATTTTCCTAAGACTATAAAAGATTTAGAAAAGTACAAAAATAAAAAAATCGTAATGTATTGTACAGCAGGAGTCAGATGTGAAAAAGCTTCAGCATTGTTAATTGCAAATGGTTTTGAAGATGTTAATCAATTACAAGGCGGAATAGTAAACTTCATAAATAAATTTCCAGACACTTATTTTGAAGGAAGATGTTTTATGTTCGATGATAGGATATCCATAGCAACAGGATCAAATACAAAAGATATAGCAATATGTGAAAAATGTCATAACCCTTCAGGCAATTATATTAATTGTAAAAATGCAAAATGCAACAAATTAATGATAATGTGTGAGGGGTGCAATGAAGAATGGAAGGACACCTGTTCAAAATTCTGTAGAAATTTATCGAATAATTGAAAATTTTTCAAAATATTTACCAATAAGTTTATAAAACAAATTTCTTTATTTAAATATTCCGGAGGAATGAGACATGGTATTTAATAGTAGAAAGATAGTTATTAGAAATAGAACTAAAGAGACAGATAATAGGGTAATAAAAGCACTTTTAGAAGACTTTAACGGAGATTCTGTAACAATGCTAGAATTTGGTAGTATATTATCAAGAAGAGCAAAAGGGAGAGAAGAGGTAATGGAAACAGCATTATTGAGGTCAGGCTTAGTAAGTTATGGTATAAAATGGGGAGATTCAGTGTTTACACAAGAATCAATAAGACCAATTGTTTATTCTTTGAGTAAAGATAGTAGATCCTTAGAAGAAGCAGTAAGATTGGCTGATACTTTAGTTTATGTAGAACAATCAATTGACAATCTTCAAGTTTATGAAGACGTAATGAATGTTGTTTTAGGAGATGAAAGTAAAGCTTCTGCAGCAACAAATTTTAAAATTGGTATGATAAACTCAAGAAAAGGAAACTACAAGAGTGCTGAAAGATTAATAAAAAGTTCAATGCAACTAGATCCAGAAAATGCTTCTACATATCATCATGCTCTTGCACATAACGCATTAGCAAGATATAACTCAACAAAAGACACTAAATATTTAGCCCAAGCACAAGATGAGACAAGAATAGCTCAAATTTTAGACCCACACAACGAACTATTAGATGACTTAAGCAAAAAACTAAGAGATGACAAACCTGTAATAGGTTTTAGACCTCCACTAAGAAGGTCAGAGTCAAGACCGGAGTAACAGCAAAAGCCTTATAAATATTATAAATTTCCAAGTTTAATTCCGAGGTAGTGAATGAAAGCAGAAACAAAAGTTGTAATAGTAAAAGGTCAAAGATTTGAAGATTATAGAAATAAAGCTCCAAAATTAATTGCCGATTTAGAAAGATTTATTGCTAAAGGAGATAATGAATTAGAAAATTTATTCGGCACAAAATCTCAGAGATCTAGAAGACAAGAACTAATTGAATTAGAAGATACTTTAATTGATTTAAGAGTAATAGAATATGGAATGCAGCGTGGAAATGAACAAGTTTTATCACAAAGAGAAGCTAGAACTTGGTTAAGTAGATTTATGAGTGAAAGTTATATCGCCAACCACAGTTATGAACCAGCACAAAGATTAATGGAGTCTTTAATTGAAGTAGATCCTTCTGATAAACCCTATACAGATTTGCCTTTAGATTCTGATAGTATAAAAGTTAAATTACCTGGAAGATTAAGAGCTAGTTTAGATGCTTTAAGCCAAATAGACTGTTTTCCATCTACTCCAACAATTCAACTTTATGCTCAAATTATGCAATCAAGATTTATGTCTGAGCCTAATCCATATAAAAAAGCTGAAGGTGAAGCATACTTAAAAGCAGCAAAGATACATATTGAGAGGGGAAGAGAAGAGCAAGGAGTAGATTACTTAAATAAGGCTCATAAGAGAGACCCAGAAAACGGAGAAATAAATTATACAATAGCTAAATACCTAGTAGATTCTGCAGAACAAATATCTCTAGGTGTATTAAAAAATGCTTTACCCTATGCTCAAAAAGCATTTGAAGTAGAACCAAGTAGATCTGACTTTAAACAATTTTATAAAACTTTAATAAGATATAAAGATGTAATAGATGCTGACTCAGAAGCTGAAATTGCTATAAGAGATTTTACATAAAATATCTTTAAAAAAATTAATAAATTAAATAATATATTCTCCTAAAATATTAATTACATTACAAAAACTTATATACTAAAAAAACTAATTCTTGTTATGTCTAAAAACATAATTGAGATTGATAATGTTTGGAAAGTTTATCAAATGGAAGAAGTTAAAGTAGAAGCTTTAAGAGGTTTAAATATAAAAATAAAAAAAGGTGAATTTGTAATTATTCAAGGTCCTTCAGGTTCTGGAAAGTCCACAACTTTTAATATGATTGGTTGTTTAGATATTCCAACAAAAGGAAAAATTCTATTAGATGGAAAGGATATATCAAAATTATCTGAAAGTAATTTGGCAAATATTAGGGGCAAAAAGATAGGTTTTATATTCCAAACATTTAATTTAATGCCAAGTTTATCAGCTTTAGAAAATGTTTACATGCCTTCTATTTTCCATAGCAACACAAACTCAGAAACAATAAAAAAAGCAAAAGAATTATTAGAAAAAGTGGGATTATCTCACAGAATTAATCATAAACCCTCTGAGTTATCTGGTGGAGAAAGACAAAGAGTAGCAATAGCAAGGTCTTTAATTAATGATCCAGAGGTTATATTAGCAGATGAACCAACTGGAAACCTTGATTCAAAAACTGGTGAAAACATAATAAAAATATTAAATGATTTAAATAAAAAAGATAAAAAAACAATAGTGATGGTAACACACGAAAAGTTAATAAGTGCAAGATACGACCGAGTAATAAGAATAAAAGATGGTAAGGTTGAAAATGAATAAAATTCTGATATTTTTAACATTAATATCATTAATAGTGCCATTTACAAGTGCTAGAACAACTATAGTTTCAGATTCAGATGATTTTAGAATTGACTTAGTAAGATTTGATCCTTCACCAATAACTCCAGGTTCTGAAACAAAAGTGTATTTTGAAATTACAAACCTAAGATCTGAACCAACATTAAATTCAAAAGCAACATTAGCAACTTCTTTTCCATTTGAATCAGAAAACAAGGAAATATTATTGCCCCAAATAAATCCAGGAGAAACAAAATCTGTAGAATTTACATTTAAAACAAACAAAGATACAAAACCAGGAACATATAAATTAACATTAACCTATAGTATTCCACAAAGAAGCAAAATCGTAACAAACTCTTTTGATGTTAAAATAATAGCTTCTGAAAAATCATTAAATCTGATTAATTTTAATATAGAACCAAAAAAAGTAAAGCCTGGAGAAGAAGCAGTAATAAAAATAGCTTTTGAGAATACTGAAGATTCCACCTTACAGGATGTAGAAGTAAAAATAGATTTAACAAATACAACATTGCCTTTTGCACCTATAAATACAGGAACAGAAAAAACAATAAAATCAATAAATCCAGGAGAAGCTTCAGAGATCTCATTTAATATTGTTGTTCTTCCAGATGCTAAATCAAATGTTTATAGAATACCTATTGAATTTAAATATCACGATGAATCTGGAAATGAATTTACAAAAAAAGATTTTTTAGGAGTCATAGTTGGAGGCAATCCAGAATTCCAAATAGATTTGGAAGAAACATCAGCATATCAAATAAGAAATCCTGGAAAAATAGTATTAAGCTTGTCAAATATAGGTCCTATTGATATAAAATTTGCAAGTATTTCTATATTAGAAAAAGATAATTATGATGTAATATCCAAATCAAGAGTCTACTTAGGAAATTTAGAACCAGATGATTTTGAAACCGCAGAATTTGATATTTTCTTAAAAGATAAAGGGCCTATAAAAATAGAGTTAAACTATAAAGATAGTTTTAATAATGATTATTCTCAAATTAAGGAGATAGATCTTCCAGTTTATGATTCAGGTACTGTTTCTAAATATGGTTTACAACCAAACGGAAAGTCTCAAACTCCTTTAATAGCAACAATATTAATAATTTTAACAATAGGTATAATCTATGGTTGGACAAAAACAAAGAGTTTATCTAAAGGAATAGAGTTTTTCCTAGCAAATTTTTTCGGTTATATAATAAAAATACTAAAACAATTAAGTCCTAGAAAAATAATTAATAATCTAAAATTGTTAATAGAATTCATTAAAAAACAATGATTACTCCATATATTTATCTAGCTTTTAGAAATTTAACTCATAGAAAATTAAGGTCCATTCTAACAATTGTAGGAATAGTTATAGGAATAACAGCTATTGTATCTCTATTATCTATTTCATCAGGATTAAAAGGAGCTATTTCATCCGAATTTGAAAAGATGGGTTCTAATAAATTATTTGTAACACCAAAAACAGCTGTAAGTTTCACTCCAGGAAAAGGCCTAACAAATAATGATGTAAAAGCCCTAGAAAGATTAAGTGAGTTTAAGTGGGTAACTCCTTATTTATTAAAATCTTCCACTGTCGAATTTAACAATGAAAGAAAAAAGATTTTTATTTATGCAGGTCCAACTGATAACATACAAGAAAGATGGGGTGATTTTGATTTAGATGTGACACAAGGAAGATTATTCACTAATCAAGACAAATATTCTGCAATAATCGGTCAAAAAATTCACGAGGGAACATTTGATGAAAAAGTTAGAGTCAATAATAATATAGAAATAGATGGAAAAAAATTTAGGATTGTAGGGATTTTCAAAGAATTTGGTAACCCTCAAGATGATTCATCTATCCAAATACCAATAGAAACAGCAAGAGAATTATATAAAAAACCAGATGAAGTAAATTTAATAGATTTGGTATTATCCCCAGGAGTTAACCCTGAAGAAGCAGCAAATAAAGCTAAAAAAACATTATTAAAAGAAAGGGGAGAAAAGATCTCTGCTTCAAGAAAAACAGAATTAAATTTTGAAGTTAGTACTCCAGATCAAATATTAGGCCAATTAAATACAGTTCTACTAATTGTACAAATAGTGCTAATAAGTATAGCTTCAATTTCTCTAATTGTTGGAGCAATAGGAATAATGAATTCTATGTATACAAATGTTTTAGAAAGAACTAAAGAAATAGGTGTAATGAAAGCAGTTGGAGCAAAAGCTGCAGACATAAAAAAAGTATTCTTATTAGAAGCAGGTGTAATTGGTTTAATTGGAGGAGTTATAGGAGTGTTGTTAGGAATAATAATCTCTAAATTTGTAGAAAAATTAGCAGCACAAGCAGGATTCACTTTCCTAAAAATAGCAATAAATCCCTATTTAATAATATTCAGTCTAATATTCGCAGTAGGAGTAGGAATGATTTCAGGTTATCTCCCTACAAATAAAGCTTCTAAATTAGAAGCAGCTGAAGCATTGAAAGGTTAAAATGTTAAAACAATATATAGAGTTAATAGGAGAAGAATTCAAAAATAGAAAAGTAAGAACTTTATTAACAACTCTAGGAATAATAATTGGGATTTCTTTAATATTTATTTTAATAACCTTAGGACAAGGTATGGAAAATGCAATAGAAGAACAATTTTCAAAAATAGGAATAAAATCAATAAGGATAGTTCCAGGACATTTGCATGGGCCCCCAACATCAGCTGTAGGTTTTGACAAATCATTAAAAGAAAAAATAGAGGATATTAGGGGGGTTGATTATATAGATGAGGTTTTAATACATGATTCTACAATAGGTTATGATAAAGAAAAAGTAGTTACAAGTATAATGGGTTACAACACGAAGCTATCAGACAAAGCTTTTATTGATACAGATACAAAGTTAGAATCAGGCAGGTTTTTTAGAGTAAATGAAAAAGATGCGATATTATTAGGAAATATTTTAGCAAAAGAATCATTTTCAAAAGAAATAAGAACAAAAAACCAAGTTATAGTAGAAAATAAAATATTCCATGTTATAGGAATATTTGAAAAAACTGGAACAGATATAGATGGGAGAGCTTACATACCTTTAGAAGTATTAAGAGAGATTTCAAATGAACCAAATTTAGTAAATGTATTTGTTGTAAAAATAAAAGATGGTTTTGATATTGAAAAAGTAGCAGAAGATATAAGAAAAAGACTAAGAAGGGTGTTTAAATCAGATGATGAATTCCAGGTGTTTACACCAGAACAATTAATAAAGCAAATTCAGTCCATACTAGGGGCTTTATCTATAGTCTTAGTTGCAATAGCAGCAATATCAATTTTTGTTGGAGCAATAGGAATAATGAATTCTATGTATACAAATGTTTTAGAAAGAACTAAAGAAATAGGTGTAATGAAAGCAGTTGGGGCAAGAAATTCTCATATTTTATCATTATTCTTGTTAGAATCTAGTATTATAGGATTAATAGGAGGTATTATAGGAGTGTCTATAGGTATAATAATTTCATTATTAATAGATTCAATAATAATCTCTTTAGGTTATACTTTTATTATCATAAAAGTAGATCCAGAACTTGTTATAGGATGTTTATTATTTGCTATAATAATAGGAACAATATCTGGTTTACTACCTTCATATAGAGCTTCTAAACTACAAATAGTAGATGCTTTAAGATATGAATAAACTTTTAAAATTTTCTAGAATCATACAAAGATGATTATAGGATATAATAATCCAAGACCAGTAGAAAGAAACTACAGAGACTTTGAACAGAAATTAGTTGAGGGATTAAAAAAATTACAAATTCGAGATTTAGCTTTAATGTTCTATGGTTCTTATGTTAGAGGAGACCACATACCTGGAAGAAGTGATATAGATGCTGTTCTTGTGTTTCCAGGAGGAGTAGTTATAGACAAAGAACATTTAGATCTATGTTCTAGAGTACTAAGTGAGGCACAAAGGAATAACAATATACCATTTCAAGTTGGTGTTTGTGATAAAAAAACTCTAGAAGATGGAAGATTTAATTCCTATATGAATGACTTTGAAGACTATTTTGTTGAAGAAGCTAGACTTCTAATTGGTCCAGATCCTAGAGAATATATGTTTGGAGAATCAGAAAAAACAGGAGACTTACATTCACTTTCTTTTAATTTAAGAAAAGCAAGAATGGGTTTATTATTTTCTCATTATCATAGAGAAGTAGATTATGAATCCTTTATAAGAAATTTTAATAAGTCATTAGATGCTGCATCTAGAGGTTCAAAACAAATATTGCATTTAGTAGATGGTAAAATAAGAAAAAATAGATTTTCTGGAATAGAGGGCATAGAAGAAGAATTTCCAGAAGTAGATACTACTACACTAAAAAGAATTAAAGGATATTATACAAATCCAAAAGATTTAGACGAAATATATAAGGATCCAGATAAAGTACTAGAGTTATGGGTTGTTGCTTTGACAACTTTTGAACAGATTATCGATGCTTACATTAGAAAGTATCCTAAAGTTTAAATACCTAAAAATAATTAAGATTTTATGAAAATTCTATCATGGAATGTTAACGGAATAAGAGCTTGCATGAAAAGCAAATGCTTAGATAACGTAAAACCAGAAAATGCAGATATATTGTGTTTACAAGAAACAAAAGCACACGAAACCCAAGTAGATAAAACTTTACAGGAGTTTCCCCATCATTATTGGAATTCAGCAGATAAAAAAGGATATTCTGGAACTGCTATATTTACAAAGATAAAACCATTAAATGTTTATTATGATGATTCAAAAGTTTGTAATGAAAAAGAAGGTAGAGTTCTAAATTCAGAATTTAAAGATTTTTTTCTAGTTAATGTCTACAAGCCAAATTCACAAAGGGGTTTATTAAGATTAGACTACAAAAAACAATGGGATAAAAATTTCTTAAAATATTTAAAAAATCTAGAAAAAACAAAACCAGTAGTTGTTTGTGGGGACTTTAATGTAGCACATAAAGAAATAGATCTAGCAAACCCAAAAAGTAATTACAATAAAACAGCAGGCTACACCCAAGTAGAAATTGATGGATTCCAAGAAATAATAGATTCTGGATTTATAGATACATTTAGAGAATTTAATAAAGAACCAGGAAATTACACTTATTGGAGTTATATGTTTAATGCAAGAAAGAAGAATATAGGTTGGCGTATTGATTATTTTTTAATATCAAAATCTTTAAAATCAAAATTAAAAGATTCATTTATTTTAAATAAAATTCCAGGTTCAGATCATTGTCCAGTTGGAATAATAATAAATTAAGAAGGTTTATCCATATAAAATTCAACAGCTATACTTCCTGGTTGAGTAACTCTAAAATCATTCAAACCATCAGCCTTTTCATTAAAAGAATAATACTTAACATCATCTAAGAAATTTTCAGGACCACGTCTAACACCTAAATAAACACAATGTCCAATATCTAAACCAACTGCACATCCTATAAATTTTTTATCTGATTTTTCTTTTTCACTTATTTCCTGTAAAACCAATTTTTCTATTCCATTGCCTCTAATTATACTCATCTCAAATTTATTTCCCATTTTGCTCTCCTCTATATATTGGCTCCCAAGAATGATCATCCTTAAAGAATCTAACTGCTTTAATACGCTCTATTTGAGTGAGTTCAAATTTATGATATCTAAATGCAGGTATTGAAATATAATCTCCATCTGTGACACTTATCCTAATCCACCTATCATCTAATGATCTAATATCAAAAAATCCATCACCATCTAAAACATATCTTGATTCATCATCTCTATGAAAATGTTCTCTTCTAAATTTACTAAGTAAAATGTCTAAATTAGGTGTATTACTATTTAGTTCAACAATATCATGATGTTTATATCCTAAATTTCTCTTTTCCATTTCAGCATCAAAATTAGAAGGATCTAAAAACAAATAGCTAATTCCCTGTTCTTTTAATTCTTGTTCACTTAAACGAAGATTTACACAAGCATTTAACCAAAAAGCCATCATAGTAGTTTCCTCCTTTCAATTTCAACTTTAAACAAATAATCATAACATTCTGCATGTTTTTTTGTTTGTTCCCAGGAATTTCCCCATACATAAATACCATGACCATTAACAAGAACAGCTTTAGTTTTAGCATTATCTTTAATTGCTTTAATTATGGATCCAACTAATTCATATTCTTTAGAGGTATTTTCAATTATTGGAACTTTCAATTCATCAAAAATTCCATAACCTTCAATTCCTTTTTGCATTTCTAAGTTTTTGCAAATAAAATAATCTTCAAACAAGTCTGTAACTAAAACAGTATTAACAGAATGACTATGTATAACTGCTCCAGAATTGTTGGTCTTAAAAATTTCTAAAAATATAGGAGTACATTCTGAAATCCTTAAGTCATTTAAAGGTTTTTCAATTACGTCCCCATTTAGATTAACTAAAAATATATCTTCAGGATTTATTCTATCTTTTTGAACACCAGAAGGAGCAATATAAATATTATTTCCATCTTTGATAGATATTCCTCCTCCAGTCCCAGAAACCCATCCTAAATTATAAAAATGTTTTCCTAGTTCTGCAATTAATTGTTTATATTTATTATATTCCATCTTTCATAAGGTTTATTTCCTCTCCCCCCATTCAGATCTTAAATTAAAAGAGCCTTTACAGTTATCATTACCACAATTACAAGCTGCTTCATATCCAGTATGACCAAATACATTGTAATTGTAAGTAATTTCATCACCTTTAATTATATCATCTAAAGCAATAAGACTTACATCTAATAATCCATTTGAATTTATAATTAGAGCAGAGTTAGGTCTATCACTATGATTTGTCCATCTTAAAGGTCCTTCTTGTTGAGGATTTGGATTTTTACCTCTAAGTATCTCATTCCAAATAACATCATGTCTAATAAAATCCTTATTAGCATAAAGTCCAAGTCCATGAATTGGTGATTGATCAATTAACAAACCATCAAGTAATTCTGTTTCTGATAAATTGTTTTTAGGAACATACAATCCAGAAGAATTTTTCCTGTAAGGTAAATATCTATCTCTGGGTGCTGCTTGGTGTTTTTCTGGTATGATTACATATGTCATTTTATCTCCTTCGACCTCTTTAGAATTAATTATCGAAATAATAATTAAAATTAATTAAGAAAAATTTTGTAAATTAGAAATATTTATATACTTTTAGTTCAAATAATAAAAATATGTCAATAAATATTAAAGATAAGAAAATATTAGAACAGTTGGATCTAGACTCAAAAATATCCACTTCTAGGCTGGCAAAAAACGTGAGATTAAGTCAGCAAGTAGTAGATTATAGAATAAAAAAATTAATTGAAAATGGAATAATAAGGCAGTTTGGAACAATTTTTAATTTATCAAAGATAGGTTTTGAACAATATAGAGTATTATTTGAATTAAGTTCAGTAGGTGAAAAAGAAAAAAATGAAATAATTAATTACTTAAAAAACCACAATAAAGTATATTGGGCAGCAATAGTAGGAGGAAAATGGGATCTATTTGTTGTCTTATTTATCAAAAATTATGAGGAATTTGATGATTTTTTAGATGAGCTATTTAAAAAATTTCCAAATATGATAAAAGACTACGAAGCATTATATGTTTTATACCATGAATTATATCAACATAAATATTTGCATAAAGATAAAAATAATTTAAGATCAATAAAATTAAACTTAGCAAATCCAGGAGAAATAATAAAATTAGATAAAACAGATCTAATAATTTTAGATCAAATAAAAAATAATTGTAGATTATCTAGTTTAGAAATAAGTAAAAAAGCAAATATATCTTATAAAACAGTCCAAAACAGAATTAAAAACTTAGAAGAAAAAGGACTAATTCAAGGATATAGGTTGTTTTCTAAAGGAGAAAAATATGATTACAATGCATACTTATTATTAATCTCATTTAGTAGTTATGGTAGGGAAGCAGAAAAAAGAATATTAAGTTATTCAAAAAGTAATGAATCAATAACACAAGCCTTTAGGGTTTTTGGAAGATGGTCATTACTTTTACATATACGTACTAAAAATAATTCAGAATTACAAAATTTAATAATAGATTTAAAAAATAAATATCCCATAATTGGAAATTATGAGATAATACCTATATTTAGTGATATATCTATTGATAATTTTCCAATGTCAACAGAGTTATTAACTAATCTCTAGGTTGAATTGGTATCTCATCAAATATAAATTCACATGTCCCTCTAGATTTGTCGTAAACTTGTTCGCTATAAGAGCAAGGATTTACTTCTAATTTATTATTTTTATAATATTTAGAAGGCACACATCCAAAATTATAACTCAAGATTAAGCCAAAACTAACTAACTTTCCAACTTCAACAATTTTTTCAAGCATATTTAAACACCTCCATAATATAAAATTCAAAAAAGAATTAATAAACTCTGTCTAAATTTTTCCGAAAGATTTTCAACTCAAATCTAAACTAATCTTTATAGCCTCATCAACACTTCTCATAGTTTCTAAATTTATTTTACCAATTCTTTTTATAAGTCTTAGTTTATCTATAGCTCTTATTTGGTTTAAAAGAACTTTAGAATTTTTATTTAATCTTGAGTTTTCTATAGTAAGTAAAACTTCGATAGGATAAATTTTATCTAAATTTTGAGAAGTTATTGGAGCGATAATTGTTATGGAACTATAACTATTACCTATATCATTTTGGATTATAAGTCCAGGTCTAGATTTATTTATCTCATGACCTATTGTGGGATCAAGATTAACTAACCAAATTTCGCCTCTTTTAATATTTTTCATCATTCAATGTTTGCAGAAGCAGATTCCCATTCTTCTAAAATTCTTAGATCTTGTTTACCCCTGCTTTTATAAGCCTCAATTAAATCATCCTTCAAAGTCTTTCTTTTCTTCTCAGAGATTAAATTACTTATAACATCCTCATAAGTTTCATTACTTGTTTTTAAACTATCTAAAGCGCTTTTAGTATTTTTACTTAATTTAATAGTTGTTTCCATAGTATACCAAAAGTATACTTAACAATATATAAAGTTTTCCAAAGAATTTCCGAAATATTTTCAATAAGTTTAAAATTTTATAAATAAATTATTACTTAATGGTAGTATCTATCCGAAAAGCTTAAAAGCTATGAAGACTCTACATTTTAAATTTGTGGTTTAAAAATGACAAAATTAGAAATTCCAGGAGCACCAAAATTTTTAGAATATTTAGAGTCTATTATAGATGGTGAAATTACAATAAAAGGTCCAGAAATTATAGATAGAAGTTATAATGGGGAATATGGGAAAGAATGGAAATTAAGTTTGGATAGTCAAGATCTAGGTGTATACCGTACTTTTGGTCCAAAACCAGGAGAAAATGAATTTGAAAGAGAGTATTTAGGAAGGATTCCAGGTTATAGGAATGATGCATTAGCTCTTGGAAATAAATCTATTCCTTACGATAAAGATAAAAAACCAGAAGATAAAGTAAGTTTAATATTCAGCAATAGAAAATATGTACAAGTTGATGAAGCCTTATTGCCTCACTTACCTACAGGAGACATAACCGAAGAAGAATTAAGGAAAATAGAAAAAGAAAATCAATATATGACTGGAAATTTTATGGCAATAATAGTTAAAACGGACTGGAAAAGACAAGATGGTCACACTAGCATACAATTTCCATAATTAAAAAAAGAAATATACACTACGAAGAAAAAATTAATAAAACAAATTACATTTTGGAGTAATTAATATGGCATTAAATAATGGCACAGCAATAGGAGTTATTTCAGGTTTAGTAGGCTTAGTTATGACTTGTTCAAATCCTAATTACGAGTCTAGAGATTTATTAAGACCAGATAGAGTTATAACTAAATATGATCATTATGGGGGTACATCTTATCTTGTAGGCTATGCCTTGTTTATTGGGGGCACTTTAGGAACTGCTTTTAACATTTTAACTGGAAATGCTGCTGCAAGAAGACGTAAAGAAGAATAATCCTAAGAAAAACAATTAAATAGAAGCAAAATTTATAAAAGATAGATGGAAAAAGAGGTTCAAGTTAAGCTTATAGCAGTAGCAGTCTCTGTAATACTTTTTATAACCTTCTCGATAATAGCCTATAACATATTTATATCTCCAGAAATTAAAAAGTCAATTGAAAATTCATTATGTTCTCAAAATCAATCAGGACAAGCTTATGTGTATAAAGTAACATTAAATCCTAAAAATTGGTTCGTAAAAGATATAGGTTATTATGGTGTAAAAGATGATGAAAAGTTAAAAAACTTAGAAGAAGATAAAGACAAAAAACCAAAATATACATTAAAAATCAATAAAGGGCCTTCAGAGTTCACAGGCAATTTTGTGATAGAAGATTCACAAATAGAAGAGGACTTCAATGAAAGCGGAGTTTTTTTTAGTAGTTTATCTAATATCTTAAAGGATGAGGTATCTGTGTTTGTTAAAGTAGATTGTATAATAGCAAAAGACTTTACTTTATCCATACTTGATCCAGCAAAAGAACCTATAAAAGAATCAAACTTTTCCATTGTGAACATAGGCAACGATTCTTATGTATCAGATGGGACATTAGTGGGATTAAGAAAAATAAAAACTTTAGAAGATGAATTTCCATTATTTTCAGAAGGATGTTCTGAATTAGTTGAGGTAATTCCAAATGTAAATAAATTAGGCAAGAATAGAATTAATCTTGTATTTATTGGAATAGGTTATGAAAGAGAATTAGATGCTTTTACTAAAACAAGAATAGGATCTCCAGAATTTGTTAAATATATAAATAATTTAATTGACTATTCTGGAAATGGTTTGAGTTATTTAGACGTTAATAACAATCCTTCTATAAAAAAGGGATTGTTTGGAGAAGAACCATTCAAATCAAATAAACATCTATTTAATCTATGGTATTCTGAAAGATTAATAGACTTTAATAATCCAAGTGAAAATTCATGTAGAAAAATAATAGGTGATGATAGATTTAAACCATGTCAGGGTCTGGCAAATTTATATCCAATTTATCTAGTAAATAAGGATTGTAGAAGTAGTGCAATAATTGGTGGAGAACCATTCATCTCATTCCCATTAGATCCAGACAAAACAGGAAAAAACATTGACACTTCTGCAATTGCTTATTACAGATATCCAAGAACATTATTGCATGAATTTGGACATAGTATTGGAAGTCTAGCAGATGAATATGTAGAATCTTCATTGGGAAATAAAGCAAGACTTCCTAATTGTGTTGAATCTCAAGCAGAAGCTGAAAAACAAGGTTGGAAAGAAGCTTATCCTGGATGTGCTTACATAAGTTCTAATTTAAGACCAAGTGCAAATTCTATAATGAAAGATCCTCATTCAAATACTAATTTTGAAAAAGTAAATGAAAATTATTTATGTTCTCAATTCGCAATTTTAACAGGAAATGAGATTTGCGGTGTTTGTGGAACTTGCAGAGAATTAGAGATAAAAGATGCTTGTACTTCCAGTTTAGAATGCACTTCTGGTAATTGTATAGATGGAAAATGTGTTCCTAATACAATAGTTCCAGAATGTACATCAGATTCTGAATGTAATGCAGATCAAAAATGTGAAAATAATAGATGTATAAATATTCCTCCTAGATGTACAAAAAACTGTGCTAGTTGTCTTCAGTTAGGCGGAATGCTATGTCCTAATCAAAATTGTGTAAATGGAAATATAAGTAGTGAGACTTATGAAACTAATTGTTGTATACCTTCATCTGCTAATAATCCTGTAGGTTGTTCTGAATCAAGATATATAAGCGCTTTGGGAGAGCCATTAACATTCACAAGGATGTGCCTAGATAAAGAGACCGCGCAAATTACTGTTTCAGATAATTCTGGGATTATAACAGATCAAACTAGATTGCAAGTTATCGGTTTAGACTCCTCTACTAAAACACAAGAGGATTTAACATGTTCCGGATTTGAAGTATTAGTTGACAATGCTGAAGATATACCCTCATATAGTTTTATTAGTTTATTATTATCATTAATTTTAATCATATTATTCTACTATAAAAATTCTTATAGTAATTTATAGCTAATACTCACTTCTATAAGAGTTAAAGATATTATTATGATTATTGCTAAAAAAATTAAAACAAGGTTAATATAATTAGAATTCTGAGTTTTAATATTATTAATGGTTAAATTATTAGTATAATTAGAGGTATAGAAAAAATATATTGTTATCAATTAAAGAATTATTTAATTCAGAACAATTTTCTAAAAATGTGTGATTTGAATTATTAAAATTTGATATATAATATAATTCTTTTGCAAATGTAATGGGAGTAATAATTAAAGAGAGTATAATAATATAAATTATATAAATTATTTTATCCATATTAATATAAGGGGCCCGTTGGAATTGGTGTGTGTCCTTAAGGGTTATTTGCTTACGGGCCCCAATTTCATTTATTCATATAAATTTTATCTGATTTAATTTCCGGAAAGAAAATAAAATTTTTTTCAGAGTTTTGTTTCGAGTGTGAAATATTAGATTTATAAAAAATTAAGTAAGTATAATTAGGCTCTTTTTGATAAATAATAATATCATAGACCTTTGTATTATATTAGAAGTCTTGCTCCTTGGGAAGCAGAGTTTGAATTTGCAGTTGAAAACTATCAAAAATTTAATAAAATTATAAATGAACTGAGAAAAGAATTCGCACATGTCATAAGAAACAATGAACACTTAATAATGATCTATGAAACTTGGATGCCAGCATATCAAGAAATATTAAAAAATAAAAAAGAGTAAATTATATAAAGTTTCCACATAAGTAAAAATATGTAATTATTTAATAGTTAGAGAACATTATAGATATTTCTACAGGTTAATAAATTAATATCAGTAAGTTTTTAAGAGTATTTTTTCTCTCTTAAAGAAGCAAATTGAACTTATAAGCTTTGTAGAACTCCTGCACCACATTCGTTAGTTTTTTAAACCAAAGACAATTTTCCAGTTATAGCTGCCGAGATTCTTTGGCATCTGTGCCGCGATCGCGTAATCTGGTATCGCACTAGAATAACTTCTAAATTTGTTATGGTGAGCCTGGAATACTAGAATCAAGCAAGCTAGGCCTGAAAGGGCATCCCGGTTCAAATCCGGGTCGCGGCGCCATACTCCCAGTTCAACGCCTACTCGCTTAGGATCTTAACTTAAGGTTAAACGCCGAGACCCAAACAGCAACCATTAGTGTGTGTTCTTTTTGCACTAATTAATTTATAATTTCTTAATAGGGTTTTAGTAATGGCAAATATATGTAGTCACCTAAAATAGTAATATTTAAATATGTAGTCACCTATGTTATATTATGAAGGTAGAGATAAGAAAACAAGGTAAAAGTAAAAAGTATTACTTGGCTCATTCTTTTAGACATCAGGGGAAAGTTAAAAAAGTAAGAAGATATTTGGGGTCTAATCTTAAGAAAGAGGAAATAGAATATTTAAGCCAAAGAGCTAAAGTACTTATAGAAAAACAAATAGAAGATTTTAAGATTTTAAGAGATCCTCTAAAATTTGAATTATCAAAAGAAGAATTAGAATTCTTAAATTCATTGAACATTAAAAATGTTATAAAAATAGATCACTTAAATGAAGATCAGTGGAAAGTATTTACTGAAATTTTTGCTTATAATACCAATGCAATAGAAGGTTCAGAAGTAGATCAAAAAGAAGTAAAAGAAATTTTAGAACAAAATAAATGGCCACAAGAAGCAAAAAAAGAGGATATTTCTGAAACGTATGGTGTTGCAGAGGCTATAGATTTTATTAAAAAAACAAAAGAACCTATCTCTATAGAATTAATTAAAAAGTTACATATGTTTGTATTTAAAAATTCAAAATCATTTGCAGGAAAATTAAGATCTTTAGGAGTTGAAGTAGTAATTAGGGATGCTCAAGGAAATGTCGTGCATAGAGGAGCCCCTTCTAATCAAATAACAAATCTATTAAAAGAATTAATCCAATGGTACAATGACTATAAAAATAAATATCATCCAATACTTCTAGCAGCAGTGATTCACAACCAATTTGAAAATATTCATCCATTCCAAGATGGAAACGGAAGAGTTGGAAGATTATTATTAAATAATATTCTATTAAAAAACAATTATCCTCCTGTAAATATAAGTTTAGTTAATAGGAAAGAATATTATCAAACCCTCCAGGAATACCAAAATAAAGGAAATATAAGACCTACTTTAGAGTTAATCTTAAAAGAATATAAAAAAATGAGTAAAGAATTGGGTGACTACAAAAAGAAAAAAATGTAGGCACCTAAATTAAGTGAATTGTTTTTTTAGTGGTATAAATTTTCTTACACGTTTTGCATAAAACCACAAAATACTGATAAAAGGTGTGAGTAAGTTTCATCAAAGTCTACTAAGAAAAAATGGAATGATTCATAAGTCACGTCAAACAAAGAAATTTCTCTAAGCAAAAAAAGGTGATCTATAGAAAGCTTTATATATCATTCATTATTATTGAATAATTATTCACTTTTAATGAATATGATCAGCAAAAACACATCAAAAATATTGAACTTGCTTTTAAGAGAAAAAGAGCTTTATAATATTAATCAGATCGCTAGAAATTTAAAACTAAGCGTAGGAAGCACTCATAAGATCCTTAAAGATCTAGAAGAAAGAAGTATCGTTAACGCAAAAGTGCTTGGAAATGCAATTTATTACACTCTTAATTTAGATAATCAAGAAGCAGTAAAACTATTGGAACTTATTTTAATTGAACAAAGAAACAAATTAGTAAAAGGAAATAAAACAGCAAAAATTTATGCTCAAGATTTAGAAAAATACAATGCAAAATGCATCATCATTTTCGGTTCTATTCTAATAAAAGAAGAACAGGCCAAAGACATAGATGTATTATTCTTAATAAAAAACAAAAAAGAAATGCAAGAAATAACCAAATTCTGCTTAGACCTATCAACAATAAGAACCAAAAAAGTTAACCCCCTAATAATATTGGAAGAAGATTTAATAAAAAATATCAAAAATAAAAATAAAGCTATAGTTGATATTATTAAAAATGGAATAATCTTAAAAGGAGGAGAAATATTTGTAAAAATAATTAAAAATGCATTCTAAAAACAAATTCGAATGGTGCCTCAAAACAATGCTAAAGAATTCGTAGAAAAATTCCAAGAACTCCTCTAATTAATCCAATTCAAGCAGCAATGTTGACCTTAAATATAATAAAGACCCATAACATGTATGAAAACTTATGCACAATTATATACAAAAGAGGAAAGCAACTATTAGCAACAGTTTAGCTCGCAACCATTTTTTAAAATACAAACATTTAAAAAGATCCAAAATTTCCATTATATAACAAGAGTTTGGTATTTATGAAAAACACTTGCTTAATTACAAGCATTTCGCTTTTTCTATAAAAAATACTAACATAGTGAAAAAATGAAAACATTCAAAGATTTAAAAATAAATAGAGAACTATTTGAAAAGTTAGAGAGTATGAATATTAAGACTCCTACTGACATTCAAGAAAAGACCATACCTTTAATTTTAAAAGGAAGAGACATAATTGGCCAATCAGCAACAGGTTCTGGAAAAACTTTAGCTTTTGGTTCTAATTTACTAGAGATAATAATCCCTGGAAAAGGAATTCAAGCTTTAATATTAACACCTACTAGAGAATTAGCTGTTCAAGTAACAGATAATTTAAGCAAATTCTATATTAGAAAAGTTAGGAATATTATAGCAATTTATGGAGGAGTTTCTTTTGATAGGCAAGCAAGAATAATAAATTCTTCAGAAGTTATAGTAGCAACTCCTGGAAGATTATTAGATCACATTAATCAAAAAACCATAGATCTATCAAAAGTAAAATTACTAGTTTTAGATGAAGCTGATAGAATGCTTGATATGGGATTTATAGATGATGTAGAGAAGATAATTCAAAATTGTCCTAAAGAAAGACAAACTTTATTTTTCTCAGCCACTATGCCATCTACTATAAAAATTTTAGCTAAAAAGTACATGAATAATCCTGAAGAAATATCAACCGTAAAACACGTGGACCCTGCTAAACTTAAACAAGTCTATTATGATATACAAAAAAACTTAAAATTGTCTTTATTAATACATTTATTAAAAAAAGAAAAGAAAGGATTGGTAATGGTATTTTGTAATACTAGAAGAAATACTGATTTTTTAGAAAAAAATCTAAAACATAATGGAATAAACGCAATAGCAATTCATGGAGGATTATCTCAAAATAAAAGAAGTAACACAATGAAATTGTTCAACAGTAACAAATGTTCTGTATTAGTCTGCACAGATGTTGCTTCAAGAGGATTACATATTAACAATGTTTCCCATGTATATAATTATGAAGCTCCAAAAGATTCAAAGGAATACATTCATAGAATAGGAAGAACTGCAAGAGCAGGAAATGAAGGAATAGTTGTAAATTTAATTTGTGAATATGACCACGAAAATTTCTCAAAAATTCTACAAGAAAATAGGGAATTAAACATTGAAAGTATTAAGAAACCCCATATAGAAAAAGTATTTGCTGTTATGGATAATAAAAGGCAACAAAGAAAGCCTCAGAATAATAATTTCCAAAGAAAAAGATATAATATGGCCTATTAAATAATTTAATATTCATAAACATTATAAGCAAAATTAAACCACTAAAAGGGAATGTACGAATCATTAATAAAAATAAGAAATAAGGTTATAAGGTTCTTTTATAAAAATTTAATAAAACCAATATTATTTCAAATAGATCCAGAAATAGTTCACGATCATATGATAAAATTTGCTGAATTTTTATCAAATTATAAAACAATAAAAAAACTAACTTCTTTATTATTTAATTATAAAAATAAAAAATTAGAACAAAATATTTTAGGAATAAAATTCCAAAATCCTGTAGGTTTAGCAGCAGGATTTGATAAAAATGGACAATTAACTCAGATACTAAATGAAGTTTCATTCGGTTTCATGGAAGTTGGTTCAATAACAGGAAATAGTTGTAAAGGAAATCCAAAACCAAGACTATGGCGTTTGCCAAAATCAAAATCATTACTTGTTTATTATGGATTAAAAAATAATGGTTCTGAAGAAATATCAAAGAGAACAAGAAAATTAAAATTTAAGATCCCTGTAGGGATAAGTATTGCAAAAACAAATGATAAAAAAACAGTAACAGTAGAAGCAGGAATTAAAGACTATATTAAAGTATACAAAAAATTTCTGGATATTGGCAGTTATATAATTATTAACATTAGTTGCCCAAATGCTTTTGGTGGACAGCCATTTAATACAAAAGAAAGATTAAATAAATTATTAAAAGAAATAAAAAAGTTAAAACCAAACAAACCAATATTCCTAAAATTATCTCCAGATTTGACAAAAAAACAAGTTGATGATATAATAGATTTATCCTTTAGATATAATATTAAAGGTTTAATTGCATCAAATTTAACTAAAAATAGGGATAATAAAAAAATAATAGAAAAAAATATTCCAGAAAAAGGAGGTTTAAGTGGAAAAGTACTTGAAGACCTATCAAATGAATTAATTTCTTATATTTACAATAAAACCAAAGGAAAATTAATAATAATTGGATGCGGCGGAATATTTTCTGCAGAAGATGCTTACAAAAAAATAAAAGCAGGAGCATCTTTATTACAATTGATTACAGGAATGATCTATGAAGGCCCGCAATTAATCTCAGAAATAAACCAAGGATTAGCAACCTTGTTAAAAAACGATCATTATTCAAATATAAAGGAGGCAATAGGTAAAAATTCTTAGAATTTGATCTCAATTTTTATTCCCATTTTTTTCATATCTTCAAATAAAATTGAAGTATCAACTACATGCCCCATCATATGTAATCCTTTAGCAGCTAAATTATTATTAAGATATTGTTTTATACAAGCAACTACAGGTATTGCTGTAAATAAAAAAGGATCATTATGCCAAGATCTAATTATCAAATTAACACCTTTCCTATTTTTTTTACCATTAGCTTTCAGCATAAATCTAACATAATTTTCAGGTTTTGAAAAATTATTAACCCCAAAATAGATTAACCAAGAGAAAAACTTAGTTAGACTATTCTTCTTGATTTTATGGCTTATAATTATCAAGGGAAACACTAAATTATCAATAAACCAATTAAAACCAGAGACATAAACTCCAGATTCAGTTAATTTATAGTTTTCAGCAGTTAATCTAATCTCTTCCATATCTATAGGATAACACTTTTTATCACCCACTTCACCTTCAAAATCCACATTTAAAACATCTTTATAAGTTCCATCTCTCCAAATTCCCTCTTTTAAAATATGAGAATTAAAATTCCTAACAGAGTTTACTAAATCTATAGTAGATTCAGGCTTTTCAAATCTAGAATTCATAGTCATAAAAATATTTGCTTTTTTATATTCATCAAAATATTTAGCTCCTTCTCTTATGAATACTGCAGGCAAACCAGGATGAAAACCTGCTTGAGTTATGAACAATTTATTAGATTTATTGATTTCTTTTTCTATACTTTTTAAACCATAATAAACATTTGGTTCAAATTGTATGTCTAAATAATCAACTTTAAGTTTTATTGCAATTCTAGCTATATTTAATATATCTTCTGGAGAGGTAGTACAAACTACTATTAAATCTATATTTTTAAATGCTTTTTCCAAACTATTTGCATTACTTGTATCTAAATAAACAGATTCTACTCTCTTGCTGTTGAATTTATTTGCAAATTCTTCAGCTCTTTCTAGTCTTCTTCCAGCTACAATGATCTTAGTTTTTGTATATTTAAATAATAATTCAACTATTTTTTTACCTACACCACCATAACCTCCTAGAATAAGAATTTTTTTCATTTATGATATAATTTTAATATAAGTATAAAAATCTATTCTTAAAAATATGAAATTTTAAGTTAGTTTTTATGAAATAATAAGATCTATAAAACAAAAGAGTTAACTTAATATAACAAGATGCATAATCAAATATATGTTAAATAGAGGTGGTGTAATAAATTCTATTAAAGAATATGTTAGAGCATCAAATTACATATCTGCAATACAAATTTATCTACAAGACAACTATTTATTAAAAGAAAGATTAGCTCCTAAAGATATTAAACCAAGACTTTTAGGTCATTGGGGTACATGCCCAGGAATTAATTTTGTTTATGCTAACTTAAATTACTTGGTAAAAAAATATGGTTTAAACTTATTATTTGTTCTAGGCCCAGGTCATGGTTTCCCAGCTTTACAATCTAACTTATTTATAGAAGGAACTTTAAAAAAATATTATCCAAAGGCAACACAAGACGAAGCAGGATTAGAATACATCTCAAAAAATTTCTCTTGGCCTTATGGTTTTCCTAGCCACAGTAATCCAGGAACTCCAGGAGTTATTTTGGAAGGAGGAGAATTAGGGTATTCTTTATCAACTTCTTATGGAGCAATTTTAGATAATCCAGATTTAATTGTAGCCTGTTTAGTTGGTGATGGAGAAGCAGAGACAGGAGCAACAGCCACAGCTTGGCACTTAAATAAGTTCATAAACCCAAAAACAGATGGAGTTGTTTTGCCTATTCTACATTTAAATGGTTATAAAATTTCAGGTCCAACTATATTTGGAAGGATGACTGATAAAGAATTAAAATCGTTATTTTATGGTTATGGTTATGAACCTATAATAGTTGAGCTACCAAATATTTATTCTAAAATGATTAAAACTCTAGAATATTGCTATAAAAAAATAAGAAAAATAAAATCAAAAGCAATGCAATCTCCAAGATATCCTATGATTATCCTAAGAACTCCTAAAGGATGGACAGGAATTAAAGAGTTGCATGGAGAAAAGTTAGAGGGAAACTGTTTATCTCACCAAGTTATAGCAAAAAAAGCAAAAAATAACTTAGAAGAATTAGAAGAATTAGAAAAGTGGTTAAGATCTTATAATTTTAATGAACTCTTCGATCCAAAAAAAGGATTTAATCAAAACATCAAATATTTAATACCAGAATACACAATTGGAAATAACAAACATGCATTTGGAGGTAAAATTTTAAAAGAACTAAAACTTCCAGATGTAAAAAAATTCTCAGAAGATTCAAAAATACCAGGAACAATAGGTTCTAGTAGTATGAGAAGAGCAGGAGCTTTTTTAAATGAAGTTTTCAAATTAAATAAAAATAATTTTAGATTAATGTCTCCAGATGAAACTTATTCAAATAAGTTAGATGAAGTATTTAAAACAACTTCAAGAGCTTTTAATAGAATTATAGAAAAATGGGACAAAGACCTTTCTTCAAATGGCAAAGTGATGGAAATGTTATCAGAACATACATTACAAGGTTTAGCCCAAGGTTATATATTAACAGGAAGGCATTGTATATTTGCATCATATGAAGCATTTATAGAAATTGTGAGTAGTATGGTAGATCAATATGAGAAATTCTTAAAAGCTTCAGAAGAATTTGATTGGAGACTACCTGTTTCATCACTTAATTTTATATTAACATCTTCAGGTTGGAGACAAGAACATAATGGTTTCTCACATCAAAATCCTAAATTTATTAGTGGTATGTTAGAAAAAGAAAATTGCTTATCTAGAGTATATTTCCCTCCAGATGGTAATTCAACTTTAATAGTATTAAAAAAATGCTTAAAATCTAAAAACTTAATTAATGTTATTGTAGCTGGAAAAACTGTGGAACCAAGATGGTTGACACCGGATCTAGCAGAAAAAGAAATTCAAACAGGATTAATGATCTGGGATTTTGTTTCAGATAAAAATCCAGATATTGTATTTGCAGCAATAGGAGATTATTTGACAAAAGAATCAATAGCAGGAATTGAAATAATAAAAAATGACTGTCCAGAAATTAAAATAAGATTTATAAACATTCTAGAGTTAACTGCCATAGGAATAGGAAATGAAAAATGCAGAATTCCTTTAAACTTCAATGAGTACTTTACTAAAGACAAGCCAGTAATATTTAATTACCATGGTTATCCATCAGACTTAAAGGCAATTTTAATGTCTCAAAAAAATACAGAAAGATTCAAAGTCCATGGTTATACAGAAAATGGCTCTACTACAACTCCATTTGATATGCATGTTAGAAATAAAACTTCTAGATATCACTTAGCTATTGAAACTTTAGAGATATTATCAGATAGAAAAATAATTCCTAAACAAAAAGCATCTAAATTAATAAATAATTATAAGAAAAAATTAAGGGACCATTGTATTTATATTAAACAATATGGAGATGATCCTCTAGAAATAAAGTATTGGAAATGGAAGGAAGAGTCTTAATTATAAACATAGGTAGCACCTCTAAAAAATATGCACTTTACTCAGATAAAATGCTATGTACTATAACATTAAATAATGACCTAACTGGATATTATAAATCAAAACAGACTACTAAATTAAAAATAAATTCAAAAGAGTATAAATATTCTATAAATTTTATAATAAACTTTTTAGTAAATAGCAATTTAATAAAATCTAAAGACGAAATAAATAAGATAGTAATAAGGATTGTTTCTCCTGGAATTTATTTCCAAAAAAATAGGTTAATAGACAAAGAATTTATTTCAAAATTAAAAATAGCTAAATCAATGGCCCCATTACATATAAGTCCAACCCTAGAAGAAATAAAATTATTAAAAAAAGAATTTCCAAGAACAAAATTAATTGCAATTTCAGATAGCGCATTTCATTCTACGCTTCCAGATGTCGCAAAATACTATGCTATTCCAAAAAATCATTCTGATTATTTGCAAATATATAGGTATGGTTATCATGGAATTTCTATAAAGTCAGTTTTAGAAAAGATAAAGGGAAAGCTTCCAGATAAGATAATAATCTGTCATTTAGGAGGAGGATCTAGTATTACCGCAATTAAAAATGGAAAAAGCATAGACACCTCTATGGGATTTACACCACTAGAAGGAATTCCTATGGGATCAAGATCTGGAAACTTAGATCCTTCTATAATAATATATCTACTAAAAAACATTTCTTCAAACCCCAATAAGTTAGATATTCTAATTAATCAAGAATCCGGTCTTCTTGGATTATCTCAATATAGTTCTAGTTTAAAAGATTTAATAAAAAATTCAAATTTTAAAAGTTCAAAGTTAGCTATAGACAAATTTGTTTATGAAATAAAAAAGTACATTGGATCTTATTACTCTATTTTAGGTGATTTGGACTTATTAATATTTACAGGAGCAATAGGTTATAATTCAGAAAAAATAAGGAATTTAATATGTAAAGATTTACCGTACCTAAATAAAGTTAAGATAATTTTTATAGAAACCAACGAACTAGAACAAATGTTTAAAGAATCAAATAATATCTAAAAACCAAAAATAATATAAAAACTATAATCCAAAATTAACTAATGAAAAAATCAATAAAAGAAAAGAGACCTTGGGGTGGTTTTGAAGAATTCACCTTTAACGAAAAATCAACAGTTAAAATTCTAACAATTAAACCAAAAAAAAGATTTTCTTTGCAATATCACAAAGGAAGAATAGAATTCTGGAAATTTCTAGATAATCCAGCAAAAGTAACTATTGGAAATAAAACAATTAAAGTAAAAAAAGGAGATGAAATAAAAATAGAGAAAAAAATAAATCATAGAATTGAAGCTTTAGATAAAGAAGTAAATGTTTTAGAAATTGCAACAGGAAATTTTAATGAAAAAGACATAGTAAGAATAGAAGATGATTTCGGAAGAGCTTAATTGCATGCAAGATCATTATTGTCATCTGGACTATCTTCAACATTAGGAAGATAGGGTAATGGTTCTGGAACAGAAATGTTTGGAACAATATAAATTATTCCTCCGTCAGGAACAACTTTATCATTATCAGTTTCTCCACATCCAATAACTAAAGCAGCTAAACCACCAATAGCACCTAAAAATAAAGTTCTATTTTTCATAAGAACTAAATAAACAACAAACTTCTTAAATCTAACTAAGAGATAATTTAAATTAATCACAAACCTCATTTAAAGCTTTTGCAAATTCATTATAAGGTTGGGCACCCTCAATTGTTTTTGTCATTCCATTTCCTGAAATGAAAAAGGTAGGTATTCCTTGAACACCCCTATTAATACCATCTTGATTATCTGTATTAAATATAGAAGTTTTGATACCACTATCTAAACAAGAATTAAATAGTCTAGTATCCAATCCTAAAGACAGAGCATATTGCTTTAAGCTTAAATCATCTAAAGCTCCTTGGTTTGCAAATAAAAGAGTTGCGTAATCCCAGAACATTCCTTGATCTCTTGCACATTCACTAGCTTCAGCTGCCTTTTGGCCTCTTGGAAAAAAATCAAGTTGAAAATGTCTAACTCTCTTAGCTATTCTAGGTTTATAATTAATCTCAATACAAGGTAATGTTTCATCATAGAATCTTCTAGAAAAAGGTTCCTGAAAATTCACAAACCATTCAAGATCAATTTCACATTCTCCTCTAGGTGCTTCAGAATAAACTCCACAAATCTCTTTATGTCCACTATCAGGCCTTTCTACATATCCTGCATCTAAACCCACAGAAGGATCATACTTAACATCACTCAAATCAGATTTTGCATCAAGAGAGTAAGGTCTTGGATTCACAACAGTACTATCTGGATTATTTTGGATTTTAGATAGTTCAACACTGTCAGGACAAGCTATGCAAAAACTAGCTAAATTTGCAATCAAGATCGAATTTCTCATAATAAAAAAGACACAAGGAAAGATTTTTAAGGTTACCTATAAATCTAACTAAATTTCTTAATCAAATTAACAATCCCTTTTAACTTTAATCTCTCTAATTTTTTAGAATCAGCTTCCAAATTCAATCTTAATAAAGGCTCTGTATTACTTGCCCTTAAATTAAACCACCAATCATTAAAATAAACAGTTAAACCATCTAATTTACTAATTTTACCACTAGAATAATATTTCTCAATTTTAGAAGTAACTTCTTTCTTATTTTCAACTTTAAAACTTTTCTCATTGATTTTATAATATTTATCAAATTCTTTAATCAAATCAGAAAATTTTAAACCTTTTTTCTTTGCTAAGTTATAAATTTCACAAACAATTAAACTAGTAATTAATCCAGAATCTGCATAATAATTATCCTTATAATAATAATGAGCAGAATTTTCACAGCCAAAAATAGCATTAACTTTTTTCATTCTAGACTTCATAAATGTATGTCCAACTTTCTCCAAATATCCTTTACCTCCAAAATTCCTAATAGTTTCTGGAACTATTTTACTCATAACAGAATTATAAACAAATTTATTTTTACCAAAATACTTAATTAATAAACAAGCAATTAATGAACTATCAATAGCTCTTCCTTGTTCATCTACAAAAAAGACTCTATCAACATCCCCATCAAAAGCAATTCCAAAATCAGCTTTAGTTTCTATAACTTTTTCTCTTAAATCTTTAATATTCTTTAATTTGGCAGGATTTGCTTCATGATTTGGAAATCTTCCATCTAATTTAAAATCCAATTTATAAATTTCTCGTATTAAACCAGTATATACTAAAGGAACAAGTTTTCCAGCCATACCATTTCCTGCATCAACAACAATTTTAACATCCAAATTTTTAGATTTAATAAAGGATCTAATATGTTTTTTATAATCCTTCAAGATATTTTTTTTAATAATTTTGCCTTTAATATTAAATTTTTTAAATTCATTAATTAAAACTTTTTGTCTAATTTCTAATAAACCATTATTTTCATTTAAAGGAACAGCCCCTTTCAGAGTCATCTTAATCCCATTATATTTAGCAGGATTATGAGAAGCAGTTATCATAGCAGCACATTTATTCATATAACCAGAAGCAAAATACAATCCAGGAGTATCTATTAGACCTATATCAATAACATTTACACCAGAATCTAAAATGCCTTCAATCAATGCCTTCTTTAAAGTTTTAGAAGAAAGCCTCATATCTGCCCCAACAATTATATATTTAACTTTCAAAAATTCACTTAAAGCCTTTCCAGTTTTATAACAAATTTCAGAATCTAATTCAAGATCAGCAACACATCTTATATCATTAGGTTTAAAACAAATATTAACTCTTTCTTCAAACCTCTTTTTCATTAAATTAAATTAAGAATAGAATTATATAAAATTATCCAAAAATTTTCAAAATATTTCCGATAATTATATAAACTTTGTATTATAAATACTCAATATGGAAACAGTAACAATCCCAAAAACAGAGTATGAAAAATTAAAGAAAAAATTAAAGGTCGACATGGAGCTAGTTAATAAGATAAAAAATGGGCTAGAAGATATAAAACAAGGAAGAATAAAAAAGTATGATTATTCCCAAAATTAATCTTTTTTATTAAAAATATTAAAAACATACTGCTGATATTCAGACAAATCAATTAATATTCTATTTATTGTAGCTTGTTGTACCTTCTTATTACCTATTGCAATTGCTAAGATTATAAATATATCTTTGTAGACAAGAAAATATAATCTTTTACCTTCAAATTTCTTTTCTCTAAAAAAAGATAAACCTGATAATGGTTTTCCTATTTCATCACCTCTGAGACTTAATTGCATAATGATTTTTCTAACTCTCAATTTTTCAGAATTATCTAATTTATTAAAATCTTCATCAAATTCTCTTGTAGTATATACTTCATAGATAGGCATTAAATCAATCTCAGTTTGAAGGTTTATAATATTAGTTTGAAATATTCCGAAAAATTTTCATACTTTATCCAAAAACTTTTTAAGTCAGTAAGCATCATCAAATGTAGAATGCAAAAAGAGGGGGAAAGTATAGTTCTATTTATGGGTACATACCCACCAAGAGAGTGTGGTATAGCTACTTTTACTAAAGATCTAACTGAATCTATAAATAAAAAATTACCTAAAAAATTAACAACAAAAGTTTTAGCAATTAATAAAAATGGGACTAATATTTACAACTATCCAAAAGAAGTAATGTTTCAGATAAGTGATAATGATATTCAGGATTATATAGATACAGCTCATAAATTAAATTCAGAAGAAAAAATAAAATTAGTATGTATACAACATGAATTTGGAATATTTGGAGGAGAATATGGTGATCATTTACTAGCTTTCTTAGAGATATTAAATAAACCGGTAGTTATAACCTTTCATAGTGTATTACCAGAACCAAATGAAAGACTAAAAAAAGTAACAAAAGCAATAGCTGATAAAGTAGATTCAATAGTTGTAATGACTCCAAAAGGAATCGAAATTTTGAGAGAATTTTATGAAATTACAACCCCTATATGTGTCATACCCCATGGAATACCTTCTGTTGATTTCGAATCTCAAGATAAAGAAAAAGAAGAATTAGGCTTAAAAAACAAGACCATTATATCCTCTTTCGGCTTAATAAGTTCTGGCAAAGGTTACGAAAATGTAATTGAGTCTCTACCAGAAGTAATAGAAAAATATCCAGAATTGTTATATTTAATAATTGGTGAAACCCACCCTGTTGTAAGAAGAAACGAAGGTGAAGAATATAGAAATTTCTTAGAATTAAAAGTAAAAGAGCTGAATCTTGAAAATAATGTAAAATTCTATAATAAATATTTAACATTACAAGAGATAATAAAATATCTAAAAGCAACAGATATCTACATGTCATCTGGACAAGATCCAAATCAAATAACTTCTGGAACATTATCATATGCCTTAGGATGTGGAAGACCAGTAATATCTACTCCTTTTATCCATGCTAGAGATATATTAACAGAAGACAAAGGGATTCTAGTAAGTTATAATGAACAAAAGCCATTCACAAAAGCGTTACTAAAATTACTAGAAAACAAGCAAAAAAGAAAGCAAATGGAAGTAAATGCTTATCATTCAACAAGAAAAATGACATGGCCGAATGTAGCAGTGTCTTATAAGAACTTATTTGGAACTTTCCTAGAATTACCAGAAATCCAAAGGTTACCAGAACCGAATTTATCTCACCTAGTAAATTTAACAGATAATTTTGGAATAATACAATTTGCTCATCAAAAAACTCCAGATATAAAATCAGGTTACACATTAGATGATAATGCAAGGGCATTAATAGCTTGCTGCCTACATTTTGAAAGATTCAAAGAATTTAGATCCTTACAATTAGTAAAGACTTACTTAGATTATATCAAATATGTTCAAAAAGAAAATGGAAAACTCTACAATTATGTTTATGAAGATAAAAATGTAAATTATGAAAATTGGAGTGAAGATGCACATGGAAGAGCATTATGGTCATTAGGTTTCTTATTTAAATCAAAATCAATTCCGAGAGATTTAAAAAAGGAAGCAGGAGATATTCTAATAAAATCAATAAAAGTAATAGAAAAGATGAAATCTCCTAGAGCTGTAGCATTTTCAATTTTAGGTTTGACTCTTTATTATAATGAGAGAAAATCCGAAGAAAATTTAAAGACAATAAAGAAATTATCAGACTATCTATTAGAATTATATTCATCCAATTCAAATGATAAATGGCAATGGTTTGAAAAATATTTAACATATGGAAATTCAAAATTAGCAGAAGCTTTATTTTATACATTTTCTATTACAAAAGAAGAAAAATATTTAGATATAGCCATAAAATCATTAAACTTTTTAATATCAAAAACATTTGAAAATGGAATGTTTGTTCCAATTGGTCAAAATGGATGGTATCATGAAGGAAAAGAAAGAGCTTATTTTGATCAACAGCCAATAGAAGCAGCTTATATGGTACAAACTTTGATAAAAGCGTATAAATTAACGAATGACCCTAAATATAAAAAATATTCCCTAATAGCTTTTAATTGGTTCTTAGGAAAGAATTCATTAAATCAAGTCTTATACGATGAAATAACTGGCGGTTGTTATGATGGTCTAGGAGAAAATACAATTAATATAAATCAAGGAGCAGAATCAACAGTTTCATTTTTATTAGCAAGATTATCTTTATATAATAATTAAAATGTTTTCAAAAGAAATAGAAAAAGCATATGAAGATGCAATAAAAGTACTAGAGAGATGTTCTACACATAATGGGTTTTATGCAGCTTATCCTGGTTATGATATGGTTTTTGCAAGAGACGCTATGATAATATCTTTGGGAGCTAGTCTAGTAAATACAAAATTCAAAGAAGTTTTCAAAGATTCTCTATTAACTTTAGCTAAATATCAATCAGAAAATGGGCAAATTCCAAACGCTGTAGATGTCTTCAGCAAAAGAAAGCCCCATATTGATTATCAGTCTATAGATTCGACTTTATGGTTTATTATTGGAAATTATATATATAAAAAAAGATACAACGATTCCACATTATTAAAAAAACATAAGAAGAATATTGAAAAAGCATTAAATTGGTTGGCTTGTCAAGATCCAAAAGAAAATGGAATGTTAGCACAACTTCCCACTTCAGATTGGCAAGATGCATTTCCACATAGATATGGATTTACTATACACACTCAAGTTCTTTACTATAAAGTCTTACAATTAGTTGGAAACCTAAAAAAAGCAGAGAAATTAAAGATAATAGTAAACAAGGATGAAGATACAAAATTATGGAATAATCATTATTATTTACCTTGGCGTTGGAAAAACCATAATAAATATCAAGAAAAAGGAGAATGGTTTGATACTTTAGGAAATGTATTAGCTACTATTGTTGGAATAGCAGATAATAAGCAATCAGAAAAGATCATAGAGTATATAATAAAGAATAAGATAGATCAACCATATCCTATGAAAGCATCTGTATGGCCGCCAATTACTCCAAATTCAAAAGATTGGCAGGATTACTTTTATGATTGTGATGCAAGAGTTCCTTATCATTATATTAACTCTGGAATCTGGACCTATGTTGGAGGTTTTTACATCTGCTCCTTAGTCCAACACAAAAAATTCAAATTAGCAGAAGAAAAATTACAAAAATTAGCTGAAGGTAATTTAATTCAAAATTTCTGTGAATGGTTAAATGGAGAAACAGGAAAACCATCTCAAGGAGAAAATCAAGGCTGGAACGCTTCTATGTATATAGCAGCTTATCATTCTGTTAAAGAAAAGAAGAATATCATTTTTTAAGTTCAACTATGGATTTAAAACCACCATAAGCCATTCTTTTAACATCAAAAGGCATTGGCTTATCTTTCCATTTAGCCATTTCTTTTTCAATTTCCTTCATAACCTTTGCATTAACTTTATCCCTATGTACTTTAGAATTATATATTATAAATGAATATATTACTGTTTCATTAGACTTAATATTAGTCATTTTAGGAAATCCAGTCATCTTCATGCCTTCCATTTTAGGATTAAGATCATCACCAACACATTCAAAATATTCTAATGCACCGTGTTTCATCCACATTTTACCTCCTATTTTAGCCATCTTCTTGTATTCATCTAAGTTTTTCTTTGGTATTGGTATAACAAATCCATCAACATATGCCATAATATTTCACCTTAAATTTTATATCTCTAAAAGTTTATATAATTAATGTCTATTTTTTAAAGAAGCTATAAGTATGTCTTCCTTCTCCAGGACAAGTATATTCACTAGTTTTCAAAGGTTTAAAATAATATTTTTTAAATTTTTTCAAAGATTCCAATTCATTTAGAGGAATAGGTGTTAAATCTTTAAGATCATTCCAACCTAAAATAAATATCCCCTCATTTTTAAGAACTTTAAACACACCATTAAAACTATTCTCAATATCCTCTTTTTTATTTAAACCCCAACCAAACACCCCATTCATAAAAACAACATCAAAATAATCTTCTTTAAAATATTCAGAAATCTTAGAAGCATCACCAATTACATGCTTTTTGGCGCCATATTTTTTTCTTTTAGGATTTTTCTCTAAAGTCCATAATTCTCTCCCTTTGAAAAATTCATTATAAAAATGTTGATATGGTTCCCTACCAACATCTAAAATTTTTTTAGGATTATGAAAAGCTAATATATAAGGGAATATTGTTCTTTCCAAAACATCTCGATCATCAAATTCAAGCCTTTCACCAATATTTCTTTTAACTATAGATTCAGCACGTTTCTTCTCTTTTTTATGCCTGAAAAATCCCAAAAAATAATTAAACATATAACTCAAAAAATTAACCTCCTTATAATGATTACTAAATTTAAAGAAAAACTTAAAAAGGTTGTTATTAAAATTTATAGATGATCCATATTAAGAAAGAAAAAGTTCTAATAAAACCAGAGGATATAAAACCTTCATCTAATAAATTTGAAATTTTAGGTACAATAAATCCAGCAGCAACAAGGCTTCCAAATGGAAATATATTATTGTTTATTAGGGTTATAGAAAAATTAAAAAAAAATGATTCAAATAGGTATAGATATTCTCCAAGATTCGGAGGGGAAAATAAATTCAAAATAAAAATAGACAAGTTCAAAAAATCAGAGATTGTTCATCAATCAGACTTAGATTTTTCTTTTAAAGATGAAACCAAAAGATTAACTTTCATATCTCATTTTAGAAAAGTAATACTAGATCCATCAGGTTTTAATATATTAGAAATAGATAATAAACCCACCTTTTACGGGATAAAATCAGATGGTGAGTTTGGAGTAGAAGACCCAAGGATAACAAAAATAGGAAAGACTTATTACATGACTTATGTAACTTTATCCAAACAAGGAAATGTCTCAACAAATTTAGCATTTTCCAAAGATTGCGAAAAATGGGAAAGAAAAGGAACTATATTTTCAACTCAAAATAAAGATGTTGTATTATTCCCTGAAAAAATAAATAATTATTTTTTTGCATTTAATAGACCAGAAGGAAACTTTCAATTTAGTAAACCAAATATATGGTTAGCAGCATCAACAAATATTTCATATTGGGGAAAAAATCAACCTTTTATACTAACAAAAAAAATAAGATGGGATTCTGGCAGAGTTGGAGCAGGACCTCCACCTATTAAAACAAAAGAAGGTTGGTTATTTATTTATCATGGGGTAGTAGAAGAAAAAATAAAAGATCGTTCTATAATTTCATACATTGAAGAAGTTTTAGGATTAGATTCTTCTAAAATAAGAGATACTTATTGTGCTGGAGCTGTTTTATTAGACTTAAAAAATCCAAGAAAGATAATAGCAAAATCTCACAACCCCCTATTATACCCTCAAAAAAGATCTGAAAAAGGAACTTTTGAACATAAAGATGTTGTATTTCCAACAGGGATAGTAATAGATAGACAAGAAGAAGATATTTTACTTTACTCTGGTGGTGGAGACGTAGTAACAACTGTAAGAAAAATATTAATATCTGAGATTCTTAAAAAATTAGAAAGACCTAATTAAGCTTTAACATAAAAACAGGGTACTTTGATTATACCCTCTAAAGCATAACTTACCACTCTATTATTACCATCATCTAAATCATGTCCAAATATTTTACATAAAGGAGAATTATTTTCTCTAGCCCACACATTATAATCATTTTCCCTTACTTCTCCGCCCGGGAATAAAACTATAGGAAACCTTTCATAAACAAAATCTAATTTATCTCTTATTGATCTTGATTTTTCTAAAAACCTCTTAAAAGCATTAGTTCTTTTTTCTTTTTCCCCAATATCTGTATAAGGCAAAGCCAATTCTCCACACTCAACTTTCCTAATATCTTCTGAAGTATCTAAAATATTACCTGTTGTTAATCTTACGTCTAAACTAGACATTTTAGGCCAAGGACCAATATCACCTAATGATACCAAACCATAAGACCAATTAAAACTATCGTATCTAGCTAACCGTGTCTTATCTGTTATAAGTTCGTTTAAACCCTCTGTACTAAGACTAAAAATTTCATCAAAAGTACGCTTATAAGCCTCTTCTAAATCTTTAGAATTAGGGGGATTAACAAATAATCCTTTGCCTTTATTAGCTAATAAAAAATACCTTTTAACGTCCTCTGTTGAAATTAATCCCCTTTCCATATAATTTTATTATAAAAGAACTATATAAATCTTACTAACTTTAATCTCTAATAAGTAGTAACAAAAAATGAATGATTAATTGGATTAACTATATCCATATTTCTCCTCAATAATGTTATTAATTTTAGCAGCTATAACTTTATAATGAAAATTTTCTAAAGCATGTTTAGCAGCTTCCAGGCCCATACTATCCCTCAAAGAAGTATCTTTAGCTAATTTTAACAAACAATCAGCTAGCTGGTCTATATTAGCCCTATAGGCAAAAGTTTTAGGTATCGGAAAATGTATCCTCTTTTTTTTATCAAAGCCCATATGCTCATAAACCCATTCACTCTCCAATTTAATTTCATGCTCAATATCAACTAAATATCCAGTTTTCCCATGCGATATGATTTCTTTAGGGCCCCCCACATTTATAGAAATAACTGGTTTTCCACAAGCTTGAGCTTCTAATTGAATCATTCCAAAACCTTCTAACCTAGAAGGAGCACAATAAATATCACAAGCATTTAACAAAGAAGCCATTTTTTTAGGAGGATAAGAATCTGAAATATAAATAAACTTATCTTTATCTAACCCTAGTTCTGAAATTAATTCTTTTTCAAATCTTCCATGGTCATCAGCAGAAAAACTAGGAAATGTTTTTAAAACATACTTCCAATTATCAAATTTTCCTTTTAATTTTCCTAAAGCTTTGAAGATTTCTTGCGCACCCTTACTTGTTACATCACCCCCAGCTGTAAATAACATTATTTCATAATCTTTAATGCCAAATTGCTTTCTAATATTATCTCTATCTTCATTTGTTGGATAAAATATTTCAGGATCAAAACCTATTCCACAAAATTCTATATTATTACCAGATAAACCATCTCTAATATATGTTGACTTAACCCAATTACTTGTAGCAATTATTAAAGGTAATCTTTCTAAAGTTTCATGATAATTAGCAACCCATCCATCCGCATTAAACCAAGGCGCAACTTTCATACCAAATTTCAAAGGATGTAAAATTAAATCAGGAGTATCACCCCAAAAACCTATACCAATAACAACATCAGGCTTGAATTCTCCATACAATTTTTCTTTTCTTTCATAATCTCCTCTATCACAACTCTTAACTTGAACTCCCAATTCTTCTAAACCTTTAGCAAGATAATAACCTTGAATGCTTAAACCATCATTTTCTAAAGGATAAGGATACAAAACTAAAATTTTCTTCATTTTTCAATCACCATAAATGCCTCTTTTTCATTGCAGCTCAGAGTTTCAAATATATTATCAGCAAAACCATAAAATTCAGTAATTATCTTAATCTTCTCTTTATGAAGTTCTTTTAAATCTAAGACTAAATCTGCTTTAGAATTAGGAATAGGAATCCTAAGCTCAGAATCATGTGGAGCCATAATATTGCCAGGAACATAAGAAAAATAAAATAATTTAGAACATTTTAATTCATTATTTTCAACTAGATTTTTAACAGTTTTATGAACTTCTTTATGTCTGATATGCCCATACTCGCCATTTTCTCCATGTGTATAAACATAATCATAATTTAATTTATCTAAAATCTCCAAAATTTTTTCTTTAACTTCATTAATACTTAAAGGATTCATTTTTTCATCATCTAAATTATTAATTAAGCCTTTAACACCATAATATTTACAAACTTTCATGAATTTAGGCATTCTATCGGGATCATCTCTCCGACATAAACTCAAAATAGTCCAATCCCAATTAGAATTCTTCAAAATAGTGCCACCCATCCAAATAGTTTCATCATCAGGATGAGCAACGATTACTAAACAACTTTTTTTCTTCATATTATCAATTCTTAGAGAAATTATGGATTTTTAAATTTTATTCTAATTTAGAAGCTGCCTTTTTATCTAGTATAAAAGTTGCATCTTTATGTTTTTGTAATATACTAGCTGGAACTTTCTCATTTATTTTACCATTTAATGCTTTAGCAATAGCATCAGCTTTGTTTTCACCAAATGCCAATAATATAATTTTTTTAGATCTCATTATTGTTTTAATTCCCATAGTCAAACCATATTTAGGAACATTATCAAATCCTTTAAAATTTTTAGAATATAAATTTCTTATCTCCCCAGAAATATTAATTTTATTTGTTAAAGAATTAAATGAAGTTCCTGGCTCATCAAAACCAATATGTCCATTAATACCTATCCCTAGAATCTGTAAACCTATTCCATTAAGTTTCTTGATATCTCTCTCATATTTCTCGCACTCTATTTTTATATTTCTAGTCTTTCCATCTAAAAAATGAATATTCCCCTTAGGGATATTCACTTTATTAAAAAAATGTTTATCCATAAAAGATCTTAAACTATTTTTATCTTTACTATCAACACAATACCACTCATCTAAATTAAAAGTATGAATTTTAGAAAATTTTATATTAGCTTTAATTAACTCTTTATAAAATGGAATCATAGTCTTACCAGTAGCTAAACCCAAAATCAAATCTTTTTTATTATTAATTTCTTGAGAAAATAACCAAACAGCTTTTTTAACAGCTTCTTTTTTATTTTTACAAATAATTACTCTCATTTAAATTCCATATTATCAAAGATGTCCTTCATTTTAATTTTTTTCAAAGTCGTAACACTATCTGCCCCACCACAATAAATTAACAAAGATTTTTCATCTAAACTTTTAACAGCGCCACTAGGAAAAACAACATTGCTGATATATCCCTGTTTATCATATTCTTCTTTAGGACTAATTAAAGGTTTATCTTCAGGAGATCTTGCAATTATTTTTTCAGGATTTTTTAAGTCTAATAAAACCGCACCTGCACTGTATGTTCTTTTATCTCTATATTCTTTAACACCATGATAGACAGCAAGCCAGCCATCCTTAGTCTTAATAGGCGGTGCTCCTCCACCAATTCTATCATTTTCCCAAGTTTTAGTCCTAGGTTTCAATAAGCTTTTATCTCCTCCCCAATACATCAAGTCTTTACTATAAGATATCCAAATTCCAGGTTTACTAAAACTAAACATTGTTTCAGGCCTATTTAAAGCAACATACCTTCCTTTAATTTTTTCAGGGAATAAGACAACATCTTTATTTTGTTCTCTAAAAATTAAACCCAATCTCTTCCATTTTTCGCAATCTTTGGAGAATGATAAATAAGTAGAAACACCTTGTTTTTCAGAAACACCTACATAAGTCATAAAATAATTACTCCCTATTTTTGTTATTCTTGGGTCTTCTACTCCAAATTCACTTTCTCCAGGCATTCCAGTAAAAGCAGGCCTATGATCAAGATATTCTATATATTCACCATCATTATCTATAATTGCTCTTCTAAAATGAGATATATGAGGCAGTCTACAAATACCACTCTTCAAATAAACTTCTCCCTTCTCCCCCTTTTTAACTATTTCATCTTTTTTAACATGATGATATTTCATTTTAAGTAAATCTTCAGAAATAATTATTGGACAAACCATTTTTCCTTTTTCTTTAGCAACAGCTTGTTCAGCAACCCTAATATAAAGAGTAACTCTATCATCATTCATTCTAACAGCAGCAGGATTTAAAGTTCCTATAACTTTCCAATCTTTAAAGCTAGGCTCAAAATCTAAAGGTTTGATTAGAAGTTTACTATATACATTCACCCCTTCCATAAATAATTTACATCTTTAGTATTTATAACTCTTGCTGTGAAACTAATTATGAACTATATACTTTTAATACCTATAAATTATATCTTAAAAAAATAATAATTTAATATGGCCTATAAATACCGCAGAGAGGGTATAACATTATTAAGGATTACAATTGGATTATTCTTTATAATAACTGGATTAATGAAATTAATAGATCCAGCAGGAATAATTAATTTATTATCAGATTTAGGATTTCCAATTTCTTTCTTTTTAGGATGGTTAGTATTATTAAGTGAAATTATTTTTGGTTTTTTAGTTTTAATAGGATGGAGACCTGAAATAAGTGTATGGCCTTTAGTAATAATTTTATTAGTAGCCCTAATAACAGTTCATATTCCTTCAATATTTCAAACACCTATGAATATAATTAATGTCATGTTTCATATTTTAGCAATTATTGTTTTCATAAGTTTATCTTTAACTGGTCCAGGAAAGTTAGCAGTTACATCCAGAATATAAAAATTTATACTCTATATTCCCAAATTCTTTCTACTTTGTGACTTCCAAATTCACCTAAAAAAGGAATATTAATAAAACTTGCATCTGCTTCTCTGTTTCTAATCACACTCCTAACTTTCTTATTTTTATCATAACATAAAATTAGATCCTCAAAAGGGCGGGTAAAATCAGATGTAGCATAAGCTATTGAGGGAGTAAAACGAAGTTTTTGAAAAAAACCATAATAAGCAGCACTAATTAAAATACCTTTGTGTTTAAATGAGTAACTGCCTATATTTTCTCCACGAATTTCAATACCAAATAACTCACTATCTACTCTGTGCCAGAAATCTGCAAGCTTTAATAAATAAGGTTTTATGCCTAAAGATCCAACAATTTCTTCAGCCAAAGACAAATGGATCATTGGATTAAATTGACCAGCTTCCAATTTAAATAATTGATCAACTTTAATTCCCAATTCTAATCTGTTATACATAATTTAAAAATAAAAGAAAAACTTATAAGTTCTTCTTCTTGATTTTAATAATAAAATGAAAGAAAAGGATAAATTAAAGATAGCAGAGAAAAACATATTGAGAAATAGTTTCAAACCTAAAAGTTATGTGTCTATAAAAGGTTATGATTTCAGTCAAGGTTTAAATTATAGTAAAATATTAGATTCATTTTCAACATCTGGATTTCAAGCAAGTAATTTTAGTAAAGCAGTAGAAATAATAAAGGAGATGAGAAAACAAAAATGTACAATCTTCTTAGGTTATACCTCTAATATGGTAACATCTGGTTTAAGAGATGTATTTAGATATTTAGCTGAAAAAAAGTTAGTTGATGTAATAGTTACAACTGCAGGAGGTATAGAAGAAGACATAATAAAATGTTTTGATGATTTTATTTTAGGGGATTTTAATGCTGATGGAGCAAACTTGAGACAAAAAGGAATTAATAGAACTGGAAACATATTTGTTCCAAATGATAGATACATAAAATTCGAAAAATTTTTCATTCCATTTTTAGAGGAGTTAAATAAAGAATCTAATGTTAATAGTACTACAGAAATAACAAAAAGATTAGGAGAAAAAATAAATAATAAAAGTAGTATTTATTATTGGTGTTATAAAAATAACATTCCAGTTTTTTGTCCAGCATTAACAGACGGTTCGATGGGAGATATGATATATTTCTTTAAACATAAACATCCAGAACTAAAGATAGACATTGCAGATGATATAAAAAAACTAAATGATATAGCTATTACTTCTAAGAAAACAGGACTAATAATTTTAGGAAGTGGAGTGATAAAACACCATATTTGCAATGCTAACATGTTTAGAAATGGAGCTGATTACGCAGTTTATCTAAACAATTCTCAAGAGTTTGATGGAAGTGACGCTGGAGCTAGGCCAGAAGAAGCAATTTCATGGGGTAAAATATTGCCTAAAGCAAAACACATAAAAGTCTTTGGAGATGCAACTATCTTATTTCCATTGATAGTAGCTAAAACATTCATTGAAAATTAAACACTATAATAAAACTATATTAAAAATATAATATGAATTACAACAAAGTATAAATATTAAATAAAAATTTAAAAATTGATAAATATGTATGTAGATAGTTTACCAAGTTTCCTAAATGACGTTGATGTTCTAGCAATTGTATGTTATCAATGGGGTGATACAGGCAAAGGTAAAGTTATAGATTTCTTTAGTGATTGGGCAGATGTATTTGCAAGAGGAACAGGTGGTCCAAATGCAGGACACACATTAACAGTAAATGGTAAAAAAATAATAACCCACCAAATTCCAAGTGGAATATTGAGAGATAAAGAAAGAAAAACAAATATTATGGGTTCTGGAATGGTTATAGACTTGGAAAGTTCACTAAAAGAAATGTCTGAATTAAGAGAAGCAGGTTGTACTTTTAACGGATTAAGAATAAGTGATAGAGCTCAATTAATTTTACCTTATCATAAAGTAAGAGATAGACTTCAAAGTAGTATGGGAAGTGGTGAAATAGGAACAACAGGAAGAGGCATAGGTCCAGCTTATGCAGATAAAATAATGAGACTAGGACCAACTGTCGGAGATTTAAAAGATAAGAGTAGATTTGTAAAAATGTTAGAAAAAGTTCAACAACAATATCCAGGAACAATTTTTAATATTGAAGAAGTTATTGAACAACAATCAAGACTTTATGAAGAAATAAAAGATCTTGTTTGTGATACAGATAAAATTCTTCAAGAATCATTAAAAGAAGGGGCAAGGGTTTTATTAGAAGGGGCTCAAGGTTTACTATTAAGCGTTGATTATGGCACATATCCTTATTGTACAAGTAGTGATCCTTCTATTTATGGACTAACAAGAGGTGTAGGTTTAACTCCAGATCAAGTAGATTTAACTTTAGGAATTGTTAAATTTCCATTTATGACAAGAGTAGGAAACGGTCCATTCCCAACAGAATTTGGTGGAATGAAATCTGAATCTTATTGTGCAGAAGGTAATGGTAATGCCCATAAACAATCCATAGAAAATGCTGAATTCGGTTCTAGAGCAGATGAAATGCTAAGAAGTGATGATGAATTTGAAAGAGGAAGAGCCTTAAGATTAATAGCAGATGAATATGGTGCAACTACAAGAAGACCAAGAAGAATTGGAAGAACAGATTTAGTAGCTTTAAAATATGCTATTGGTGTAAATGGTCCAAATTTGGTTTTAACAAAACCTGATTGTACTTCTGAATTAGAAGAAATTGAATTAGGAGTTGGTTATAGAACTACAAGTGGAGAAACAATAACAGAAATAACCCATGGAAGAGATATAACTTATGGCCTAGAAGGAGTGTATGAAAGATTGCCTTGGAACATAGGTGATATTTCTAGATGTGAAAGAGTGGAAGATCTTCCAGAAAATATGAAATCTGCAATGGGATATGTTGCATCAAGATGCAAAACAAACATTAAAATGGTTTCAGTTGGACCAGAAGCAAAACAAACAATTATAAATTAAAATTCTAAACCATATAAGTCCATAAAAATTCCTTCTAAATCTTCAATAGTTTCTCTAACAACTTGTTCTCTAGGAGGTCTAAATGGAGCTTCATTATAAGGCATTGCTAAAACATTTTCTCTTGTCCATCTCTTATCTGGATTAAAAGGAAATATACATCTCCTTATACCAACAACAGGAATTTTATCCCTTAAACGTTTATACATATCACCAACGCATCCTAAATAATTATGTTTATAAGGACCTAATTCTCCTGCAAGTTCAACTTCAGTAATACCTTGACTCTTTAAAAAATCAGATAAAAATTCTTCTTTGATAGGTTCACCAATAGCAAGTACTGGAAATTCCAATCAAATCTATAAAATGAACGATTATATGGAGGGGTTGCTTCATAATCTCCATGTTCTAAAACAATATCATTAAATCCAGGATTAAAACCTTCATGATAAGGATGAAAAGTAATTTTACCATCTCTTTTAATTCTTTCAACAACTAAAACTCTCTTTTCTCTTTCTGTAGCTCTAAATAAATCTTTCAAATCACCTAAATAAGCTTCATAATCTCCATACTCAGGATTATCTCTATAAGTAGACATATCTAAATCTTGTCTTGTTAAATAACCTGGGTGTACGAAAATTGTCGCTTTCATTTATATTATTAAATAAAAGTAATAAAATATTTATTAAGCCTTTCAAATATGTATAACCTATATAGTAGTAACAAATCAGAAGATTTAAAAGGTAGTAATTCTTCCTACTTTTAGGTAAAATGAAGAAAAAAATCAGTATTTCAATTGATGAGAAAACCATAGAATTAGTAGATAAAATACTAAATGAAGGTACATTCAGAAATAAAAGTCATTTAATTGAATATTCTGTAAAAAAATTTCTAGAGGAGAAAAAAGAATGAGTGCTCCATTAAATGTATCATTAAGAAAATTATTAGGAGAGAAGGATATAGAATATATCCAACAAGTTATTCTTCCAGAATTAAGAAAGTTAGCTTCAGAAGGAAAAATAAGCCCGCAACAATTAACAAAGATACAACAAGCAGTTGCTCAAGAAGGCCCAGAGGTATTATACCCCCAACTAAGATTCTCAGACGCTCTAACAAAAAATACTTTAGAAGAAGACGGTTATATAGTAGAGGCCGAACTATCATTAACTGAAGATAGATCAATAAAACACGTAATAAAAAGATTCTCTAGTAAAGAAGAATTTGATAAAACTGTAGATTTAGAATCAAGACTACATCAAGAAACCAAAAAAGTACCACAACCAAGATTTAGAAACAGAAAAAGAAGAATTGTAGTAACTCCTTATGTAGAGGGAGGAACATTAAAAGATGTTTTAGATAATAAATCAGAAGAAGAAAAAGAAACAATATTAAAAGAAACAATTGACGATTACTCTTTGTTATATAAACAATTAAATGATCCAAATTCAAAAGTTATAATCTCTCAAGGCTTATTGCCTTTTGCACAAGCGTTTAAGAGATACTATTTAGGAGAAGAAAATAGAAGATTAGAAGAATTATTCTCAAGAGAGATAGCATCTGAATTAGATGAAGCTTCCAAATTTAATATTCACGGAGATTTACACGCTAAAAATATCTTAAAGAATGGAGGTTACATATATTTAGATTGGGCTAATGCAGTATCTAATGGATTCGCTGAAATTGATTTAGCTAAATTATTAACAAAAACAGATATTCCTGAAGTTTTAGAAGATAGGTTAGCAAAATATGCTGCTGAAAAATTATACAATTCAAAGAAAGAACAAGAAGCATCCTTAAGAAGATATCAAAAAGTACAGATTGTCGATAATTTACTAGGTGCAAAAAGATATCTAAGAAGAGCAAAAAGATCAAAAGATAAATCAACTAAAGAAAGATTACAAAATATGGCTAATGTATGGTATAATACAGCATTACAAAAAGCAGAAAAAGCAGTTAATCAAGGAATAATAAGTCAAGAACTTCTTGAAGAAATAAGAATAAGTCCTGCAAAAACATCTGAATATTCAACACATGAAGTAACAGATAAAGAATTAGAAGCATTAAGAAAAAAATACAACCCTCATGTTTTAATGTCGCAAGAAAATCAATCAAAACCACTAACAGAATTAGTTCAAGAAAGTCCAGAAGATCCTTTAAATAAAATAGAAAGAAAATTAAAAAGAGCAAAAAGAAATAGAAGTTTTAAAACTTCAGCATTAGTAGCAGTAAGTTTAACAGGTTTAGTAGCTGCAGGATTATTAGTTCACGACTATATGAAACAAAGAGACTTAATTGAAGCCTTAAATGATAGAGGTAGTGCAGACGTAGAAGAAGTTAAACAAGAAAGAATATTAGATCAATATAAAGGGATTTTCACAAAAGCTTATGATGATTTAAAAGACAAATTTATTGATGGTAAAGTTGGGAATGGATTCGAAATAGATGAAGGTACAGTAGAAGAGGTTGCATTAAAATATGGTGTAGATGAAGGATTAATAAGAAGAATGTTGCGGGTAAGTAGATATTATTCAGGTATTCAAACAATGGATAATAGTCAGCTTGTAAGAGTTAAAAAACTAAATTTAATGGATCCATTTGCAGCCCATAATTGGGGTCATCATCCTACTTTTGGACCAGATTTTAAAGGTAAACTTGACCCAGTAGAAAATTTAGATTATGGAGTAAAAAGATTAAAAAGTTTATTAGATAAACATAAAGGCGATGTAAAATTAGCTTTATTAGATTTTTATTCACCATTTGTTAGTTGGAGAGCAGGATGGCCTTTCAATGATTTATCTGATAGTGAAAGAGAAGCAATCCAAATATTAAATGAAGAAATAGCTTACAATGCATTGAAAGGAATGAATGGTTCTTATGATGCTGGATTATATCCAAGATATCCAAGGAAAGTTCCAAATGGATATTTTAAAACTAAAGAACCTACATGTTATTTAAAAATAAGAAAAAATTATGATTCAGAAGCAAAAATGTACATATCTCTTGATGAAGAAGGAGACTGTCCCACATCTTACCCTCTAGAAGATATAAACTTAGCTTGTAGAGCAGAAGAATTATTGCCAAAAGAATTAACACCAAAATATTGCAAAACTATAAACGGATTAAATCCTATAGAATATGATAAATTATGTTCTCCTAAAGAAAGAATTGGATCAATAGGGCTTCCAAGCATATGTAATGTTCCTGAACACATGGTAAAACCCACAATAGGTAAAGTAATTATTCCATCTATAGGAGAAGTAAATTTACCAACAGGAATAGGAAAAACAAGATTATTCAAATAAAATTAATTCAAAACTAATAATTGATTCATTATATCTACTATTTGGTTAGAGATTTTTTCAAAATTTTTCAGAACAATAGTCTCTTTTACACTTTTTCCAGTATCTAATTTTCTATTAATATCTCTAATAATTTCATCCCTTTTTAAAGTCAAATTAACTGCATGTTCAAAAGTAAAATTAGAAAATAGTTTAGTTAGATCACCATGCAATGAATTAACTTTTTTATAAATTTCAATAAGATCATTACTTAATTTTATTTTTTGGTCATTAATATAACTAATAAGGGATTTATAATCATCTCCTAAATCTTCTAGTAATGTAACTATACAATACCAAACTGGAGTTTGTTTATAGTCATTATAACCTTTTTTAGATAATAGTCTAAAACAATAGTCACTAAACCTATTCAAATTCTTTTCAACATCTTTTAAATATTCTAAATCTGTTTCTTTATTAGATATAGACTTTAGACTTTCATCACTTAATGAGTTCAACAAAAATAATACTCTTCTTAAAACAGAATCAAAATTATCTTGGGTAATTCCCTGCATATCTTTAACTAATAATCTATCTTTATTTTGTTCTATAATCTCCATACCAATCATTTCACCAACTCTTTTTTGAATAATTCTAGATTTTTCTAAATTATCAAATTTAATTTCAATTTCTTCACAACCTCTAACATACCTAGAGGCTAATATTCTTTTTAACAAATGGTCGATTTTTATAAAATCCAAAACATCTCTCTCAACCTTAAAGTCTCTATTTGTTTTAATCAATAAATCTCTATTTTGTTCTACTAATTCAACTTCTTCTCCAGCTACTATCCCAAATTTCCTAGTCCATTTATTTGGTAAACTTACTACTAAAGTCGCTGGTCCTAATTTTACTACCTTTCTTTTCATATAAGATGTTAATATCTACTATTATATAAATATTTCTATAAAATTAATATATTAATATTAATATATAATATCTAAGGATTAAATATATATAGCTTCATAATTACTTACTTCTTGATTACAACAGGGGGTAATTAAATATGAAATATAAAATATTCAGTGTATTGTTCATACTAGCAATTCTAATAATTGCAGGATGTAATTCAAGTAATTCTGCATCAATAAATGGAAATGCAGTGAAAGATATTTCACCTATAAATGGCTGCAGTAACTTTAGCAGCTAATGAAATAAACTCTAAAGGGGGAATTAATGGAAGAAGAGTAGAAATTATAGCAGAAGATGATCAATGTTCATCTAAAGGAGTAGCAGCACTTCAAAAATTAATTAATGTTGATAATGTAGACGCGGTTTTAGGTCCTTTATGTTCAGCAGCAGCAGGTCCAGCATTACCACTAGCTCAAAATAGTGATGTGCCTACTATAATAATCGGATCTGCGCCACATTTAACAGCAATTGGAGACTATATTTTTAGAGTATATCCTTCAGATGCTTTCCAAGGAAAAGTTGCAGCTGAATTCATGTATAAAACTTTAGGAAAGAAAAAAGTAGCGATAATATATGTACAAAATGATTGGGGTCAAGGTATAAAAGAAGTATTTGAAAAAAGGTTCAAAGAACTAGGTGGTCAAGTAACATATGTTGCAGCTAAAGGTCAAGATTCAAAAGATTATAAAACAGAAATAACTAAAGTAAAGGATAGTGGTGCTGAAGCGGTGTATACTCCTTTATATCCTGGCGGTGGACTTGCAGCATTAAAACAAATCAAAGAACTTGATTTAGGTATAAATGTAGTTGGTGGAGACGCATTCTCAGGAGACGAAATTCCTAAGAGTGGTTATGGAGAAGGAGTAATTTATACCCAAGCAAAAACAAATATGCCTGATGACTTTAGAAATAAGTTAAGAGAAATACCTGGATATTCAGGTTTGGAACTTAATATAGGAGGTCCTTATTATTACGATGCAGCTATGACTATGTTTGATGCTATACAAAGAGCAGGTTCAACAGATCCTATAGCTATAAAAAATGCATTAAGACAAACTTCAAGAAAAGGTCTAGCTACAGACTTAATAGAATTCGATCAACAAGGCGACTTAAAAGCAGCTGAGTTTGAATTTAAAGTAATTAAAAATGGAGAAGTAGTTAGCTACTAACTTCTTTTTTTATTTTATTTAATTATTTTCTCAAAAAATTAATTAAGAATATTTTTATATCCATAGATATCTATAAATTTATCATAAAATAAGGAGGGATTAAAAAATGGGAAATAATATGTGCCATAAGTGTTGTGGTGTATGTAGTTTAATAGTAGGTATATTAATCTTAATAAATATGTACCTATGGCCAAGATGGTTAGGTGTAGATGGATGGGTAACCTTTTTTGGGGTTTTAGCTATTTTAGGCGGGTTAATTAAGTTATTAATACCAAATAAATGTCCAGATTGCAATGTAATGATGGACAAACCAATGAAGAAGAAGTAATTCTTCTTTATTTTTTTTTACAAAACCAAACATTAATTAATAATAAAATATTTCACCATTAAGTATTAAAAAAGGTGAAACTATGCCAAGGTTAGAATCCCCCAGCTCAATAAATACTTTTAAACAATGTAAAAGAAAATACTATTATACTTATAAATTAGAACTCCCAAGAAAAGATTCTATAGCAACATTAACAGGAAAAGCAGTTCATGATTCATTAGAGAATTTTTTTAAAATTGACATAGGTAATATAAATAAAAACAATTACAATACTTTGCTAAGACACGAGTTAATGGGTTTATTTAATAATTCATGGACAAAAGCATTGCCAAATTTATTAAATTTACAAATAGATAAAGAGACAATAAGGAATTATTATCAAGACTGTTTCCAAATGTTAAATAACTTTATAAATGATTTTCTAAGTACCTTATCATCCATAATAAACGGATCATCATTTCAAGAAGCGTTTAATAAATTAAAGCCAAAAACAGAAGTATACTTTCAATCAGATCAACACCAAGTTAGGGGTTATATTGATGCAATATTAAATTTTAATAATGAAATTTATATTATTGACTATAAAACATCCTCAAGAGATGATGTTTCAGAAGAATATGAGTTGCAATTAGCAATTTATGCTTTAATGTTCAAAGAAAAACATAATAAACTTCCAGATAAATTAGGCTTACACTTTTTAAGACATGGAACAAAAAAGTTTTTAGAAGTAACTCCAGATTTAGTAGAAAAAGCAAAAAGAGAATGTGAATTAATTCAATTAAAAACAACTTCAGATAATATAGATGATTATGAAAAAAATCCAGGACCATTATGCAAATGGAGAAATGGTCAATGTGATTTTTATGATGTGTGTTTTAGCCAAAAGAAATTAGGAGATTATCAAGAAAAATTAATACAAATAAATAAAGCTAGTTAAATTTATATATTAAAAAAACAAAGTTATTATATGATAAAACAAATAATATTATTAACGGTAATAATAATTTTAATAGTTTATATAATATTAAAATCAATAGTTTTCTATTTAAAAAATAAAGTAAGTCCAATACAATTCCTACATATCAAAGGAATAGAATCAACATTATGGTTATTTTTTATGTTATCAATATTATTATACTTATTACATGCATCTTTATTTTATTTAGGAATAACTCAAATTTGGTTTTCTAATATAATAACAGATTTAATTGGATATGTATTGCTTATCTTAGGACTAATAATATTAATAATCTCTCACGCTCAAATGGGAAAATCCTGGAGGATGGGAAATGATCAAAAGAATAAATTTGAACTAGTAAAAAAAGGCATATTTTCTATTTCAAGAAATCCAATATATCTAGGAATAATCTTATTGGGTATATCTGCATTTATATTAGCACCTACACCTTTATCTTTAGCCCTTGCATTATTTCTAATAATAAACTTTAATCTAATAATAAGATTAGAAGAGAAGTTCTTAGAAAAAAAATTGGGTAAGTCTTATTTAGATTACAAAAAAAAGATTAGAAGATTCATTTAAAATTTTACTTAGTTAAGTATATAAATCAAAAGAAACCTATCGTTAATATGGGTAGTAGTCCAGGGGAATTACAACATAATTATTTAAGAACCTGTATAAGCATACAAGCAGAAAGGGCTGGTTATTCAAGATTAATAGATAGAGAATATCAAATAGTTTCTATAACAGATAGAGGTACACCTTATACAATCGCCTGTAGAAATACAAATTCACAAGTAGAAGGATTAAGAAGACTAGATGGAGAAGATTTAGCAGACTTATTAGAAGTATTAGATCAAGGCTTAGAAATCCCAGAATTATCTAGAGAGCCCCTAATAGTATTTGCCCAAAAACTATCTGATCATTTTATTTCAAAAACAAAGAGACTTGAAGAAGCACCAACTTTCAAATTAAATTTAATAGAAATATCTAGAGATGGAAAAGTTTTTTCAAGAAGGGATTAAGCAAGCACCAGAGCAGGCAGCACCGCATCTACTAGCTTTTTGACCTAGTTCCGCTCCCCTAGGACATTGACTTGTCCTATTATTAAATTGTTCATTTTGAGGTTTGTATATGGGCAAACTAGAAACAACTCCTTGCTCACCACCATAACTACTCTGTTGAACTTGTTTTGTAACATAATTAGAGTTATCACTACTAACTTTATATCCTAAATCCTTTGGTGCATTATATTGATTCATGAGTGTGCTCCTAAACTGCCAATATTTATTCCCCTATTTCTTGCTATAATTCCAATTGCAAGATCAACATGATTTTTAATTGGAAAATCACTTCTAATTATTAATTCAGGATTATCTGAACCCCATAACAATTTAGTTTCAGGAGTCACTAACATGTGAATATACCTTTCATCATGATCAAGTTTATCTCTTAAACTATCCATATCTCCTGAAGAAAAATTTCTAGCATAATAAGGCCCATACCTAGCTATTGTTCCAAATGAATGAGTATGAAATTCAACATAACCATACTGAGGATTTCTTCTAAAAAATTCATTTACTAAATCCAATCTTTCAGGAATTGCTTGTACATGTCCTTCATCACCAACTGCAGTCATAAACATAGTTTCTAAAGGACAATACTCTCCTCTTTGTTGATAAAATAAAACTCCTTTCACTTCTTCTCTTAATCGAGTTAGTTTATCTAATCTTCTAGATAATTCTACTGGTAGTATAACTTTTCTTGCCATATTTATCCGAAATATTTCTCCTTGTAAAATCTTATCAATTCTTCAACAGCTGGAACAACTGCTTTATTTGAAATTCCAACTTTCAATTTTTTTTGAACATCTTCTAAATTTAAGGCACCTTCTAGTACAGCTTCTTCTATATCTTTATCTGTAGTTTTAGTTTCTGGATCTATTATTCTTGCTCCTTCAACAACTATTCTAGAAGTTTGTCCACTTTTTCTAAAGTAGTCATTTATTGCACTTCTCAAAGCTTTATCTCCTAAAACTGAACAATGAAACTTTCTATTAGGTAAACCGCCTAATCTATTCATAATATCTTGTGGCTTTAATTTCAAAGCATCATCAATTTTCATCCCATCATTTTCTGTAACCATTACAGATAATATAGATGTAGAACTTATTGCACTCGCACAACCAAATGTGGACCACCTCATATCAACAATCTTATCATTTTCTTTATCAACTTTAATCCACATCTTCATTGCATCGCCACAATTATGCGCAGTTACAGCGTCAGTTACATAAGAATGCGTATTTTCAACTTCTAAATTATTTAATCTTCCATCAAATTCTTCTGTTTCTATTTTTCTAATTGGAATATAGTAATAATCTTCATCAAACCAAGAATGTTTAGAAGTTCTAGAAACTTTAGGATAACTAAATTTAATATCTAAAATTTCAGACATCTTTTGTAAAGCCTCATAATCTCCAACCTGAATTCTCCAGCATTCTTCATGATGTTGTCCTTTATTATCTATCTTTTCATTTTCATAATAAATAGAATGTTCTATTTTTTGTCTTAATAATAAAACTTTTAATTCCTGAGCCAAAATCCAGGAGCTAGTAGCATACTCTGCTCTAGGTTTAATAGTATTGTCTAGATTAATATAACCATCTCCATGCCAAACACCATATAAGAAACTTTTTTGTAATTCAGGTTCAAAATACATTATAAATTCAGGTATCTTTTTATCATAAGCACAGGTACCAAAATTTTCTCTTAAATATTTAGCAAGATGAACATTATAGAATAAAACGTCAATTCTATTATTTTTTTCTCTTTTATTAATAGTTCCTTCTAGGTCAAAAATATTTTTCATTAATTTTTTAACATCATTAACAAAATTAGATTCTTTAATACCAAAAGTAAATGAAATCTCTTTTAGATTTTCTCTTACGTGACCTTCAGCAACAAAATAACCAAATAGTCTCAATAAATCTTTAGTAATCTTAATTTTATTTGGGATATTTTTGCTTCTAAAATCCCATTTTTTCTTTTCAGTAGAAAGTTCTATAAATTTAACATTTCTAATTTCTTTAGGAATAGGATATAAACAAATATCTCCTTTTTCTAAATCCCTAGCATGAACCCAAGAGGTTGGTAATTTTTTCTTATATTTAGTATGTCAGAAAGTCTTTGTTTTGGGAACTTGTTTAGCATAAATTAGATGATCTTCAGTAGCCATAGTTTCTCCAAATTGATTTTTAATTTTAATTAATTGTCCTTTATATTTCGGCCTATAGATTTTAGTAATTTTATTATAAGTTCCATCATGACTTAGAACTTTATGATCTTTTGTCAATTCTTTTAACTTTTTTAAATCAAAATTAACATGAACTAGAGTATCTCCCTCTAGGCAGGCAGGACTACCAACCATACCAATGCCATCAGCAGTTTTCGCATATTCTTCAGCTTCAGTATCGCTTACAAAAATATTTTTAGGACTAAAGAAATGTTCCTTAACAGTATCTGTATAAAACCATTTTTTACTATCTACTTTTGCTTTCACATCTGGATGTATTGTCAAACTCACGGTCCTTCCCCCCATACTTCTCTTACAGCTTCAGGTTTTCCAACATTCTTTAAATAACTAGTGTCAGCAGTTTGTAAAGATCTATTAATTAACCATCTATCTGAATCTCTTTGCATTGGATCAATATCTAAACAATGTCTATAACCACTAATTTCATTTGGAATACCATTTCCTTCTGGAGTTTCAAATCCCAATGAATAAGCTAAAAGTAAGGATGCAGCAATACCTGAAGAAGCAGCTAAAACCTTTACAATTTGCATTCTCCTAGAAATCTTTGTAAATTGATCATAAAATCCAGCTCTTACCTCATAAGCCCTGTTTGTTGCATCAATTGCAACTCTTAGTTTATCTTCATCAGTAATATTACTTTCTAAAATTCTTCCAAATGAATGCGTATGCTCACCGCTTTCATTATCTTTTCTATCATGTTCAAAATGGAAAGCATAAAATCTTGATTGTTCTGGAGTTAAATCAAATCTTCTCTCTAATTCAGGAACTACATGCCTGTATTCTTCAGCAACTAAAATTTCTCCAGCAGTTCTTAAAGCAGTCATAGTTCTTAATACATAATTTGGATCTCCATCATAAATTGTTAAACCATGTAATTTAGCTAAAGTTTTCCTAGTATGTTTACTAGGCATAGCCTTAAGAATTTCTAGAGGATTTAAACCAACTCTCTCTAAATCCCAAAGTAAATCTTCTCTATGTGAAGGCTTTCCAATAGGAGTTTCATCATCTACAATTTTTCTTAAAACATCTCTTGCTTTTAATTCTCCTAAAGCATTCAATGTATTTATAGCACTATCATACCAAGGAACAAAATTTTGAGATAGATGCCACTTTTCAGCTAAATATTTTCTTAATTCTTCGTCACTCATTCTAGAAAAATTTCTAAAAAAAGGATGTTCATGAAATTTTCTAATCAAAACATCTTCATAATCTGAAAATCTTTTAATTAAACTCATTTTCTTCCTCCCCTAACCTCTAAAACATGTTCAATATTAACATTAATTGGACTAATAGCTCTTAGTTTACTAACAATATCCGGCATTACTTCCAATACTTTATCTACATCTTCTTCAGTAGTTTCCTTACCTAAACTAAACCTTACACTTCCATGTGCAGCTTCATATGGTAAATTAGTAGCAATTACAACATGACTAGGATCTAAGGTTTGTGAAGTGCAAGCACTACCAGTACTACAGTGTATTCCAAACTCATTCAAATACAAAATCATAGCTTCTCCTTCTATATCTAAAAATGTAATATTAACATTATTTGGTAATCTTTGTTCAGGATGGCCATTTAAAAAAGTTTTAGGTATTTTTAACAAACCATCAATTAATTTATCTCTTAGTTTAATTAGCCTAAAAACTTCCAAAGCTTTATCTTCCTGAGCTAGTTCTAAAGCTTTTACAAGGCCCATGATTCCTGGAACATTTTCAGTGCCACTTCTTAATTTGTTCTCTTGCCCGCCGCCATGTATCAAAGGAACTAAACTAATTCCTCTTTTAACATAAAGTAATCCAACCCCTTTTGGGCCATATAATTTGCTTGCATTTATTGTCATTAGATCAACATTTAATTTCTCTACATCTAAATCTAGGTAACCAGCAGCTTGACAAGCATCTGTATGAAAATAAATATTATTTTCTTTTACAACTTTTCCAATTTCCATTATTGGATTAATGCTTCCTATCTCATTATTAGCATACATAATTGTAACTAAAAAAGTATTTTCCTTTATTGCATTTTTTACATCTTCAGGATTCACAATACCATACTCATCCACATCTAAATAAGTAACTTCACAATTTTCATATTTTTCTAAATATTCACAAGTATGTAGAACAGCATGATGTTCAACTTTGCTAGTAATGATATGATTTTTCTCTCCTTTCAAAGATTTAGCTAGTCCTTTCAAAGCTAAATTAATGCTCTCAGTTCCCCCACCAGTAAAAACAATTTCTTTAGAGTTACAATTTAATATTCTAGCAACTCTTTCTCTAGCTTCTTCTAAAGCGTCTTTCGCCTCTAATCCCTTACCATGAAAGCTCCCAGGATTGCCATAAATTAAACTAAAATATTTATTCATTTCTTCAACTACTTCTTCTCTTACTTTTGTAGTTGCAGCATTGTCTAAATATATCTCTTTCATTTTTGTCCACCTATTCTAATTAACTGAGGTTTTTCATAACAAACATTACAACCCTCAAATTCTTTATCCATATTTTTATGTAATTGACAAGCAATTCTTTCTTCTCTAGAGATATTTAGTAGCTCTTGTATTACTCTAACTGATTCTTTAGGGTTTTCTATATTTTCAGCAAACCTATTAATGTTATCTCTAATCTTAGGTCCTAAATCCACATCCTTTCCTCTTTTATTTTTAAAATATTGATTAATAGCTGATCTAGTAACCCCTAATTTTTTAGCTATTTCAGATTGTCTTAATCCATTATTTATCATAGATAAAGCAATTTCTTTTCTAATTGCTGGTATAATATACCAAACCTCTATTTCTTGTATTAGTTCCATAAATTTAGAAATATTTTATTATTTATAAAGTTAACTATAGATTACAAAACTAATTAAATTGATATAAATCTAACAATATTGGTTATTAGATCATTATATTTTTCATCAGAAAGCTTCGCTATTTTCTTAACAATCAAACCTTTCAAAATAGTATTGATCTGCCAATGTTTTATCTTGCTGTCTAAAGGTAAAACCCCTTTATCTATTGGAATGCCTTCACTTTGCAGATTGCTTGTTATAGCACACCCAATAATATCTTGGCCTTTCTGTCCAATTATAACCATAGGCCTTTTTTTAGCATTTAATAAATCAGAGTAAGGAAAACTCACTACAACTATATCTCCTTTAGAGTACATCATCCCACCTCTTATCATATTCATTATCCCATGTTTTATTTAAAGAATTTTCTCCTGATAATAACCAAAAATAATCTTCTTCATCTATCTTGATTGGTTTTATAATTAATCTATCTTTTTCTTCAATTATAATTAGTTTAGTCCCTTTTTCCATCTTAAATTCCTTTCTAATCTTTTTAGGTATAACTATTTGTCCTTTCTCCCCCATAGTCACTATTTCAGTCATACTAGTAGGAAATTCTTACTAATTTATAAATATTTCCAAAAAAATTCAAAAAATTTTTCAACCAAAAGGTTTATATTCTTAAATACCGAATAAATATTAGGTAAATATTCGGTAAAACAAGATGATATCTGAAAAACAAAAGCAAATATTGCTATTATTAGCAAGCTCAAAATATGGATTTAATGTAAATCAAATAGCTAGAAACCTAAATATAAGTGTGAGTTGGGCACATGAAACTTTAAAGAATTTAACAGCTCAAAACATCTTAATCGCCACAAAAATAGCCAATTCTATTTTATTTACTATAAATTGGAAAAACCCAAAAACACAAATATTAATAGACTTAATTTTATTAGATCATCCTAAATTAAACCCAGAAATCAAAGAGATAGTAAATTCAAATATAGAAAAAACAACGAATAAAGCTATTTCTGAAATTCCACAACAATTAAAAATTAAGTCATATGGTATAAAACAAGAAACAACAGTTCAAAATAGTGTATATACTCCAATTTTTACAACTCAACCAATAGCCTCACAAGGATACAAAGGCTCAATAGCAACATCTAACTTTTCATACGGAAACCAACAAACAGGATATAATATAGCCCCAATAGGAAATACCGGAGTTAGTAACGTCTTAGGATCTTATGCAGCTTCTGGAGCATTTGGAGGATATTCTAAACAACAAACTCCTACTGGAGGTTGGTATGGATCTTCAGGAGCACCACCAGTACCTCCAGCAACATTAGGTTCAAAAGTTTCAGATAATATAAGTAATTTTACTTTAGGAACTCACACTTCTCAACATAAAAATAGTACAATGGCTGGTTGCCAATATTGTTCTGCTGGACCTTCTCAAATAGTCGGAGAATAATATAGATTTAGAAAGGTTAATATATCACTAAATAGTAGTTATTAGAAGAAAGATTTAAATAAAAGAGGAAACCAATTTATTTGATAATATGGAAACACAAATTCAATCAGTAATAAAATCAGTTTATGGTGTAAATAAGGCAGTTGCCTTAAGAGAAGCTAAAGAAGCTTTCAAAAAAGGAAGACTCTTTGCTTTACCAGACACCATTGACAAAAGAATAGTTTTACCATTTAAACACCAAATATGGACTAAAAGGTCTACTCCAAATTCTGAAGAAATCGTTCTCATAACTCCACAAGGAAATAAAATAGTAGTAGTAGCCCATAGGGAAGGTATATTTACTAATAATCCAGATAGAATAGAACAAGCATATAAAGAAGGTTTAATTGATTGTGCTGGTAGAGTTTATCAAGAAGAGAGTAAAAATTTACTTAATGGAAAAGCAACAACTGGAGGGGAAGTTAGAGTTTTAACTTATGGTGATCTATTAAACACAAGATTAGAAGATCTAAAAGAAGGAGCTTATATTATTATCTTAGATTTTGATGTAGCAAAAGCAACGAAATCAGGTTTTCAATACATAGATGAATTATCTGAAAATCCTTTATTTATATCAAGAGTGGGGCATCCAGAAATAGCTCAAGGTTATTTAGCTGATCTTAAAGGTAATAGAGTATATGGAAATTTTCATCATTTTAATAAGGAAAGATCAGATAGAAAACTAAGCAGTTTCCTTTTTCTGGATGAGGATGAAGGTATAGGTATTAAAGGCTACACCTCCCTAAGTGAATGCACTCAGTTTTTCGGGGAAGCACCTGAAGTTTCATCTCCAAATTTAGAGAATATTATAGGAATTAAAGAATGAAAACAAGAAGAGTATTAGGAATAACTGTTTTAGTTTTAAGAGTCTCAAATTTAATAGGTTGTGCAACTATTGAACCTATAAAACCTAAAGTCGATACTGAAGTATTAAATGTTCATAATAGAAATCTGATGTGTGAATCTAATTTAAGGAGTGAAATATTTAACGTTTGTTCAGATGAAAAGCACTACCTTAATAGCGATTGTAATGAACGAGCTTATGCAAATGATAAATTTGATATACAACATTGTTATCGTTTAGCTAACAAACAATTTGAACAATGTAGAGAAAGAGCAGAAGAAAATTATAGAATTTGTTTACATGAATAAATTTATTACTACTAGTTATATACATCCCTATACTAAGTATTAAATTACTATATAAAATTCTTTAATAAATGAAAAAAGCATTAATCTTTGCAGCAGCATTAAGTGCAACAGCTCCAAATTTAGAAGCAATTGCAGCTCCAGTAAAAGGAGAAAAAGCTCCAAAAGCACATCTACAAAATGAATTTGAAAATAATAAATTAAGAGTTTTTTATTTAACACATAGTTGGGCATTATATGATAACGATAATAGAGATATAACTGCTTTCAAAAAAAAGAAAAAACCAGGTTCTATTATTATAGAAGGCTATGCTGATCATAGAGGAGGAGATGATTTTAATTTAGAAATCTCTAAATCTAGAGCTCAAGGTGTTGAAGCTAGACTAAGAGCTATTGGTTATCAAGGTTCTATAGAAGTAATTGCTTATGGTGAAGGTAAAAGTTCGGGAAAAACAAAAGAAGAAATGAAAAGAGATAGAAGGGTTACTCTAGTAGCAAACGAATCTCCATTAACAAGAGCATTAACAGAATTAAGAGGAGATGTTTACCTTATTGATGCTACAGGATCTATGCAAGGAAGAAATTGGCAAACAGTTAACACTCACAAATTTCCGGAAAAATCTGAAATATATACTTTTAATAGTTGTACAGGATTGACAAGAGTAAAATCTCTATCAGAAATAATACCAGATTGCGGTACCCCTTTATGGGATTCAGCAGGAAGTTTAATAAAAGATATGACTAATGGAAAAACATTAACAATTCTTTCAGATGGAGGAGACAACGAATCAAGAGGTTATAATACAACTTCAATAATTAATTTAGCAAGGTCTAAAGGAATAAAAGTCTCAACAATAGGAATAGGTGTAGATCATTATACAAAACAACAATTAGTAACAGTCGCATCTCAAACAAATGGAAAGTTTTATGTTAGTAATTAACGAAATAGTATATTAAAAAATTACAAAATTTCAATTTTTTTGTCTAAAAGCCTTACTCAAATTAGTTGTCCAAAAACTAGGCAAAGGATTTAAGACAAACCCTCTATAATTCTCTGAATAAATATAAGTCAAACCTTTTTCATGTTTATACTCTTTGAAATATTTCTCAGCTTCTTTGTAAATATCATTAATCTTTTTTCTTTCAAAATCTTTCTGTAATAATGAACTTGGTTTTAATAATAAGAAATCGCTTTGCCTAATTATATTTATATCAATATTAGAACTATTCTGGCTAATAAAAAGCAAAGAAACGTCTTTATGCCTCGCAACTAACATCAAATTAGTTAAAAGCTTATTTATATTACTCATCGATTCCCTAGAAGAAAAGGTAATACCACTTTCATCCAATAAGATAACTGAATTGTTTTTAATTTCTTCTATATTAGCTATATTATGAATCCAATTTGGTAAATCTTCTGTCTTAAAACCCATAGTAAATACCGCTCTTCCAGTTTTCGCATATATATTTTCTAATAATTTTAATCCTATAGCACTTTTACCAGTGCCTCTAGCCCCCAAAATAATACCAATAGTACTAGGATTATTTAAAAAAGTATTTTCAAAATTAGAATACTCTCCATTTAAATTTTGCAATTCTAAAAATTCATGATAAGCTGCATTATTATTTTTCTTAATTTGTTTTTCTGGAATATTTTTTGCAACTTCTTTTTTTATCTCCTCATTTTCAATATCTTTTTTTCTAATAAATTCTATTTTTTTTATCTCATAATAGAAATAACTAATAACCCACCATATACCTAAGACAATATTTTTAATTATCCAATAAATTCCTGTAAAAAAATATTTTATTCCTAAAGCCAAATAATTTCTATCGCTCCTACTAGTTTTTCTTTTTTTAGCCATATTGTAATAAAATAAACAATTTTTATAAAGATATCTACATTAGCAAAGAATAACAAAATTATTTATTTAAAGATCTAGAGAATAACAATCCTTATTAGATCATTTATCATATTTACACTTTTTATACCTTAATTCTTTAGGTAAATTCAACTTTTCAAGCTCAAATTTAAGATCCTTATCAGAATATTGAATAAGATCACCATATTGTTGATTGATAATATCAAGTTCAAAATCATCTACATCTTTATATTCATCATTTATACACTCAGTTAGAATTATCGTACCATTTCTATCATAACACTCATAACAATTATTATCTAAATCTATACAATTATTTAAATTTCTCAAATTATTTAAATTTCTAAGGTTTACTAAGTTTTGTAAATTGCCCAAATTCCCAAGGTTTTGAAGGTTAACTAAATTTCTAGGTAGATTTATAGGCAAAGTATCAACTGAATTAGATGAAAGATTTTCAGACAGATTTACAGGAAGATGATTTATGGAATCATTAGGTAAACTCCTATTTGACAAATTATTATTACCCCAATAACAATTACTCCATTGTCCATTACTCCACTGACAGTTACTCCATTGTCCATTTAATCTATTTAACCCATTGATACCATTCAATCCATTTAATCCATTTAACCCATTGATACCATTCAATCCATTTAACCCATTGTACCATTCAATCCATTTAACCCATTGATACCATTCAATCCATTTAATCCATTTAACCCATTGATACCATTCAATCCATTTAATCCCTGTCTTTCCCTAAATCTATCAAACCTTGCTTCTAAATAACCTAAACTAAGATCTTTACCTTTTCTTCCACTTAGATTAATAGCTTTATTCAAAGCTTCAAGATGAATTTCATTAGTTTTATCAATATTTTCAAAAATAATTTTATTTGATAAAGAGGTAATTCTACTTAATTCTTGCAAATCATCAATATGTTGAAAACTACTATCTGCAACAGAATGTAAAGATTTAATGTCAGATCCTTCCAAACTTATTTCATTACTAATAATTTTAGAATATTCCTCAATTGTTTCTTCTAATAATTTTATATCCTCATCATTAAGAATAGAATCAGAGTTAGTTACGTTAATATCCCCAAATCTATCAACAGTAAGTTCAACTAAATATCCATCAACTAAACCAGTAACAGTATCACCTTTAATTAATAGACCATAATCAAAATTATTCTCAATGTCATTCATAACATTATTTATGATCTCTATCTCAGAAATATCCATAACTCCATCTCTATTAATATCAATTAATTCTTTAGTAACAGATTCAATAATCTTTACATCACTTTCATCTATCAAATCATCTTTATTTATATCAGCATGAATAATATTACTATAATCAACTATATCTTGATAGGTTATTGTAATATCCTCAATTATGGGGTTAATATAAGAGGTATTAGTTTGAGTTTCAGCAAACTTATCTATAATGTTAATTTGAGATATATTATTTTCACATCTACCATCTTTACATTGGCCATTTTGACAATTTACTAAAGTAGAAGTAACAATATCTTTGTCATCACAATAATATTCAAATACACTATCATTACTAGCACATGAATCTTCCCAAGTACTATAATAACCTGTACTACTTCTACCAATAGTCTTTCCTTTTAAAAAAGGCTCAATTCCTTTATCGTTATCACTACAAGTTGGGTTGGTATGATTAACTGTACTCTCTGGCCTACATTCACCATTAACACAAACAGCAGTAGGTCCACAATAGTATCTACTACTACCTATGCCTTCAGTTAAAGTACAATAATATTCATTAACAAATCTTGAACCATCACAAAGATCTTGGTATGATTCAGTAATTCCATTAGCAGTTACTATAGTGACATTACCAGATTGTAATATATTTCTACCTCCATCTGTATCTTCACAACTTATATTTGCAGAAACACAAGCACCATAAATACATTGTTTACTATCTCCACAATTATATACATCTGATTTTATTTTTCCATTTTCACAATACCACTCAGTTAAGCTATTCTGTCCATAAACACAACTATCTTCTTCATCAATCCAAATTCCATTTTCATTATAACCTTCTGTTTCTGCTCTAGTAGTATAGATCTTTCCGTTATCTCTGTCTAAACAGGTAATATTAGTATTACTATAAAAGACACACTTTCCATCTTTACATTGTTGACCTATTGGACAACTTGTCAATTCACTTTCAAACTCCCCTTTTGAATTACAGTAATATTCCATAATACTCCTAAAAGCAATACAGTGATCTGTCCCACTCTGTTGACCCAAAACATTACTACCTTGCGTAGTTCCTTGAGCATTTAAATTTCTACCGCCATCGCTATCAGTACAGCTACCTATTGTAGTAAAATTATTATTTGGAACACAAGCCCCATTTTCACATTTTTGGTTTGCATCACAAGAAAATTCTTCAAATCCTCTCGTAAGACCATCTGCTTGACAATAAAACTCTAATAAAGTTCTATCAGTTCTACAAAAATCTTCAAATCTTCCACTTCCACCAGTTTCAGTTTTTCCAATTACTTCTCCTTTTTGTGGATAATTTTTTCCACCATCACTGTCACTACAAGAAGTAATATCTAAATTTGGGGAATTATTATATGCAACAACATTTTCCTGATTATGATAAGGACTTATATAAACTCCCTGCCTATTTGTAGAATATTTAACTATTGTTTTAAAGAGATTTACATCTTGTTGATTTATGAACTCATCCCTATTAATATCATAAAATTTAAAGTAGTTATAAGAATCCAATTCCGAAGTATTATATGTTTTATCAAAATTTAAACTATTTAAATCATCATTATCATTTATTAAAATATCATCACCTAAGTCTTGCAAATTACTCAAATCAATACTATTTAAATCATGGTTACTATTTATTAAAATATCACTGTCTAATTCTTGTAAATAATCCTTTGAAACTTCCAAAGCTAAAAATTTAGCTTCACTTAATCTCTTTTCAGCTAATTTTAGATTTAACTCATCTAATTCTTCTTGAGGAGTTAAAAAGATTTCAACTTTCTCTCCAAACTTCTTAATAGGATAAAATGGACTATCAGGCAGTATCAAAACTTCAGGTAATTCATATTCATCATTTACTATTTTTCTCTCCTTATAACTTTTAGCAGTTATAGCTAAATTTTTTGTACCATTTATTTTAGCCTTATATATTATTTTATCATCTTTAAACTGCAAAATCTGTGCATCAACTTTTCTCCAATATTCATCATAAGTAGCACCCAATTCAACATCATCAACACATAATTCTTCATCTTCTAACCAAGTCTTATTGATCTCAAATGTAAGTTCTATTTCTTTAATAGTATCATTTTCCAAGCCATCTATAACTACATAATCGTAAACTTCTCTTTCAACACCATATATTGGCTCTTCAAGTAAGAAATTATCTATTTTTGGTTTAATAACAGCGACTTTAACAGAAGTATCCTGTATCTCCCTATTTAAATTTAAAACAATGCTCTTAATAGTATTTGATTCTCCATTAGAAGAAACAAGATTTAAAGGTCTTTTAGTATTACCTTCTTTAATCATATAAATATTTTGACTTTTAACATCAATTTCAATAGGTTTTTGAGAAACTCCAAAACCAAAAAATGAACTTTGCTTAGATTCAGTAGGTTCTGTATAATAATTATAATCTCTCAAAAAATAAGAATAAGCACTAGTATCTGAATAACTATCTGGTTGAGGAGCAATAGGAATATCAGGAGCAAGGGTTTCAGGTTCATAACCAGAGTCATCTATTCTAGGATCTATAGAAGAAATTCCATCTGAAATACTATTATCAATTTTGCTCTTTGTTATACTATTTGAAGAAGAACTGCCACCACTTGATGAACCTGAGCTTCCAGAATTAACAATAGTGTATATTAAAGTATTAGTTATAAGATTTCCTGCATCATCTATAGCAGTACAGGTTGCAGTAAAGGTGCCCAAATTTGAAGAACTTAATCCAGTTACAGAAGTAATAACTGAGCTGTCAAGGTTATCTATAGCAGAGCAACTGGCAGTTAGAGTATTACCAACTACAACTGTATTGGCAGATAAACTAAAACTGGATATTGTTGGGTCTGTAGTATCAACATAAAATAAGATAGAATTATTTGTAGTAGAAACACCCAAATTATCTGTTGAATTAATTCTTATAGTATAATTTCCATCAACTAAGTTATTTATATTAATTGTAGTATTAAAAATGTTATCTGAAAAATTGCTGATGCTTAACCAATCAGTAATATTAGAGCCATTGCTATCATCAATTCTATATTGAACTAAACTAATACCATCATTATCATTAACTGAAAGATTTAACACAAAATTATCATTATGGTTTGAACTATTTGAAGGAGAATTAAAAGTATCACTGGGAGGATTAGTATAAGTAATTGAAAAAATAGAACTCTGTCCAATATTACCAACTGAATCAGTACAATTAACATACCAACTAAAAGTACCTTCAGATGCTAAATTACTACTTAAAAAAGTCCCAGTATTATTTGCAGCAGAAGTATTAGTAGCAACTATAACCTCATTTACATACAAACTACAATTGCTGGTTTGTGCTACAACGTCTGTATAATTAAAAGAAAAAGAGGGATTGTTTGTTGTTATGAGAGTATTATTTAAAGTTTCCAGATTAACAGAAGGAGGATTATTATCTATAACAATACTAGTTACAGTAGTATTACTAACTAAGGCACCAGAAGAATTTGTAGCATTAATTACCAAGTTATAGATCCCATCTGGTAATAAAGAAGTATCATAAGTCGTATTAAATTCAGTATCTAATTCAGTATTATTTGATACAATAACCTGATCGACTATAACACCAGAATTTTGATCTATCCAAATATAAGTTATATTATTTGCTTCCTGATCTGTAGTAGAATTTAAAATTATAGAATTGCTTATACTCTGATTAGGTTCTATAGTTTGAATATTAACACTTTCTAAACCAAAAACTAAAAGGGATAATAAACAAACTATAATAAATAAAACTAATAAAAATGAAACACCTCTTATTTTCATATCCCCTCAAGAGTACTTAGAGATAATAATATATAAGGGTTTTTCTTTATAAAGATATGAAAGAATTAATAAAAAAGTTATGTAAACAAATAGAAAGAGAGAATAATATAAAGATCTTATTTGCAATAGAAAATGGTTCAAGAGCATGGAGAATGTCTTCAAAAGACTCAGATTATGATGTAAGGTTTGTTTTCTACAGAGATTTAAAAGAATATTTAACACTTAATCCAGAAAAAGATGTAATTAATGCCTCCTTTGACAAAGAAGGAAAAAAAGTACCTGCAAAAGGAGCCCTAATTGATGTTTCAGGATTTGACATTTTTAAATTTTGTAGACTATTATCCGATTCTAATCCTACAACAATAGAATGGTTAATGTCAGATATAATTTATTACGGAAAACAACCTAAAAGTTTTAAAGATTACGCAAAGAACAACTCTAATCCATTAAAATTATATTTTCATTATAAATCAATGTGTAAGAATAATTACTTAAAATACCTAAAATCTAAAGCTGAAGTGACTTACAAAAAATACCTATATTCATTTAGAGGTTTAATTAATGCTAAATGGGTTGCACATAGAAATAACCTACCATTAATAGATTTTACAAAAGCAGTATCTAAAAGTAAGGATATAATCCCCCACTATATTATAAGCAAAATACAAGATATGATTAAGATAAAATCACAAGGAAAAGAAAAAGATAAAATAAATAATATTACAAAAATGGATAATTATATAGAATCTTTCTTAAAAGATAACACAAAAGCTCCAATAAATCAAAAACCTAAAAATGTAGGAAAATTAAATAAAGAAATTCAAAAAATATTACTGAAAAGCTAATTTAACTTCTTCTTCCATTCCAAGAATATAATCATATACTTTAAGTTCATCAGGTTTAACCCATTTAAAATCCTGAAAATCTTCACCCAATAATACATTCTCATTTTTAGCTTTAACCAAAAAAGCAAAACCAATAACATTATGCCCATCAGGTCTTATAAAAGTATAATCTTTCAGGTATTCTTTATAATCTTCAATGTCCAAACCAACTTCTTCCTTGATTTCTCTTTTTAAAGTTTGCAATATATTTTCTCCTTTCTCAAGCTTTCCTCCAGGAAAAGACCATTTGCTAGGATAAGCTATTTCATTTTCACTTCTTTTCAAAATCAAAAATTTATCACCATTAAGATTCTTTATCAGTGCAGTAATAGCAACAATATGCTTTTTATTATCCATAAAGATCTATAAAAATAAAGAAATATAAAAATTATTGTATTGTACTATCACATTCCATACAGTAAGGAAGTTCAATAATAGTAGAATCATAAGTTAAATGTGTTCCAGAAGAAGTTAAAGCAGAAATAACGTCAGCACTAGCTGGAATAAAATATATTTCAGAACCACAGGAATAACATGTAGCCCCACCTTTATTAGAATTTTTAGGTTGCTTATAAATTCTATCTCCATATTTGAAATACCAATCACTATTTGTATCCAAACATAAAACTTCTAAATCACCCCATCCAACATTAGACCATCTGAGAACACCACCAGCCAAAATCCTTAAATTCATAAGCATTTCAGGCAAACTTTTCTTAACTCCACTACCCATTATAAGAATTTACAGAAACTAATTTATATACTTAACCTAAGAAAAACTTATAAATATAATTTCAAGACGAAAAATATGTCAAAATTAAAATATCCATTAAGAAACGATCCATTATTCATGAGATTGACTGTAATAGGAAATGATGCAAGAAGAGTTACCTCTTACGATGGTCCTTATGGCGCAATATTCGCAACAGCAGCCCATTCATTAACTAATGGAAGAACCATAGAAGACTTTGCAAAATCTCATAAAAAATTATTAGGATGGTCTCCTTTTGGCTCACCATTCACAGAAGAAGAATTAACAACATTTTCATTAAGTGATGTTGCTTTGGCTTTAGGATTAGGTATAACAGATGATGAAGGATTAATCAAAAAAATTGCTTCTTATGGATTCAAATTTGAAGATTATGCCCCAGATCACGAAATAGGTTGTCACCTAAACCCAAACAGATCAGAAAAACCATATGATGCAGCAGTAATGATAGATCTAAGATCACAAGTTTATTGTTTGTCAATACCCCAAGGTCTTGCCTTGGGGATAAAACTATAAGTATGTATTCGTAGAAGCATACTTATGGAAGAACTTTTCAAATCTTATCATAAGGTGTTTAAAGTTAAATATCATTTCGTATTTGTCATCAAATATAGAAAGGATCTCTTTCTCAATGAAGCTTATATTCAAACTTTAAAAGAAACCTGTAAAACGCTTGAAGAGAGATATACCATGAGGTTTGAAACCATGGGCTTTGATGAGGATCATGTTCATTTCTTGCTTCAATCTGTACCTAAATATTCTCCCTCACAACTATTTAGGATTGTTAAGAGCATCACTGCAAGAAACTTATTTGAAGTGCATCCAGATCTGCGAGACGAATTGTGGAAAGGAGAATTCTGGAGTGATGGGGGATATGTAAGCACTGTAGGAGAAGGAGTTAATGCTGAAATCATAAGAAAATATATTCTCAATCAAGGAAGAAAATCAGATCAAGTTAAACTAAGTAATTTCTTTTAGTGATACCCTATGGTCTTGCCATAGGGTCGTTCAT
>JAGVZM010000022.1 GCA_018302545.1 Candidatus Woesearchaeota archaeon | reverse complement strand
ACTATAAACAATTTATTAGGAAAGTCAGATAGCATAAATAAAACAATAGGCAAAAAAGCTTACAAATTAAGGGCAGATACAGATCAAGTTCTTTATAATGTTTATGAAATATTATCAAATTTAATTAACAAAAAAATACCAGAAAATTTAATTGATTATAAATCATTTTTAAAATATGAAGAAATCATTTCAAACAAATATCCAGAAATAGAGGAATTAAAAAAAAGAGAAAAGGGCTTTATCTATTGGAAAGGAAAATTATATCTTGGCACAGATATATCTAAATTTGAAGATACAAAAAATATAATATTAGAAGAAGATCAAGGAGAAAACAAAATAAAATTAGAGAAGGTTTATTCTCGGGCCCATTCTCTATTTTATTTACATATTTGGAGTAACAGCGATTTCAATGTTTTCAATATTAAAAACCTATTATTTTTAAAAGAAAAAGACTCTCAAATTGTTTCAGTATGGTATAATCAAGAAGAATTAAATTCATTATTAAAAGGCATAGTAGAAAAATTGAATTCTAATAGTAAGTATTTTGAATCAACTAAGAAAAATTTTGAGAAATACTTAAAAATTTTGGTGGCCAACTATGGCAGTTATTACAGCTACTCCTGATATTTCAGGATTAAATAATGAAATTAAAGAAGAATTTTTGAAACTGCGTAGTGAAACACAAGAATATACTGATGAGGCAGATAAGATTTTTATTAATTTTTTCAAGAAAAAACTATCTAAATATAAAGAAATACTTTATGTAATATCTCCTAAAGAATTATTCAAATTAAAAGAAAGAAACTTAACCAGCATAGAGATAAATAAAATAAAAGAAAGATGCAAAGGTTATGCTTTAATCAACAACAAATTAGTTTTAGAAAAGGATCTTAATAAAAATTTAGAAAAAAATAATCAAATTCTCATTGAAACAAAAAGGGAATCCACAAATAATATTATAAATGGAAGTTGTGCCTTTCCAGGTAAGATTAAAGGAAAAGTAAAAATTGTATTCGAATTAGATCAATTAAAGAAAGTGAATAAAGGGGATATATTAGTAACACCAATGACAACTCCAGATTATTTACTTGCAATGAAAAAAGCTTCTGCATTTGTAACAGATGAAGGGGGAATAACCTGCCATGCAGCAATAGTTGCTAGAGAAATCGGAAAACCTTGCATTATTGGAACAAAGATAGCTACAAAAATTCTCAAAGATAATGACAAAGTTGAAGTTGATGCAGATAAAGGAACAATAAAAATATTAAAGAAAAATTAAATTTTATTTTTTTAAAGCTTTTAAAGCCTCTTGCCATAAATGATCATAATCGCTACCTTTACAAATAAATTTTTTAGAACCATCAATTTTCATACCATAAATTTCTAAATCTTCTCTTATCAAAGCCATACCATGTTTTAATGCAATCAAAACTGCTTTCTCTTTTGCATCTTGTCTTTGTTTTTCGCTTACCATTTCAATGATATAATAATTTAAATAATTTTTTAACAAAAGGAGTTAATTTACCTTCAAAAATAGGTTTAACAACTGCTTGATTTATTCTGCTAGCAGTAGGATAGGGATAGATTTTACTAAATAAATGATTTACATTTAAACCAGCACTATTAGCTAAAACTAATTCCTGGAAAACTTCTCCTGCATTTTCAGCAATCATTGTTCCACCTAATAATTTTCCTTTATTATCAACATAAACCTTAGCTTTACCATAAGATGCATTATCCACAATAGCTCTATCATCATCTTTAAAATCTTTCTCTAAAATTCTATATTTAATTTTTCTTTGATTTAATTGCTCAATATTCAAACCAAAAGTAGCAACTTCAGGAGTTGTATAAGTAACCCAAGATAAATGATCATAACTAACTTTTTTCTTAAATGGACTAAAGAAATTACTTAATATTAATCTAACATGTATTTCTGCACAATGTGTAAATTGGTAGCTACCAGCAGCATCACCAATAACTAAAACATCTTTATTTGTAGTTCTTAAATAATTATCAACAATAATCTTACTTTCATTAACTTTAATACCTGCTTTATCTAAATATAAATTATCTATGTTTAAGGTTCTTCCAGCACTTACTAAAACTAGATCAAATTTCAGTTTACTCTTTTTCCCATTTTTATCTTCAACAATTAATTCATTTTTAGAAGTAAATTCTAAAGGAGAAGTATTAAACATAAATCTCATTCCCTCTTTTTCTAATCTCTTTCTTAAAATATCAGCAATCTGAACATCTTCTTTAGGTAAAAATTGAGGCCCTCTCTGAATTACTATTACTTCGCTTCCGAATCTTTGAAAACATTGTCCTAATTCAACACCTATTGGGCCGCCACCAATAACAATCATTTTATTAGGTAATTTATCTAACTCAAAAATATTCTCATTAGTATAATATTTAATTTTCTCAATTCCTTTAATATTAGGAATCATAGGTCTAGATCCTGTAGCAATAACTATTTTCTTACCAAAATACTCTTGACCATTAACAACAACTGAATTTTTAGAATTAAATTTAGCAGCACCCAAAACAACATCAAGTCCTAATTTTCTTAAATAATTAGCATTTTCATGTTCTCTTATAACTTCTCTTTTATCATCAACATATCTAGAAACTTTCGCTAAATCAATTTTACCATCAACTTTCAAACCAAATTCTTTAGATTCTCTGGCACCTTGTACTAATCTAGATGAATGTATTAATGCCTTGCTAGGAACACAACCATGATTTAAACAATCTCCTCCAATGCTTCTATCAGATTTATCTATTAGCAAAACTTTAAATCCTGCTTTGTTCATAAACATTGAGGTTCCTAAACCACCAGAACCTGCTCCTATACAAATTATATCATATTTCATTTTTTCCTCATTGCTTTCTTAATCTTCCTTCTATTAGATATAACCTTCAATTTATTATAAATAGGTAAAGAACTAATTAACAAAATTATTAAAATTAAAGATATTACAATATTCATAAAACTTAGATTTCCTAATGAATCTCCAAAATAATTAAACACAAAAGTTCCGGGAATTATTCCTATTAAAGTAGCAAAGAAGTAACTTCTAAATTTAACTTTGGTTAATCCTAAAGCAAAATTCAAGCCATTAAATGGAAATAAAGGAATTAATCTTAAAAAAATAACCGCACTAAAACCGTTAGACTCAAGTTTATCATGATATTCTTCCAATTTCTTAAAATTATGTTTCTTCAAAAAACCTTCAATAAGTTTTCCTCCAAAATATCTAGCTACTAAAAAAGCAACACTAGCTCCTAAAGTAGCACCTATAACAGTATATAATGTACCAAAACCAACTCCAAAAATTAGTCCACCAGCAATTGTTAAAGGAGACCCAGGCAAAAACAAAATTGTAGCCAAAGCATAAATCAAAATGTAAATAACAGGAGCGAGAACTCCAAAACCCGATATAGTCTCCCTTAAAAATTCTGGTTTGAAATATTGGGTTAATCCAAAATATCTTGTTAAGAAAATGATTAAAATTATCAACAAAATTAAAATTATAAACTTTATTTTTTTAAAATCAAAAAAGTTATTCATATAATCTTCTGTATCCTTTTATATTTAAAACTTATTAAATTAAAACAAAAAGATTTTAATAATACTATCAAAGAATTAATAAGTGAAAAAACCCAAATTTTCCATAATTATTCCAGTTTATAATGAAGAAGGAATAAATTCTTTAATAAAGGAATTAAATGATTTAGAATTAATAAAAAAGGCAGAGATTATTGTTGTAGACGGAAATAAAAACACAACAATTAAAAAAATTAAATTTAAAGGGATTATTAAAATTATTTCTGAAAAGGGTAGAGCAAAACAAATGAACTTAGGTGCTAAAAACGCTAAAGGAGATATACTAATATTTTTACATGCAGATACAAAGCTCCAAAAAGATGCATTAACTAAAATTGAAAAAGCCTTAGAAGATCAAAGTTATGTTGCGGGAGCATTCAGTTTAAGATTAGATTCTAAAAACTTATTTCTTAAATTAGTATCTTTCATAACTTCAATAAGATCAAAAATAGTTAGAATACCTTATGGAGACCAAGCAATATTTATTAGAAAAAATTATTTCAAAAAAATTAATGGTTTTAGAGATATTCCTATTTTAGAGGATGTAGAACTTATGAGATCAATTAGAAAAAACTGCAATTGTATTAAAATATTAGATGAGGAAGTAATTTCTTCTGCAAGAAGATGGAATGAAAAGGGAATTATAAAAACAACTTATACAAATAGAAAAATAATGTTTCTATATATGCTAGGATTTACACCTGAAAAATTAGTTGAAATATATAAAAAAAGAAAAAATAATTGAAAAACTAAAGCAAGGAAAGTTGCCTTGTATAGTTAACAACTTCCTTTCCACTCATTATATAAGGTGCCTCAAATTCCTTGCTAACTTCTTCACCAAATTCCCTAACTTCATTAACAACATCACTTATATCATTGTGATCCCATCTATGTATAAATCTCTTTCTAATACTATCACTTAAAACAACACCTATTCTATTTCCGCTAGTGCCATATAATGCAACACCTGTTCTAACTGTCATCTCACCATTTCCTCCATAGGTACCAAAATCTCCAGAATCTAAAAATAAATGAGTACTTTCTGGAAATCTACCAATACCATAACTAACAACAAACCTTTCTCTTCTAGTATCATATCTTATTATTGCATCACTATTAACATCAGCAAAAGCTTGACCTAGTTCAGCAATTGGTAAATCTGTAAATTTATCAGTAACTAAACCAAACCAATTTACACTTTCGCTTCCATTACTAGCCCCCCTTAAGTAAATTTGTTTCTCATCAATAGCTTGCTGTAAACTGTCTTTTCCTCTAGATCTCCTTCTTAATTTTCCATGAAAATTCTTTGGGACTTCTAAACCTCCAACATATAAAATACCATTGTTTCTTTCAACTTGCCCCTTTAATAAATGGACAACAGGCTTATATTTGGGTATTTGATTTATTATTCTCATTTTAACACTCCTAAGATTGAATTATTTCAAACTTAAGAATAAAACTGGCTAGAATTATATTAAAAAGAGTGGGCATATAATTACCCACAAAATATAAATATTAGTAATATATTAAATATTATTATGTTTGAAAAACTTTCACATATTGGTTTAACAGAAATAGAGTCAAAGGTGTATATAAATCTCTTAGAGTATGGAAAATCTAATCCAAGTGTTCTATCAAGAAAAACAGGAGTCCACAGAAGAAGCATCTACGATGTTCTTGATCGTTTAATAGAGAAAGGTTTAGTAAGTTATATTGTAGAAAATGGAAAGAGGGTTTACATGCCTACAGATCCCAAAAGAATTCAAGATTTAATAGAAGAACAAAAACAAGATATTTTATCTTTAATGCCAGACCTAGAAGCTAAATTTTACCATAGTAAAGGAAAACAAGAAACTTTATTCTTTAGGGGGAAAGAAGGAATAAAAACAATATTCGAAGATCAGATTAATGAAGGAAAAGATGTTTATATTATAGGTGCATCTCATATAGCTAAAGAATTATTAAGGTTCTACATACCTCATTACACAAATAAAAGGATAAAAAAGAAAATAAAATTACATGCAATATATTCAGGTAAAAAACACCAGTCTCCAGTGCCATTATCAGAGGTAAAATATCTCCCAGAATCTTTTGCTTCTTTAGTTTCAACTAATATATATGGAAATAAGGCAGCCATTATTTTATGGATCCAAGATCCTGTGGCTATTTTAATTAAGCAACCAGATATTGCAAAAACATTTAAAAATTATTTTGATTTATTATGGAAAATTGCTAAACCTTAAGTTCTTGTCAATCTTGTTAAAAATCTTTCTAATCTACGAGTATCACTTTTTAAAATAACGCTTGCTTTTGTTATTCTTTGAACCTCTAAGTCATGTTCAGAAAGGTTAGCGGTATAAAAACTAAAATATTTAGTTCTTCCTCTTTCTTTTAAAAAAAGATAAATCTCTAAAGGAGCATTCTGCTCTTCATAACTACCGGGAAGCCTCATATCAATTAGATAACCTCTAGGTAAATCTTCAACATTAGATCTTAGATAAATTAATGCTTGAACACCAATATTGAACTTTATAACTTCAAGACTAGGTTTTGTCAATTTAGCAAATCCCTCAACTGCAAAAGCAAATATATCGCAATCATCAACAATCATCAGATCAAGAGACATAAAAACCTAAATTCATTTAAAAATTTATTAAACTTTGGCATATAAAAATATAAAATAATTTAGAATAGGTGAAGAGTATATGAAGAATATACTTTTTTCTTAAAACTCAAATAATTTCCTTTGCTTGTTTATATTATTTAACAAAATACTATCTTTAAGTAAGTTGTCAATATTATACCCAAATCTTCTATAAATTATTCCATTTCCAACATTCAACATTATTTTCTTATCATTAAATATCATTTCATTACTAGAAACTGTTTTTCTTACAGATTGTCTAACAACAAATACTCCAAGAGGAACACTATACTCAGAAGTAACAAATCTTAATAATAAAGCTCCAGCTTGAATTCTTTTTTCTTTCATATATTCTAATAAACTTAACCTTGCTGCGTAATAACCTCCAACAGTATTATTAGCATAATTTTTCCTTCCATCATAATTCTCATAATCAGTCATTGTCCAAAGTTTTTGGTCTGGAGAAATTAGTTGATCCGGCACTGAACTTTCAAATAATTCATAACTCCAAGCTTCAGGAAATAAAAATATTAAATAATAATTCCCAAAATAATTCCCAAATAATAACCTATAGTCTTTAATAATTTCATTATGCTTTATCTCCTTAATTAAATCTTTACCTAAGGTGTCATCTGTTGCAGTAATACTCCATCTAGTAGGAACTAATTTTCTATTATATTTTAATCCCATAGTGCCTATACTCAAAAATTGACTTATCTGATTTTCATTAAAACCTTTATCAGTCAATATTTTAATGCCTTCAGCAGCCTTAAGATCAGTATCATAAAAAACTTTCTCAATATCTTTCTGTAAAGTTATATTTCCAACTGCTTCTAGTCTTTTTACCTCTCCGCCAGGGCCAAAAGGCATATGAATTTTATCAATATTTATTTTAGCATGTAGCTTTTTCTTTAATTCAACTTCTATAGAAGTAACTTTCCTACTCATAGCAATTTCTTGGGCTAATTCTAAAAATTTATTATTTGTTCTTACATCAAAAATTCCAGATTTTTTTCTAGCATTAATTAAATTAGCTCTTAATTCAGCAATTTTTCTTATAGGATAATTATTATTGTACCAATAGATTGGGTCATCGTATTTCCAAGCCTCTTTTTTATCATCTAAAGGACTCATAACCCCCACATTTGCTTTCTTAGATTCCATAAACTTACTTCCAACAAAAACAGTAGGAGGAGAATTACCAAAAAATTCTTTATTTACTAAATCTAAAGCCTTTATCTTTATATCTTTTAACCAAGGGCTTTTCTGTTTTAACATCACCATAATATGTAGAAGTTTTTTAAACTTAATAATGTTATGAAATATTTACGAAAAATATAATCAAGAAATAAAAGACGAAATGAGGAGAAATTTATATGATGACTGAAACTTATTTTTTTGATACATATGCCTTTATAGGGCTAATAAACTAAAACAAAAAGTTTAAATAGTAAATGTATTATAAATAATACATATGTATAATAAAATAAAAATTACTGAGAATGGCTTGCAAATTATTTCTTTATTTACAAATGGATTTGATAGAGAATATTACATAAGGGAAGTTGAGAAATTGCTTAAAATAAGCCCTCGGACAGCACAGCTAATTCTTGAAGATTTAGAAAATAAAGGAATTATAGAATCAAAAGTAAGGGGTAAAATCAAATCTTATAAATTAAAAGTAAACGAATTAAGCAATAGATATGTTGCATTTGTCGAGCAATATAAATCAATAGCCTTTATGGAAAAAAATCTTCTAGTGAAGGAAGTTATAGAAAAAATAGGGCATTTTATTGATGGAATAGGTGTTATTTTTGGAAGTTATGCGAAGGGGATCTCTAACAAAGAATCTGATTTAGACATTTTTGTAGCGGGAGATTATAAAAAAGAAGAAATCAAGAAAATTTCAAGAAATTTTGGAATTGAAATAAGCATAAAGTGTTATCCCTTAAAGACATTTGAAAAAAATGTAAATCATGATATCTTTTTAAAAGAAGTATTAAAAAACCATATAGTATTTAAAAATTCGGAGTTGTTTATTCAGAATGTGTTGAAAAATGGATAAAATAAAATGGTGTGCGGGAAAGAAGGAAGGTTTAAGTTTAATTGAACCAAATTCAGATCTCGCAGAGGCATATATCAAGAAAGCGGAAGAAGCATTGGAGTCAATGAGTGTAAACATAATAAAAGATTGGAAAATTTCAACCGCATACTATACAATCTATTTTTCACTTTACTCAATTTTAACCAAAATAGGCATAAAATGCGAGATTCATTCATGTACAATAGCGTTCGCAAAGAGATTTCTCAAAGAATCTTTTAGCGAAGAAGACACTGATTTCACAGAAGATTCTTTAAAGGCAAGAATAGATTCTCAATATTATATTGATAGAACAGTTCCAGATGAGCAATACAATAAAATGATAAGGAATACCCCTGGGTTTTTAGTAAAATGCAAGTCAATCTTAATCAAGCTTAATGAAAAAAAGATAAACGAGATTAGAAAGGAATTTCAAGTAGCATTAAATAAGAATAGGTGAATATGCACACCTTACAGGAGAAAAGTAAAGATGAAAAAAGATATAATTTTTTGTTTTATCCTAATTATTATAATTCTTTCTGGTTGCAATAATATTAAAGAAAAATTTTTCCAAGATAATTCTAATAATATTCAAACAGATAATCAGATCTCACAAAGAACTATTGGTTTTATTGGATGTTCAAACACAAGACAAACTGTATATGGTTATCGATGGTCTGATGGAAAAGAAATCTGGAAAGTAGATATGGATAACATTCATGATTATGATAGTGGTTCTGTTTTTCAATGGGCTAAAGATGCAGAAGAAGGTAGTGGTTTTTGGAATGTTTTTGATCAACATCTAAGAGAAAATCCAAAAACAACAAAAGTGTGGATACAATTGTGCATACCAGGTGGCGAATCTAAAATCACTTATGAACAAGCTTTTCCAGTTATTGAGGCAGTAAGAAAGAGAATATCTAATGTAACTCTTTATGTTTCTCCACTTGCAGATTATACTGAAAATGTATGTGAAATAACTGGAATAGAAGGAATAGAAAGAGCAAAGACACTAGCACAAGAACTTGATTCTAAAAATGAAGACGTATTTCTAGGTCCGATTTTAGGTCCGTTATCATTAGCTGAAATTACTACAAACGATCGATCTAGATGTCACCCTAATGAGGAAGGAATGTTAAAAATGGGAAAACAATTAAAAGAGTTTTTTAATCAAACACTTGAGAACTAGAAATTTTTCAAAAGACAAAACAATTATAAACTACTAAAAATGTAATTGACTATGAAAAAAGAGATAGCATTTCTTTTATTTTTAATTCTAATGGTAAGCTGCACTCAGCAACCTAATGTCGAAACTAATCCAGAAGAAATTACTATTGGTTATATTGGATGTTCAAACACAAGAGAAACAGTAGAAGGTTATTATCATATGGGTGGTAAAAAAATGTGGAGTTATGAAAGAAGATATGGTTCTGGTACTATTTTGGATTGGTCTAGAAACTTGGATAAAGGTAGTAAATATTGGAAAGTTTTTGACGAGCTTTTAGAAAAACACCCAAACACTAAGAGCATATGGTGGGAACTTTGCATAATGGACGAAGATAGAACAACAAATTATGAAAATGCAGAAATTGTAGTAAAAGAAATTAGAACAAGAATCCCAAATGTTACAATTTACGTATCAGCTTTGGCAGACTACACTGATGGTTTATGTGAAATAACTGGTACTTGGGGTTTAGAAAAAGGAAAAGAACTAATGCAAGAGTTAGATGCTAAAAACGAAAATATATTTTTAGGCCCAGTTTTAGGACCTATGTCAAAGAAAGAAACTGCAAAAGATGGTTGTCACCTTAGTAGTCCTGATGGAAAAAGAAAATTAGGAATACAATTAAAAGATTTTTTTGATAATATTGAAAATTCCACAATTAATAAAACCATAGTTGAACCAATAGTGGAGCAGGTTGAGGAACAAGAAGAAATTGAACTTAGTTTTGAAGAAAAAGTTTGGCAAGAACGTGTTAATGCAGCTTTGGAATCATCACCATGTCCAGAAATTCCAAAAGTAGAATATCCAAATTCATATTATTTAGGCCCTTTAATAGATACACATTTACATATTCCTGCTATTCCAGATCATAGTCCTGGAGAACAAATTGAAGAAATACAAGAAGGAAGATTTGGTGGTCCAAAAGCGTTATTAGGTTGGAATGTAAAAATGAGCGAAATAGTTTGTACATTAAAAAATGAGGGCACAAAGAAAAATTTTGCTTTCTTTCCAGTATATGAAGGAGAAATATCCTTATATTTATTGGAAATTTGGAATAGAACAATGAATCAATATCCAGAATCATTTACACCATTTATAATGTCTTCAGGTAATGATAATGAGCCTAATGGTTTTCCAACAGTGGATGCAAAAATATTAACAGAAATGCTCAAGGTTCATCCTAATTTATTCAAAGGATATGGAGAAATTGGTTTGTATGAAAGAGAAAATGGGGGATCTAAAGCTCTTCCACCAGATTCAAATAGACTCATTCAAATATATCCTATTGTTAGAGAAAATAATCTGTTAGTGTATTTTCATTTAGGTGAGGGAGATAAAGATAATTTTGAAAGAATATTAAAACAAAATCCAGACATCAATTTTATTTGGCATGGAGATCAACTCTCTGTTAATGAGGTTGATGATATACTTGCCAAATACCAAAATGCTTACTATGGAATTGATGAATTCTTTGGTGGAGAAAGAGAGGTTTTTGAATTGTATGTTGGAAAAAGTAAAGATGATTATTTGAAAATTGCAAACAAGAATTTTGACAAGATTATACAACAAGCAGTTAATTATTGGAAACCTCTTATTGAAAAACATCCAGATAGAGTTCTTTGGGGTACTGATCGTGGTGATGCTGTGTGGAATTATGATTTAGAAGTTGGACAAATGCAAGTTAAAATTGCAAGAGCTTTCATTGGAAAATTAGATGCAAATATTCAAGAAAATTTTGCATATAAAAATGCAGAGAGATTAATTAATATTAGTGGAAAAAATTAAATTAGGTAAAAGTATTTATAATGGGGTTAAGTTAATATAATCTATGGTTATTTCAAATACATTACAAAGCATAGGGTTAAGTGAAGGGGAAAGTAAAGTTTATTTAGCTTTATTAAAATTAGGTTCAGTTCCTGTTAACAAATTAAAAGAAGAAACAAATTTACATAGAACAACAATATACGATTTTCTAGAAAAATTACTAAATAAAGGGCTAATAAACTATGTAATTAAAAATAATGTGAAATTCTATAATGCAACACATCCAAACAAACTTTTAGATTTTGTAAAAGAGAAAGAGGATAATGTTAAAGATTTACTTCCAGAACTTATAAAATTAGCAGAATTCCATAAAGAAGAAATTAAAGTAGAAGTTTTTAAAGGAGTCGAAGGAATTAAAACAGTTCTTAATGATGTCTTAAGGGTTGGTAAAGATTATGTAATATTTGGAATTGATGAAGGCATGTTTAAAGAAAAGTTAGGTCACTTCATGGATCAATTTTTTAGGAAAGAAAAACAAAAAGGATTCAAAGAAAGAATTTTAACAAGAGATAATGTTGAATATATTTATGAATATGAGACTGCAGTTTACCGTTATTTGCCAAAAGAATCTTTTAATCCAACGCCAACATATGTTTGGGGAAATAATGTGGCAATATTAATATGGGAACCATTTACTGTAATAAAAATTCAAAATAAAGCATTAGCAGATAGTTATGCAAAGTATTTTGAAATTTTATGGAATATAGCAAAAGATAAACCAAAAATTAGAAATTCTAAGAAAAAAATGTAGAAGTATCTGCTGTCGTAAAAACGACAACAAAGCTTTAAATAAAATGTTCTCCTCCTAAATAATACTACTAATAAGTAATAATAATGGAGATAAAATGAACGAAATAAATCAAACAAACGGAATATTTGAAATCCACATAGCAGGACCGCAAATAAAATATGAAGAAATGATTCCAATATTTAAAGAATTAGAAACAATAGGCCTAGTAAAAAATAAATTTTTCTTAAAAGTATACAATGTGCCATCTAATGGTTGCTATAAACAATCATTAGATACTCCACCAACAGGACATGATTTAGATCAACCAGGATGGATGACTACTGCAAAAGTTAAAAATTTTGAAGAAGCTCAAAAACTTATAAATTTAGGAATGGAAATATTAGCAAAACATAACTTAAAAGGTAATTTTGAAGTTGAAAGAATAATTACAGATCTTGTTGAAGATTTTAAAATAAACGTAGAAAAAGATTTTCCAGATTTCAAAAAAATAGAAGACGCACCAGATTATGAAAATCACTTTATTTGGAAAGATGAACTAAATAAATTACCAAGTTTTGAGGAAATAATAAAAGCAATACAAGAAAAGTTTGGAATATCTCCTCATCAAATAGTGGATTTCGCTAGAGACTTCAATGCTAGTGAGAAAACAGTTGTTTCAAGAGTAGCAACTATTTATCAACCAAGTAGAGAAGAAGCATTGAAATACGCCAAAAAATTAAAAGAATCAGAAAAAATTCTAAATCACAAATATGCTGTAACTGAACAAGTTTGCTTGGTAGGAGAACCAAATATTGAATGTCGTAAAAAAGACAACGCAGCCTTATATATCTAATAAAAATAATACACTAAATTAAAATGATACACAAAACAATTACATTAATTATTTGTCTGGCAATTATATTAACTAGTTGTAATAGCGAAGTTAATACAAATCCAAATGAAATAAAAATTGGAGCAATATTATCTTTAACAAATAACGATCTTTCTTCACCAAATCAAGCAATGTTAGAAGGTATAGAACTAGCTGCTGAAGAAATTAATAATAATAATAATGGAGGGATAAACGGTAAAATATTAAATATTATTTATGAAGATGATCACTTAAGCAGTAAAGATGCTGTAACATCTTCTCAAAAATTATTAAATGTAGATAAAGTGTCAGCAAGTTTAATTGGGCTTTCAAATACTGCTAAAAGTGCAGGTGCAATATTTGAAGCAGAAAAAACGCCACTAATTGTATTATGGGATTCAAATAAAGATATAGAAAATATTGGAGATTATGTTTATTCAATAGGCTTTAATACAGAAGATGCAGGTTACATAATGGCAGATAAATTATACTCTAAAGGTATAAGAAATGTTGCAGTAATAGAACATTTAGATGAATGGTCTATTTTAATATCTAGGAGTTTTATAGAAAGATTTAATCAGTTAGGTGGAAAAGTCAAAATCCATGAATCATTAGAGATTTCTAATAATGATTTTAAAACAGTAATACAAAAATCAAAAGATACAGAAGCAATTTATGTGCCTTTTGTTGCACATTTAGCTATATTTTTCAAACAAGCTAAGGAACTTAATTATCAAGGCATAATTGCTACAGGAGATAGCATGAATAATGATGTTATTTTGGATTCAAATGGGGCTGCTGAAGGAGTTTATTTTACCCAACTTTATATAAAAGAAAATGAAAGAATAAAAAATTTAAGATCAAATTATATAAAAAAATATGGTAGAGAACCAAGTATGATTGAATTTAATGCATTAGGTTATGATGGAGTAATGGTTTTAGTAGAAGCTATTAAAAACTTAGATGATAGGGATTTACAAGAGTCAATTTACAAAATACAAGGATTTGATGGTGCAGCAGGAATAACTAGTTTCAATAAAGAGGGATCTGCTTCAAAATATGAAAAGATACTTGTTGTAAAAAATAATGAAGCAGTAGAATCAAATTAAATTTTCTTCAATAAATTAATTAATAATTTCAAATCAGGAGAAATAGAATATTGATCTAATTTATTAATAGATAAATAATCAAATTTACTAAATATTTCAGGTTCATTAACTTTAGGTTCTCCAGAAATAATCTTAGTAATGAACTTATGTGCAATTGCTTTTCTTCCATCTGGAATTGTAAATTCAACTTTAGTAAAATATTCCAAATCTTCAACTTCAATATTATTTCCTAATTCTTCAAATAATTCTCTAGAAGCAGCTTTCTTTAAATCTTCAATTGTAGGATCATCAGGATTAGAACATTCATCTAAATTAACTTTTCCACCAGGAGTTTCATAATGTTTATGATTTTTCTTATATAATAAAAGAATTTCGTTCTTATCATTAAATACCAAACAACCACTTAAGATTAACCTTCCATCTTTAACAATATTCATATAGATAATTAATTAAGGAATTTTATAAAATTAACTAATTAGAAAAGGTTTTAAACAATCTAAAAAAGATATACTAGAGGAATGTCTGTTTTTGTGGCTAGAAAATGAAAAAACCAACTACAACCTTATTTATGATTTCTTCTTTAGATGGAAAAATTTCAACAGGTTTTAATGATCAAAGAGATATAGACAAAGACTTTCCAAAAATTAAAGGATTAAAAGAAGGATTAAAACAATATTATGAATTAGAACAAAAAACAGATTTACATTCATTAAACACAGGTCGAGTAATGGCTAAAATTGGAGTGAATTCTAGAAAAGAAACCCCAAATAAGATTACAGTTAGTTTTATTATTATAGATAACAAACCACACTTAAATAAACAGGGAGTTGAATATCTAACTAAGTGGCTTAAAAAACTATATATTATTACAACAAACAAAAATCATCCTGCCTTTAATAATAAATCTAAAAATTTAGAAATAATTTATTATAAAGAAATTGATTTTAAAGACTTATTTGATAAATTAAAACAAAAATATAATATAAACAGGTTAACAATCCAATCTGGGGGAATATTGAATTCAATATTATTAAGAAAAGGATTAATAGATTACATCTCATTAGTAATAGCTCCTTGTTTAATTGGAGGTTCTGATACACCAAGCTTGATAGGTGGAAAATCATTAATTTCAGAAGAAGATCTTAAACATATTAAAACATTAAAATTACAAAGCTGTAAAAATTTAAAAAATTCTTATTTACACTTAAAATATAAGGTGTTGGAATAAAAGAAAAATTGATATATTAATAAAGAATTAAATTAAAGATGGGGAAATTATTACCAGATGGACATATTGTATTAACAGTTAAAAATTTGAAAAAGTCATCAAAATGGTATAAAGAAGTTTTAGGATGGCTTGATTATAGTGTTGCTTTTGAAGATAATAAAAATATCTACTTTAAAAATAAAGAGGTTCCAATATATATAGCAATATTTCAAGGAAAGAAAAAATTTGAAAAAGATAAATTTAATAGATACAGAGTTGGTTTTCATCATCTAGCTTTGAAAGTTAAAAGCAAAAAAATTGTGGATGAATTTTATGAATTTTTAAAATCTAAGAGAGTTAATATCGTAGAACCACCAAAAAATATTCTAGATTATGGAGATAAATTATATTATGCAGTCTTTTTTAATGATCCAGATGATCTAAGATTAGAGGTGGTTTATGAAGAACATTGAAATTCTAAAAAGAATAAATGAAGAATTAAAAGAGAATATAGATACAAAATACAAAGAAGAAAGCAAAAAATTCTACAAACAATCTAATAATTCAGTAGGAGTCTCAATAACAGGAGTAAGAACACCAATTGTAAGAAAAATAGCTAAAAAATATTTCAAAGATATTAAGTCTCTTAAAAAAGAAGAAATTCTAAACTTATGCGAACAATTACTAAGAGAAGGCTATAACGAAAAAACAACAATAGCAATTCAATGGACCTCCTATATAAAACTAGAAGAAAAAGATTTTAAAACTTTAGAAAGATGGCTAAAAGTATATATTGACAATTGGGGAAAAATTGATGACTTCTCACTAAATGTAATAAGTCATTTTATTGTTAACTATAAAAAATATAAAAATAACGTTAAATCTTGGGCAAAATCTAAAAATTGGTGTGAAAGAAGAGCTTCAGCAGTTTCATTTATTCAAGGAAAAAGTTGGAGAATAAATAAACGTTATATTAATGATGTTTTTGAAGTTGCTTTAATTTTATTAAAAGATAAAGAAGACCTAGTTCAAAAAGGATATGGTTGGATGTTAAAAGAAGCATCTAAAGATTTTCAAAAAGAAGTATTTGAATTTGTAATAAAAAATAAAAATGAAATGCCAAGAACTGCTCTAAGATATGCAATTGAAAGAATGCCAGAAGAATTAAGAAAGAAAGCAATGATAAAGTAAAAAGTATCTTTCAAAAAACTTAAATAATCAGAAAATAAGTTCTAGTCATGAAAGAAAAAGAGTGGGATAAAATATCAGATAATTATCTTGAAGAAATTCTAAGTCCATTTAATAAAGGAGTTGAAAATCCTATTTACCATGTTTTAAAATCAATAAAATCCAAAAAGAAAGTTATAGATTTAGGTTGCGGTTTAGGAATTCTAGCTCCATTTCTATCTAAAAATTTTAAAGAAGTTACAGCAATAGACTTTTCAGAAAAGATGATAGAGACAGCAAAAGAGAATAATAAAACATTAAAAAATGTAAATTTTCAAATAAAAGACATAAAAGATTTAAAAGAATTTCATAATCAATTTAATGTAGCGGTTTCAGTAAATTCTATAATAATGCCTTCTTTAATTGATGTAGAGAAGGCATTTCAAGAAAGTTATAAAATACTAAAAACCAAAGGATATTTCATAGGAATATTCCCGGCTATAGAATCAGAATTCTTAGATGCATTATTAACTTTTGAAAAACAGTTAAAAGAAACTAAAGATGAAAAATCTGCAATAAAAAACACACATAAGATTGTAGGAGAAAATTACGATTTCTTATTAGGGATAATCAACTATGAAGGAAAGCAAAAGCATTATTATAATTTTGAATTAGAATATAGGCTAAAAAAGGTAGGTTTCAAAAAGATTAAAATTTCAAAAGTTTTATATCCTTGGAAGATCTATGGAGATTCCACAATAAAAAACAAACCAGAGATCTGGGATTGGTTTGTAACAGCGAGAAAATAAGATGTTAAAAGAATTCATAAAAGAAATAAGGATAAGAAGAAAATCAGCAACAACTTTACAATTTAAAGATAGATCTCAAAATATTATTAAAGGTAGTATTGCAACATTTGAAAAAATAAATGTAAATGGTATAAATCATACATTATTAATAAGAGGCATCTCAATAAAAAACCCAATACTATTATTTTTACATGGTGGTCCTGGATGTTCTGAGATGGGGTTAACAAGAAATTTTAATTCAGAATTAGAAAAGCATTACGTAGTTGTAAATTATGATCAAAGAGGAGCTTGTAAATCTTATTCTAAAGATCTAAAAAAAGAAACTATGAATATGAATCAATTTTTAGACGATCTAGTAAAAATAATAAACTACCTCCAAAAAAGATTCAAAAAAAAGAAAGTTTACTTAATGGGGCATTCATTTGGATCTATGCTAGGGACATTAGCAGTAAAAAATTATCCACAACTATTTCATGCTTATATTGGTGTCGCACAAGCAACAAATATGAGATTATCTGAAAAAATAGCTATGAAATTTCTATTGACAAAAGCAATAGGTTCTAAGAATAAGGCGGTTATAAAATTATTTAAAAAAATACAGCCAATAAGAGAAGATAATCCAAAGGCTTATTTAAAAAAATTACAAATAATGAAAAAATTCATGAAGCTTTTTGGTGGTTCTTTATATAAACAAAAGGATTTTGCAAAATTGAGTAGGGTTTTAATAAGTTCAAGAGAATATACTATAAAAGAGATATTGAGGTATGATAAATGTAATGAGTTCTGTTTAGAGTGTTTATGGCCAGAAATGTTAGAAATAAATTTCATAAGAGATGTAAAAGAAGTAAAAATGCCATTTTATATAATACAGGGGAGACATGATTATCAAACTACTTATTCTCTAGCCAAAATATTCTATCAACAATTAAAAGCGCCAAAAAAGAAATTTTTCACATTCGAAAATTCAGCACATAATCCTCATTATGAAGAACCAGAAAGATTTAATCAGATTGTTATATCTTTGAAGAAATAATCTTTAATTTCTATATAGAATTGGAATAATTTTATAAATTAATTAAAAACAATAAATAGTAAATGAATAATAAATATAAGATATTTACAACAGAACAATTTGATTTAGATTTTAAAGATCTTGATAATTCTATAAAAATTCAAATTGAAGATGAAATAGAGCAATTAGAGAAAAATCCTTATGTTGAAAAACCTTTAGGATAAAAATTTTTCAGAGAGAAGAAAGTTAAAGGTTATAGAATTTATTATTTAATTTATGATGATTATGTAATAGTGTATTTAATTGCAATTAGCGATAAAAAAGATCAGCAAAAGATTATAAACCAAATAAAAAGTCTAATTCCATTTTATAAAGAAGAAATTTAATGTTTAGTTGTTCTTTTCCAAGGTTTAACTTTTCCTTCTCTTATGTCTTCTAAACCTTTAATTAATTTAACTATTAAACTCTCATTTATTTTAGCTTTTTCCTTTAAAGCATGGTATTCATCTTTGGGTATAGTTACTGTCTCCATAATATCTATAATAATTAAATGTTTATATATCTTACTATACTATCATGTTTTTAAGGAAATAGTAAAATATCATCCAATAAACAATTCTTTAAATCCTGTATTTTTATCAAAAACTCTTGAAAATTTTAAACCTTCTAATTCTCCAATTATAATCTCAGCCGTAGTATAGATTATACAACCTTCTTGTAAATGTCCTCCTATAGTTACACCTTTAGCATCTGATAAACTTATATGTAAATGAACTCCATCTGGGCATAAAGTTCCAACCAAAGAAACTATTTCAAATTTTTTATCAAATTCTTTGCTAATATTTTCATCAGCCATTCTTAATCTAGATTTCTCTAAACTACCAACACAAGTAACAATAAATGCAGCCTTTATTCTATTTTTAAAAACAAATTGCAAAATACTAATCTTTAAATCTTGACCTCTCTTTAATCTCAAAGCATGATACCTCATAAAATTGAATTAAAAAAGGGATATATAAATAAACTCGAAATCTAAAATATAGTAAGGAGTATAGCAGATTTATTTTTTAGTTATTCTAGCAAGATAAGAAAAATTATTTATATCAAAAGTCTCTACTTTAACATCATATTCTTCAAATAGGAGTTTTAACTCATTCTTAGAATAAAATTTGCTACCAAAATATATTATATAATTTTCAAAAATCTCCAATAACTTACCAAAAAATTTAGTATTATCAAATTCAATAATTAATAAAACACCATCTCTCTTTAAAACTCTTAATATTTCTTCAATACATATATTGATTGCTTGACTATATTCCTGTTTTTTATATCCATTTGTAAAATGATGAAATGAATCTACACAATATACAAAATCAAAAGTCTTATTTTTAAAAGGTATTTTTTGAGCTATACCTCTTGCTTTTTGTATTTTATTATTTTTTACTTTCTTTAACATTCTTTCTGATGGATCTAAAATTATTACTTTTTTTACATCTTTGCTAATATAATCAGCAATTAATCCAGTTCCGCCACCAAGATCTAATACTAATAAATTTTTATTTAATTCAAAAACATCCCTTATTTTTTTGTAATGTTTTTTAGGATTTGCAAATATCTTAATAAGGGGATTATAGTATTCTGCTATTTTATCAAATTTACAGTTCATATTACCTAATAATTCTAAAAATATAAAAATTTAATTAATTGAAAATCTTCCAGAAATTTCTAATAAAAATTTATAAAGTATGGAAAAATATATAAATTTACTACATTTATATAAAAGTATGACAAAGAGCATTAGTGTAAAAATAGAAGAAGAATTATGGAAAAAAATGAAAACGCATGAAGAAATAAATTGGAGCGGGGTAATCAGAAATTCAATAAAAAACAAATTAGAAAGTTTAGAAGGTAAGTTTGATAAAGGAATAGCAAAAGAAGCTTTTTTAGACTCTGAGGAGATATTAAAAGAAAAAATTTTCAAAGGAAGGTCAGGCACAGAAATAATAAGAGAATGGAGAGACAAAAGAAGGTAGTAGATGCAAGTATAGGTGTAAAATGGTTTTCTCCAGAGGAGGATACACCTAAGTCTAGAGAATTATTAAAAAATCACATTGAAAAAAAGATTAAAATAATTGTCCCAGACTTATTTTTTTATGAAGTTTTAAATGCATTAAGATTTAATAAAAACAGTGAAAAATATTTAAAAAAAGTAGCTTTAGATCTTGAGAGTTTTGAACTAGAAATAATAAATGTATCATTGCCGTTGCTAGAAAAAAGTGTAGAAAATTCAGTTAAATACAATTTAACAATTTATGATGCAGTTTATTTAACCATAGCTAAAGAATTTAATAATAAGTTAATAAGCGCTGACAAAAAAATATTATCTTCAAATAAGAACTTGGTAGAGGGTCTATAGCAAACATTATAAATAAAATAATGATAAGATTATTATGAGAGATTTTAATTTGAAAATAGGCCTAGAGATTCATCAACAACTAGATACAGGAAAATTATTCTGTAGGTGTCCATGTATTATAAAAGATGAAAATCCAGACTTTAAGATTAAAAGATTCCTAAGAACCTCTGCTTCAGAACTAGGAGAAATAGATCAAGCAGCCTTACATGAATATAAGAAAGGAAAACATTTCATCTATGAATCGTATAGTGATGTTAATTGTTTAATTGAAATAGATGAAGAACCTCCCAAAGAGTTAAATCACCATGCATTAAACATAACATTACAAGTTTCTTTATTATTAAACGCAAGGCCAGTAGACCAAATCCAATTTATGAGAAAAATTGTTATAGATGGTAGTAACGTTTCAGGATTCCAAAGAACAGCATTAATAGCAACTAATGGTTATATTGAAACTTCAGAAGGAAAAATAAATATTCCAACTATTTGTTTAGAAGAAGAATCAGCTAAAAAAATAGAGGATACAGAGGAATATAGAATTTATAATCTATCAAGATTAGGCATACCTTTAATTGAAATTGCAACCTCTCCAGATATTAAGTCTCCAGAGGGGGCAAAAGAAGCAGCAGAAAAATTAGGTATGGTTTTGAGATCAGTAAAAGGATTAAGAAGAGGTCTAGGTTCTATAAGACAAGACATTAATTTAAGCGTTAAAAATACTTCAAGAGTAGAAATAAAAGGCTTCCAGGATTTAAGATCAATTCCAAAAGTTGCAGAATATGAAATTCAAAGAAGATTAAAGATAATCGAATCTGGAAAAACACCAGAAGCTGAAGTAAGAAAAGCAGAGCCAGATTTAACAACTTCATTTTTAAGACCAATGCCTGGAGCACAGCGTATGTATGTTGAAACAGATGTTCCAGTAATAAAGATAACTAAAAAATTATTAGACTCTTTAGAATTACCTATAATTTTAGATAAACAAATAGAAAGTTTAGAAGAAAAATACAAATTAAATCCAGATTTAGCAAGAGAAATAATAAAAGAAGAAGTTCCATTTGAAAATTTTGTTAAAGAATATAAAAAAATAGAACCAAACACAATAGCTCAAATTCTAGTTGAAATTCCTAAAGAAATAAAATCAAGATTAAAATTAGACCCTACAAAATTAAAAGAATCTGATTTCAATCAACTATTCGAGTTAATTCAAACAAATAAAATATCAAAATCTTTAGCATTAGATGTTTTAGTAGAAATAATTAATACTGGAAAAATAGATTTATCTAAATATGAAACAATATCTCTAGAAGAATTAGAAAAAGGAATTAAGAATATAATTGAAAAAAATAAAGGAGCTTCATTCGGTGCATTAATGGGAGAAGCGATGAAATTATATAAAGGAAAATCAGATCCTAAATTAATATCAGAATTAGTTAAAAAATATTCACAATGAAAGATCCTAAAAAACTTCTTAAAACAAAAGATAGAAAAGAAATGTGGAAAGAGGCAAAAGAAATTCTAAATAAAATAAATAAATCTTTAGATATATCAGAAGCTTATGTTATTGGTAGTTATGCATCAAATAAAAAAAGACCTTGCGATGTAGATATAGCAATAGTAACAAAAGTGAAAAACAGGCCTAAGAATTCCGCATGGCCTATTGATATAGTAATAATTCCTGAAAATGAAAATAAAGATAAAATTCTTCAGGATATTAATAAATGGATGAAGAACAGATATAAGAAGTCTACTGAAATTATTAAAATTAAGTAAAAAAAATAGCTTAAAATTAATCCCTCTTCCAAATGCAAACATTATCTCTATAAACTTTTCTTATTCTATGTAATGGAATTTCAACATCTCCAAAATCCATTGCAATTATCATAGAAAATTTGTTAATCTCCTTAATATCCAAGAACTTAATTTCTTGCAATTCATCTTTAAATCTATCTAAATAAGCAATCTTAAATTTAGATTTATCCTCTTCCTTCCATTTGATCTTATTCATTAATTCAACTATTGTTTCCATAATAAATTCACAATACATTAAGTAAAGAGTTTATATTCTGTTGGGTTACATTAATAACAAAATCAGCACCTTTATCTTCAACAAAACCTTCTATTTTTTTAATTCTACTTCTAACTAGAAAAGTATTAATTGCTCCAAATATTTTCAAAATTCCCTTTTTTATCATCATGTCTTTTAAATTAAGATATAACAAAGCAGCTCCAGCAATATAATTTAAAGTTAAAAAAGCAATTTTTAAGACACGTTCGCTTTGCTTTATACTAGGATTTTCTTTAACATCCGAATTGAGTTGAGATTTAATCAATCTAAGGTGAGCTTTTAACATTTCTTTTATTTTTAAAACCTCTTTTTGAAACATAGCAAAAACAGGAGCTAATTCTCTTTCAGTTAATTTAATCTGTTCAACTAAGTCCCAAAATAATTTTCTTTCTTGTAAGAAAAGTTCATTAATTGATAATAATTCATCACAACCCTCATCATATTTATCATCTTTCAATTTTGCCATAAGTTTAATTTCTAATTCAAGAGTTTCTTTCAATTTTTTAAGATAAAGTGAAATAGCCTTTAATTTATTAAATAGTGGCAGGTAAGCTTGCTCCCAATATTTATTTACTTCAGATTGAATCTCTTTTATATCTCTATTATCAACACCATTACTAATTAAAAATTGTCTAAGTGTAAAATTAGAAGTTATAGAAGCTATTCTTGTATTAATTGCATTAAAAACTATATTATACCAATATAAGGCTTTGTTTGATTCTTCTAAATCATACCTTATAAAATTGTCAACATCCTCCTTTGACAAGTCTAAAACCTTTTTTTCAATAAATTTTTTATATTCAGCATAAGCCATTTCTATATTTGGAGAAATTTTATTTACAAATTGAGAAAGCAATTCAAAAATTCTTATAATCTCATTTTGAACCTTTCCATCTACAAAATTATGTGCCACTTCCGCATAATTAACCATACACTCTAATTAATATTATAATTTATATATGTTTTCCTATTCAAGAACAAAACATTTATATCTGTAATAACTATTAAGAAATTATGTCTAATTACAAAAGAATTGCGAAATCTTTTGTTGATGGAAAAGTCCAAAAAAATATGTTCTTTATTTTTATGATGGTACAAAAACTGATTGATGATACAGCTCCTCAGATAGAAGAAGTAAATGCAAGAATAAACACCTTCGGTAGAAAAAGTTTCTCATCTTTAAATAGGAGAGATACAGAAGAATATATAGGCAGAAATAGACAAAATGCAGAAAAGGGTTTGCAGTGGTATAGAGTTACTATGAATTCATTAGGAAACAGGATAGCTATAATTTCTTCCAATTTTGGATTAACCAAGTTTTTAATTGAAAATGGGCTTAATGAAGATGAGGTAATTGAAGTTCAAAAAGAAGTCAATAATTATTGGAATCAAACCTATTCTCCGTTGATATCTAAAGTAAAAACAATGGATATTTTGCTTTATAGTTTATATATTAGTCTAAGCAAGCAAGTTACAATGCTTAGAAGGTTGCCTCAGCTTAGTTACTTCGAAGCTTTAGAATCATTTCAAGAACTTAAAGAGTTATTTGATCAAGAAAGAAATACTTTTTGGGATTTAGCAAAATCACTGGAGATTACAAGAGAAGAGTTAGATCAAACAAGGAATTTATTTTATACACAAAGAAAAAAATTAGTAGAAATGTTAAAGGCACATTCAAAATTAATAAAAGAAGGAATGTCCGCAGAGCTTGCAATGAGTGAGGGCAATATAAGAAAGAGTTTGGTTGTTCTTTTTTATTTTGCAGGAGTTTTATTAATAATATATAATATAAAATCACTAACATTAAAAGGAGCAATAAAAAGGGGATTTGCAAAAGTAAATGAATCTCTTGATAGAAAAAAAGTGAAGAAAATTGAAGGGATATTAGAAGATAAAGGTGTTGATTCGGGTGTTGATTTGTCTCAAAGCGGAGTAAGCTACCTATTAGATTTATTGTAATAAAATGGTTAAGATATTATATTTTGGTTATGGAGCAAATAAAAATATAGATATGATTGAGGCTATTATTGGAAGAAAACCAAAAGGTACTCCAGCAAAACTTAAGGATTATGAACTTTGTATTCAAGTATGGAACGAAATTCCTAGAAAAATAAAATCCATATTATTTGAATGTGGTTGGGATGATAAATTTCAAACATATTGTATAAGATCAAAAAAAGGAAAGGAAGTTTGGGGAACTTTATGGGAATTAACACAAGCAGAGAGAGATTTGATAGGGCATTGGGAGATGCATGGGATTTGGTTTAAACCAATAAATGTTGAAGTAGAAACATTTGATGGAAAAAATTTTCAAGCAGAAACAGAAATAATAAATGACCAAACAATAAAAAAGATAGTCAAAGGAGATACAGATTATAATCCTTTTCCAGTTGAAAAACAAAAAATTTTGGAAATTGCGACAAAGATCAGGTTAGACAAGATTTATGAATTTAAATAGGAATTTAGTGATAAAATTCACTTTCTATTATCTTTAAAATATCCTTTATCCCATAATAACTCTAAATAATCACTTTTAATGGTTTCTTTTATACCTAAACTTTCTAAAAAACTAAAAATCTTTTTCTTTGCTTCTTCAAATTCATTTTCAGAACTTAAAATTTCAATTTCTACAAAATTCCCTAGATTAGTGACCTGATCTAATTCTATATTCATTCCATTCAATTCATAAGTTTCTCTAGTTTTCTCAATTTCACCTACCAACTTAAAACTCATCCAAGTAAATATATCCCTAACTTTTTTCCCATCACTTATCTCAACAGAATATTCTTTTCTACTTTTAGTTTCATTATCTAATCTGGGACTTTTATAATCTAATTTCCAAATACCATCTGTATTTCTTATTCTTAAAACTTGATCAGTTTTAGCAAAATTAATTTCAGGAGGGTCTAATAAAATATCATATTGATATTTCTTCTTCTTAAAAACAGCACCTTTTTCTAAAATCTTATTTCTAACAAATTCTAAATTATCAATAGAAGCTTTAACCTCAACTTCAATCATCAAAATATAGGGATCTTTAGATATTTAAAATTATGTATCATCAAACAAATTCTTCCTCAAATTCAGTTCTTTTAGAAATTTCACCCCTAAAATCTTCCATAAATAAGTCTTTAACTTTCTTCTTATCATAATTACTTAATAACCAAGCCAATTTAATAAAAGCAGTTTCTGTAATCATATCTGAATAATTGCCAATAATGCCAATATCTTGCATATTTCTCCCAGTATCATAAACATTCATATTAATCCTTCCAAATATACAATTACTAGTAACAACAACAGGAATCTTTTTAGCTAATTTTTTTAATTCATTAGATATTAATTTATGTTCTTGAGTTTTAACATCCACTTTATTTATTGGAAAATTTCCAGCCAGTCCAGTTCCTTCTAAAACTAGACCATCATATTTACTACAATTCTTAATCTCAAATGCAAACATATTCGGGTGGGCTTTTAAAATACCAATTTTCAAATTTTCTTTAAATAATCTTAATCTTAATCTATCGTGATGATCTTTCTTATGATACTTCTCTAAAAAACTAACATTTCCTTCTTTAGTAACAAAAGCTATAGGTTTAGAATTAACTGCTTTAAAAGCATCTCTTCTTGAAGTATGTAACTTTTTAGTTTTACATCCAGGTAAAATATAACATCCTTCGTCATCACTTCTAGCATGCATGCAAATTCCTACCTCATTAAAATCAGTTTTAGCAATGAAATTAGCAGCACAAGTTAGATTAATAGCAGCATCACTACTAGGCCTATCACTACTTCTCTGGCTCCCAACTAACAAAACAGGTTTATTCAAATTCTCCAAAACAAAACTCAATGCACAAGCAGTCAATCCTAAATTATCAGTACCTTGTGTTAAAATTATACCATCAACTTCCTTTAACTCTTTCTCAATTTCCTTAGCCATTTTATTCCAATGGCTGAATCTCAAATCTTCAGAAAACATATTTCCTATTAATTTAGATTTAACATTAACAACATTACTTAATTCAGGAAACATTTCAACCAATTCTTCAGGTTTAAATGAAGGGGCAACAGCACCCGTTTTATAACTAACTCTTGAAGCAACTGTTCCACCTGTGTGTAAAATTGTAACAGTTTTTAATTTCTTATCAAAATCAACTTTCTGCAATTTTTTAACACAAGCAATATTATTCTGTTTCAGAACCTTAGAACTTTTGACTTTCTTCCTATCAATCCCAATGTTATAACCTGAATCTAGTTTTAAGCTTATAATATTAACATCTGTGGACTTCATAACTAAACCTTGCAAATGCCTGCCATCTTTAGTCTCTAGCTTCACATATTCTCCAGTTTTCATATTATCTTTAATAATAATTTATTTATTAAACTTCTGATTACGATCCTTAATTAGATTTACCTTAAAGAATATAACTAAAAATTAATTTTATAAAACAATACTATTCTAATATAAAAAACAGTAGAGAATATATATTTTATTATCATTTTAATTTTAGCACAAACTCAGATAAAACTAAAAGCTTATCTAAATTAATATTATTTTCGTGCATATATTATTAATGATGGGAACGTATTTTGAGTAAGATATTCACTTTTTTCTAATTTGAATCCTGAACTTTTTATTATCGACCTTAAATTGACAGGCCTACATCCTGTGAGAAGGGATGGAGCAATCTTAGCAACAAAATCCCATATCTTACTATACCATTCTTTACCGTTTGTCATTGTGGTTATAACAAGTTTTCCACCCGGTTTTAATACTCTTTTAAATTCACGCAAAATACTAAGATAATCTTCAGAGGGTAATAAATCTAACATATAGTTATTAACTAAAATATCGAAGGTGTTAGAATTATAAGGAAGTCTAGAGGCATCTCCATGAATCAAATTAAAATGTTTATATTTCATCAACCTTATTCTTGCTTTTTTTAACATAGACTCGGACAGATCTAAACCTTCATTTCTGCCTTTGGGATTTAGTCTTACTATTTGCTCGAATAATATTCCAGTACCAACTGCAATTTCCAAAATAGATTCGCCATCTTTGATAGAGATAAATTCTAGAACTCTTCTGAATGCCTTTGATTCCGTCAAATTACTCCAAAGATCATACATCCAAGCAAATTTTGAATAAGAATTCTCAATATTTGATTGATTGTAGTGGATACTTTTATTCATGATAAACTTTGTATATCCGATATAATATAAAAACCTTCTCAAAAAAGTCAAGGTAGATTGATTATAAACTTTGAAAGGCGCGCTTACTTATTCATTTTAGAACTTTTTTAAAATCCAAAATTTAAAATAAGTGATAAATTTCTAAAGAGAAAATTTCAATTATTTCCTAAATCAATATCAAATCTAAATGTCATTGAAGAACAAATAAATTTTCTTCGAAAAGCAAAGATGATATTTTAAAGTATAGAATTATAAATGTTTAATTTTAATCTTTTTCATAACCTCTGGTGCTTCAAAAAATAAACTATTTTTTACATATCTAGGAACCTTTTTTTCAACAAATTCTTCTCCAAATTTAACTTGTTCCTCAACAATTTTGGTTCCTTTATAAACTTGTTTTCCAACAACTTTAACCCCTTTCTTAAATCCTTTAATGACTACTTTCTCTCCTTTCTCAGCTTCTTTTGCTATTTCTTCTGCATCTTTCTCAACCTTTTCTCTAACTTCAGGATTTCCTAATTTAAAAAATCTAAAACTTCTAGCAATAGGTCTTAAAAATTTGCTAAAATGCTCAGCCCTACCTACTTCCTTTACAACTTTAACCTCTTTTTCTAGTTCCACTCCAACATGCACTATTTTTTGTCCTTTAGTTAAAGTTTCACTAGCTTCAAAAACTAAAAATCCTTCCAAAACTCTAAAAACCAAGAAAAAGGGAAATACTGCTAAAATATCAATCCAAGCAGCTCTTAAGAATTTAGGAATGTTCCTAATTCTATTATATTTAAAAATTAAATCCAAGATAAAACCAGAAACAATAATCCAATCTAATATTTCTATTATTGTATGGTACTTTTCAGCAAATTCATGAAATCCAAATTCAATAACAATAATTACTAATAAAATAGCTAATAATAAAGGAATTAACTTATCCACTATCACCTCTATTTTATGAAACCAAGCTTTCATTATCTTAAATTTAAATTTCTCATTTATATTGTTTTTTATTCATAATATTCTAACTGAATGATATCACTCAATAGGGAAATCTAAGAAATAGCTTCTTCCTAATCTCCATCTTTCTTCAATTTCAAATTTCTTTCCATCAAATCCAGATACAGGAACAGCATAAGAAACTTCAGTCCTAGTCTCATTTACATGAAATATAACTGGATTTTGAGCATCAACTAAATAAGAAATACCATCATGATAAACAATATTAAATGCATGGGGGTAAAATCTTCTTATCTCATCATGTAAAAAAAGTCCAGTTATCAAGAAAGAGTCTGTATATACTTGGCTTCCAAGTTGTACTAAAATAGATTTTTCAAGACAATCTCCAAGTCTTTCATTGACTGTCCTGGAAAAGGGAGCTTTAATCCTGCCATTTATTCTTTCATTTGAAGGAAATACTCTTGGTAAATTCTCCATAGAAATAGGCTTTAAAGCTTGACCAACTGCAAGATAAAATTCATTAGGATCATCAGAATTTCCAATTCTTTTGTAGATCTCAATATCATCAATGAAATAAACAAAACATCCCGCATGAAGATTTGCAGAAATCTCCTCACCTAATTCAAGTCTATGTCTAACTCTATTAGGTTCTTCTTTAGAAAATTCAAGTAATTTTTCCTTAAGAGATTGATTTGAGCTCATAAATTTTAAAAAATACAAAAAGATTAAAAGTCTTTTTAATCTTATTATCATCATTATCAGAATAGTTCTATTAATTATATGCTAAAGACTTATAAATTCACAAAATAACTACAAAATATGGTCAAACAGATCTTTGTTAATTTGCCAATAAATAACCTAAATAAGTCTGTAGATTTCTTTAAAAGATTGGGTTTTAAGTTTAATCCTCTATTTACAGATGAAAACGCAACATGTATGATTATTGGTGAAAATATGTATGTTATGTTATTAGTTGAAAAATTCTTCAAAAGTTTTATCCCAGGAAAAGACATTGCAAATGCATCAAAAAATACAGAAGTTCTTGTTGCATTATCTGCCGAAAATAGAGAAGAAGTAGATAAAATGATAAAAAACGCAGTTTCAGCAGGTGGCAAAGAATATAGGGAAGCAGCAGATCATGGTTGGATGTATGGAAGGGCATTCCAAGATTTAGATGGTCATATTTGGGAAATTTTTTATATGGATGAAAGTAAAATGCCAGAAGAGATGAAATCTAAAGGAGCCGAAAAATGAAAACAATGAATTGTAAACAACTCGGAGGAGCTTGTAATAAAGAATTTCATGCAGAAACCTTTGAAGAAATTGTTGAAATGAGTAAAAATCATGGCATGGAGATCTATCAAAAAAATGACAAAGATCACATTAAAGCAATGGAAGAAATGAAAAAACTCATGACAGACCCACAAAAAATGATAAAATGGATGGAAAGTAAGCGAAAAGAATTCAATTCATTACCAGAAGACAAATGAAAATTGATAAAGGTGAAAAAGAGATTAGAAAATTAGTAGATACTTGGATGGATGCTTCTAAAAAAGGAGATGTTAAAAAAGTTCTGGAATTAATGACTAATGATGTAATCTTTATGATTCCTGGTCAAAAACCATTTGGAAAAGAAGCTTTTGAAATTGCCTCTAGAGAAATGAAAGACATTAAGATTAAAGGAAAAAGTAATATCCAAGAAATTAAAGTTCTTGGTGATTGGGCATACATGCGAAATTACATTAAAATAAAGATGACATTACCAAATCAACATAAAATTGAAAAATCAGGATACACTTTAACAATATTAAAAAAAGAATCTGGAAAGTGGAAGATCTCACGAGATGCTAATTTACTAACAGTTGAAAATAAATAATAGATATTCTTAGAACTTAAGAGGTAATTTCCTTAATTTCTTCTTTTTTAAAAAAAGTCAGAATTTCATCTAAAACTTCGCCTTGAGCTTTAATTATATATTCAGGATCCTCATATTCACAATGCAGGTCTCCTTGTTCTTCATGTTTTAAGTAAAAATCTGTTCCAATCAAACCCCAAATGCTATGTCCTCTTGTTAAATTAGCTTCAAATGCTTTTTTTATAAGTTCTTTAGAACTTTCATTAATTTCAAAATGCCATTCATCACCTAATTCTTTATCAGGACTAACATCAAATTTTCCTAATTTTTCTTTCAATCCAAACTCATTCCAATCACCACCTAAATTGATAGATAATTCTCCCCCATCATCATTCAAGATAAATGTTTGAGATTTTTGAAATAGTAATTCAAAAAATTTTTTCTCTAGATCTAAATTATGTCCATTATATTTCACGTCGTTTAATAAAATAAATCCAAGCATATAATTAAAACAAAAAATAAATTTATAAATTTTTTCTCCATAAGAAATGAACGAATTATCCTAATTTTAACCTATATCTATTATAGTTATAGTTAAAGAAAAATATATTTTAAAAGAAAAAAATGTTTAAATACCAATTCCTTACATATTTATATATTATAACATTTAAAAAAGTTTGTTAATGGTTTTATTCGGCAAAAATAAAACCTTTTGGGCAAAACGAACTTTTCTTGAGCAAGTATATTTGTAGTCAGTTACAACTACGTACCACTTTCGGAAACAATTTTCAACTCGGCAAAGTTAAAAACTCTTTCTAAGAAGGATAATGTATGTGCTAAAATAAATACTTTGCGGTACTACAGTATATACATTGTTACGATTCCAGATCAAAAAAATAAAACGAAGGGGGTAAAAAAATTGGAATTTATAATACAAAACGCGTTGGAAAGTTCGCAGAATACAAACTTTCATGATGACATGCAGATAGGGCATGCAAATATTAAAGTAGTTGGATGTGGTGGAGCAGGTTGCAACATGACAACATGGCTTTACAAAAAAGGTGTTAAAGGTGCTGAGATAATTGCTATGAATACTGATAAGCAACATCTTGATATGATGTCTGCTGACAAAAAAATTTTAATTGGTAGAGACTTAACAAGAGGTTTAGGTGCAGGTGGTTATGCTAATATCGGTATGGAAGCTGCTAAAGAACAGTTAGGAGAAATTAAAGACAGCATAAAAAATGCTGATATGGTGTTTATTTGCGCTGGGATGGGAGGTGGTACTGGAACAGGCTCTGCTCCTGTAGTTGCTCAAGCAGCAAGAGATATTGGAGCAATTGTTATTGGAACTGTAACTACTCCTTTCACAATTGAAAGGGCAAGAGTAGATAAAGCAGACTTTGGTTTGCAACAATTAAGAGCTGTTTCAGATACTGTAATTGTAATTGATAACAATAGGTTAGTACAAATAGCAGGAAATTTACCAGTTCAGCAGGCATTTGCAGTAGCTAATGAATTAGTTGCTACAATGATTAAAGGTATAGTTGAGATTATAGCTGTTCCTAGTTTAGTAAACTTAGACTATGCGGATGTTAAAGCAATAATGACTAACGGTGGAGTTTCCATTGTTGGAATTGGAGAATCTGATGGTGAAAGAAGAGTTGAAGAAGCAACTAAAAGAGCTTTAACAAATCCATTGCTAGATGTAAGTTATAAAGGAGCAACAGGTGCTTTAGTCCATATATGCGGTGGAGATAATATGACTCTAGATGAAGTATCTAGAATTGGTGAACTAGTAACTGAAACTCTAGATCCAGATGCAAACTGTATCTGGGGTGCAAGAGTTGATCCAGATATGAAGGAAAAAGTAAGAGTAATGGCTATCATAACTGGAGTTCAAAGCCCATATGTTTTAGGTAGAAGTTTAGAACAAAAACCTAACTTCCATAAATCCCAAAGTATGAGCAGAGAACTTGGAATTGACGTAGTCCACGGAAGACGTTAATCACGCTTTTTAGGGCATAGGAATTCTTTATATCCTACCCCCTCGCCCTAAAAAACCCTCTAAGCTAAGGCCCTTCCCCTGGGCTTTAGTTTTTTTATTTTTTTAAAAATAATTCTTTAAACAACTAAATACTTAAAAATACAAATTAAATATCAAATTAATGTCAAAAATTAATGGTTTGCAAATTCTTGAATCTATGAGGGATGATATAAGGACAAAATTAGATGGAAAAGAACCATTAAAATTAGGGTTTCTTAGAAGAGGAGATAATCCAATAACAGCTGCTTTCTGGTCATGGGATAGGTTAGATCTTGGTGTTTTATTTCATGATAATCCTTTTGAACAAGCAGTAACAGAAGGAGAAATAAGAGATACAGGAACTCTTCTAAACTTAGCAAGAGTCGAGGGTTTTAGAGATGGAGACAAAAATTTTCTATTTTTCTACGAAAGACCATCACCAGGACAATTTAGAAATGCACCCTATGATAATTCTTTACACTTAGTTCTAAATGATAAAGTTTTAGAAGCTATAAAAAAATCAGAGAAAACAGGAGAAGTAGCATATTTTAGAATTCCTTCTTATTTTATCAGAACACCAAATATCAATATAACATTTCCCCATACAGTTCATTGGCAAGAAAGAGGAAATTATGAGAGTAGAGTTCCGGGTTATAATGGAGATTTATCTACATTTGATTCCGTTTTGCCTTCAGGATCATATGAAGGAGTAGGATCTTCAGTATTTGTTCCAAGAAGACAAATATTCAAAATCGTGCAATCTGTGGTTGGAGAAGAACAAGACACTCTTATAACACGAAATGGTTTTTATTCCCTAAAAAGTTCAATGGCTGATCGTCTAAATGATTTACGTGCAACAAATAAGTTAACAGAAATTGCTTTAGAAGCTTTAATAGCACGCTCAGAACAAATACAAGCCTTGACTAAAGTAGTAGATTCCATATATAACTCTAATTCACAAGAAACAATCCCATTCTAAATATGATCAGAAAGTTCAGCTCTTCTTCTAACTATTTCAAGTGCTTCTTCCTCAGAGATTTTATATCCTTCTTCTAAATATTTTCTTCTAGAAACAATATCATTAACCAATCTACTATCTTTTCCATTAATAGTTTTTAATTCTAAACCACCCCTACCTCCACAATCATCTGCATTATAAGTAACTGAATAAATGTCAGGAGCATTTTTGCTAAGATCTCCCTCCTTTAAATCGTCTATAGCATAAACACTAACATTAATAGGATCCTTTTTATCCAAAGCAAAAAAGAGGTATCTAGAATTGATATCATCATTTCCTTCTCCCCTATCTCCATCTATAAACATCAGTTATATTACCTCCATTTATTAATAAAATATAATTAAAATCTATCTTCAACTCTCTCTTTTGGTGATTTATCTATTTCAGCTAATAGTTCAAGAGCTTTCTCCTTGCTTATATTACTCTTTTGAGCAGTCCTATTAATCCAAGCCCTAGAAGCTTTAGTTCTTTCATCAGTTCCAGGATTTAAAACTTCGAAATTTAATCTTCCTTCTTCAAGATAAGCTAAATAAAATAATTGACCGCCTTCACCATCATTTTCTGCTGCATAAACACCAATATCTCCATTAGATTTAATAGTGAAATATTGAATGCTTTGATCTCCATTATAATTTAAACCCTTTCTCATATTTTCCCTCCTAATATATTATAAGATCTATTTAATACTATAATTAGACCTTCACACTACCTCCGAATAAAAAATCTAAAAAGAATTCATTTATAAATTTTACTTCTTTTTTTCAACAACTAACTTATTTAATTTCTCCTTTAAAATGTCCTTAATAGGTAAAAACTTACGTCTTTTTTTATCTTCCTTATCACCATATTTCTCAAAAAAAACAACATTATTTAGTTCTTCTCTTTTAGGCTTTTTCTCATGATCATCACTAAAACCTAAAGCAATTATTGCTTGAGGTCTAACCTCTGGTTTAATCTCTAAAATTTGTTTAATAATTATTTCATCAAAAGCACCAATCCAAACACTACCCAATCCTAATTCATAAGCTTTCAACAACATATTTTGAATAGCAGCTGCACAATTTTGAACTGCATACAAAGCTTCACCTCTAACTCCAAACATCTTGCTTATCTTATCAACATCACTGCATACAACAATTAAAACAGGAGCATTTAACAGCCATTTTTGGTCTTCACATGCCTTAACAATTGCTTCCCTTTTACTTAAATCTCTAACAACTATAAATCTCCAGTTTTGAGTATTCCCGGCATTAGGTGCATAAGTTGCAGCATCTAAACACTCAGATACCAAATACCAAGGAACATCCAACTTCTTAAACTTCCTAACACTTCTAACCTCTTTTAAAACTTGATCAAGTTCCATAATCAAAACCTTTTTATCTTTCTATAAAACACAATGTGATATGGATTATATTAAATTAACGGAATGTTATACTGAATTAGAATCCACTTCTAAAAGATTAGAAAAAACAAACATAATAAAAGAGTTTCTTAAAAATGTTTTAAATGAAAAAGATCCAGAACAAATTATAAATTTATTAAGAGGTTCTGTATTCCCCTCATGGGATCAAAGAAAGATAGGAGTCTCAGATAAATTAGTAATAAAAGCCTTAACAACTTCTACTGGAATTTCTAAGGATAAAGTAGAAAAATTATACACAAAAACAGGAGACTTAGGATTAGTAGCAGAAGAATTAACAAAAAGCAAAAAACAGACTACCCTACAAACAAAAAAGTTAACATGTGACTTAGTTTATAATAAACTAAGACAACTTGCAGAGTTGGAAGGTCAAGGAACAGTAAATAAAAAAGTAGGTTTAATGTCAGAATTGTTAACCTCCGCATCTCCCCAAGAAGCTAAGTTTGTAGTGAGAACAATATTAATGCAATTAAGAATAGGGGTAGCAGAGGGAACATTAAGAGATGCAATAGTATGGTTCTTCTTTGAAGACAAATTAAAATTAAATTATATAAAAGAAGAAAATCAATTAGATATTCCCGAAAAGACAAGGCAGGAATATAACTTATTTTTAGAAAAAGTTCAGCATGGATACGATTTGACTAACGATTTTGCAGAAGTTTTTTTAATAATTAAAGAAAAAGGGATTAAAGGCTTAGAAGAAATAAGTTTAAACGCAGGTAAACCAATTAATGTAATGTTATTTCAAAAAGCAAAAGACATAGAAGAAGCATTTAAAATTGTAGGAAAACCTGCAGCATTTGAATACAAAATAGATGGATTTAGATTGCAGATACACTCAAAGAGTGGAAAAATAATTCTATATACTAGAAACCTAGAAAATGTAACAAACCAATTTCCAGATGTAATATTAGCATTACAAGAATCAATAAAAGAAAAAGATTACATAATTGATACTGAAGTTGTGGGAATTGATCCCAAAACAAAAAAACAAGTTCCATTCCAAGCAATTTCTCAAAGAATCAAAAGAAAATATGATATAGCTAAACTAGTAAAAGAAGTTCCAATAATAATACATGTTTTTGATATAATCTCCCATAAAAATCAAAGTCTATTGGATACTCCTTTTCACAGAAGAAGACATATTTTAGAAAAGATAGTAAAACCTCTTCCTTACAAAATTTATCCAATAAAACAAGTAGTAACTGATGATGTTAAAGAAGCTGAACAATTTTATAAAGAATCTTTAGATTTGGGTAATGAAGGAATGATGGCAAAAAAATTAGATGCCCCATATAAACCAGGTTCAAGAGTAGGTTATGGAATTAAGATTAAACCAATACTTGATACTTTAGATTTAGTCATAGTAAAAGCAGAATATGGTCAAGGAAAAAGAGCAGGATGGTTAACTTCTTTTACTGTAGCTTGTTTAAATAAAGAAAAAGATAAATTACTAGAGTTAGGAAAAGTAGGTACTGGAGTAAAAGAAAAAGAACAAGAAGAAGGAATAACTTATGCAGAGATGACTAAAATTCTAAAACCATTGATGAAAAAACAAACAGGAAATGAGATTACTATTGAACCAAAAATAGTAATTGAGATTGCATTCGAAGAAATACAAAAGAGTACTGAATATTCTTCTGGTTATGGTTTAAGATTCCCAAGAGTTTTAAGATTAAGAATAGGTTTGAAAGAAAAACCAATAGATGAAATAAGTACAATAGAAGATATAGAACAAATTTATAATATTCAAAGATATAGAAATAAGTAAGTTCACTATTTACTAAAAATTTAGTTATATTTGTCGAGTAACAAAAACATTTAAATACAAGTTTATTACTACTAATACAAAAGAACAAAAATCATACAAAAAAAGGTGATAAGAGGGGGTCGTCTTGATGATAGTTAAAGAAGAATTATTAAGTAAACTTAGAAGATACTTCAATTTAAATTTATATGAAGTCCGTATTTGGACTGCTCTTCTTTCTAGAGGCGTTTCAACTGCAGGAGAGTTATCTGATATAGGTCACGTTCCAAGAAGCAGAGCTTATGATGTTTTAGAAAGTTTAGAGAAGAAAGGTTTTGTAGTTATGAAACTAGGTAAACCAATTAGATACTTAGCAGTCGAACCTGTTGAAGTTGTTGAAAGAGTAAAAAAGAATATTCAATCTGAAGCAGACAAAGCTGTTTTAAGATTAAAAGAGTTGAACAACAATGAAGTTATTGGAGAATTAGAAACCTTGCATAAACAGGGTATTGAGTTTGTTGATTCTACTGATTTATCAGGAGCTATAAGAGGAAAACATCAATTATACAATCATTTAGAACTTATGGTAAAGAATGCAGAAAAATCAGTAACTATTTACGTGCAAGATTCTGTGTCATTGATGGAAGAAATTTACTTTTCATGGCAATGCATGATGAAGAAGTACATCCAACATATGATGTAGGTATTTGGGTTAATACACCTTTCTTTGGAGGCGCTTTAGAAGAGTTGTTTAATACAGCATGGAAAGATTTTGAACCAGCACATAAGAAATTAAAGTAATTTATTTTTCTTTTTTATCTATTTAACTTTTTTAGAGAAAGTTCTAAATCTAAGATAGAACGATGACAATTAATAATATAAAAAGATTTATATAAACATTTCAATCTATATTTTACATGATTAGAAAAGTAGCAATAATTGTAATAGGTTTATTCATATCAATTTTATTCTTAGCAACTTTTGGAAGCATTTATACAGGTTATACTATTTTAGAACAAAAAGACATAACATTAGGGGATTACCCATTTCCATTCATAAAAAATAATATTCCTAATCAGTTATTGATTGTAATTCCAGATGATTACACATTTCAAGAGTATGATGCAGCGATTAAAATATCAGAATCCTTAAACATTAACACACAATTAAGTAGTAATATAATTCCTGTAAGTAGATCTCCAAAAGAGGAATATAATCTAATATTAATCGGAGATACTTGTACTAACAAATTAATAGCTAAAGAATTGAAAACAAATAATTGTAACCTTGTTTCTGAATCAGGTTACTTAGAATTAATAAACAAAAAAAGAACAAGCACATTAATTGTATCTGGAGACATAGAAAAAGCCTCAACAGTTCTTGCAAATTATAAATTTTATCCTTTAAGAAAAAACCAAATAACAATTTCTGGACCTATGAATAGTTTAATTTTGGATTATAGGTAAACCTTTAGGGATTTCAATAAAAATAGTTTCATTAATTTTATTCTTCTTTAAATTTTTGTAAATTAAACTCAATCTAACACTTCTATCCTTGATAAGTTGACTGGGTAGCTGTTTTAATTTACTTGCATAAGTCCCAGTTCTAGATGCAAATTTACTTAAGTTCATAACTTCAAAATTTAGTCTTTCAACAACTTCAACAGTTTTCAAAAAATCTTCCTCAGTTTCTGTAGGATATCCAACAATAATATCAGTGCTTATAGTAATTCCAGGGATTTCTTTTTTTAATGTTTCAACCATATAAATAAAATCTTCAACTTTATGGCCTCTTTTCATTTCATCTAAAACTTTATTGCTTCCGCTCTGTAATGGTAAATGTATAAACTTCATAATCTTACTATTCTTCATGACTTCTAATAAACTATCAAAGTATTTGATAGTATGTTTGGGGTTTCCCATACCAATCCGGACTTGGAATTCTCCAGCTATTTGAATAATCTCTTTTAATAAATCTACTAAATTATATCCTAAATCAAATCCATAACAAGCACTATCCGTACTAGTTAAATTAATTCTTTTGTAACCTCCTTTTACGTATTTCTCAACTTCTCTCACAATTTGTTCTTTAGGATAGGAAACTAAATTACCTTTTGCTAATTTAGTACTACAAAAACCACAATAACTTAAACAACCTTCTGATATTTGAATTGAAGCAATCTTATTATCGGGATTTAGCTTAGGCAAACCCAATTTAATCTCTTTCCTTTTATTAATCAAAACTACTTGTTCATTCTTTAAAATTTTCTCAACAACCTCTGGAATATGAGTTATATTTTGAGTACTTACTAAAGCAACCCCCTCTCCTAGATATTTATTTAATTTTTCTTTCTCAGAAACACTCATACAACCAGTAATAATCAATTTCTTATCAGAAAATTCTTTAACTTTTTTTATTTGATAGAATATTTTATTTACTGTAACATTTTTAACAGCGCATGAGTTGATTATAACCACATCAGCATCAATCATATCTTGGACAACTTCATGTCCACATTCTATTAACATACCAGCGATTATATGGCCATTGTCATAATTCGCAGTGCAACCATAATTATCTATAAATATACTTGCCATAAATTAAGAAATTTAGTTAATATTTTAAATCTTACTTTTTAAACTATCTTTGCTGAAAATAAGAATTAACTAATTCTCTAGTTTTATCCCATAAATCAACAACCTCTTTCCTATAGTCTTTAATTCCCCAACCAGGAACTAGATTAAATTTCATACCACTAAATATAGTAATATCACTTTCTTCTCTATCAATATAACCCAATTCAGTTTCAAAATGATCTTGTGCTTGATTCTCTGTATCAGTAAGTCTGCCTTTCAAATTTTTAGCCCTTTCATCTCTAGCTTCTGAATTAAAATAGGGTGGTTCATTTGTAGGATATTCAATACTGCCAATCTCAAAACTTGTTTCTACGTCATAACCAACAAGAAATTTTCCTTGTCTAGATAAATATTCTAACAAACTTTTCATAGAACCTAATTCTAATTGCTCTGGAAAACTAATAGTCCTTCTTGCATCAACATCATTTAAACTGTCTTCTAAACCCATTATTAATATTGGTGTTTTAGTATTTATAAGAATTTCTTTAAAAAAATATATTTATTCAGGGATACAACTAAAATCTTCTCTTCCTAAGACAATATCATTTTCTTGTCTTTTCTTAAAATTATTACATAAATTTTGAAATCTTCTTTCTTTAAATTTACTGCAAGTTAGGGTACTACTCGAAGTGATTGCAACCCTAAACATACATCCTTCTGATAAACATTTGTCTTCTATACTTAAACAATAATCAGGGTCCGAATTCCTTACAGCAAGATCTGTTAAACACTCATATGGATCAGGTTTAAAATAACAAGCTTGCTTATTTTTTGGACCATAATAGTTAGTAATCTCATCACTTCCACCACAACCTATTAAAGCATAAAATAGAATAGCCGTTAATTGTCTATAATTTACCATATATTATATTTATCTTGATTGTATAAAATACTTTATTATATCCTTTATATACTCTCTAAAGTAGTTTCTCTAAACCCAAGAATACAACTGTGCCTAAAATCGTAGATAAATCTAAATTAATATTAGTTGAAGAAAAGTTTACTGGATTTTTACGTTCATAACCCTCCTTTATTAATAATACTGTCGCATTAGCTAATGAAGCAGAGGATATTTGATTAAAATCTAAGAAATACTTAGTTGATAAATATCCAATTCCAATACCCAATAAAAAATTTCCTACAATGTTAAAACTATTAACATATCTGTTAACTAATTTTGTACCCTCCTCATATTCCATTTGATTGAGTAATAATTAGAATAAATAAATTTTTGCTATATAGTGAATACCCCAAGTGAGATTCGAACTCACGTCAAAGGCGTTCTCCGTTTTTGATTAAACTTTTTATAAAAGTTTACTCGAGAGGCCTTTATCCTGGACCGGACTAGACGATTGGGGCATGTATGCCACAGATATAGCAACAATGGTGATTTTTGATTTTTATTTATAAAACTATCTATTAATGTATTTAGAGCATATAACATATATAGGTTAATTAAAAATACTATTTTCACATTATTAATCTAGGTGGTATGGTAGAAAGCGAATGATAAAAGAGATGAATAATAAAAAGAATTCTGAAGTGATTTCTATATTATTAGATAAGGGCTATGATTTCAGAGAGATAAATACAATCTTATCAACAATTAGAGAAAGACCAAATATATAGATTAAATATCAGTAACAAATTCTAATAAATTTTTCAGAGATAAAAAATAAATAAGGTGGTAAAATGAGCCCGAAGGGATTTGAACCCTCGACCCTCTGATTTCACTCATTGGTTAAGAGTTTCATCATTTTGCTCAAGCTTTTTCTAAAAACTTGAGTTCAGATGCTCCACCAGACTGAGCTACGGGCCCACATAAAAAATTAGAAAAATAAAACAATTATAAAACTTTCTAATTCAAAATAGTTTTCTTAATTCCTTCTAAGTTATCAAGTCTTTCTTTAGCTTCTATTCTATGAGGATCTTCTTTAGTACTAAAATCCACAACATTTTTGTAAGTTGAAATAGCACTTAATAAGTAATCTACAGTCTCTTTAGAATAGCCAAGAGCTCTCCATTGTTCATATAACTTCTCTTGAGATACACCTTGATAAAATTTAAAGTAGCTCCAATCCCTACTTCCAACTTGATATAATTCAGAACAAACACCCAAATCTTCACTCAAACTTCCTAGAGTAAATGCCTGTCCACTATCCAAAACTTCCCTAATATTTCTAGGGTTGCTATATTTATCACATTCAGCTCTGCCACTTAAATATTCTTCAAGACCTGTTGCTGTAGGTATTTCAACTTTGTATTTTGGAGAAGCCCTATTGATAAAGTTGCTAACTACAGGACCAATAACTTGGGTTGAAAATAAGTCTCCTATACTCTGCCCTCTTTCATTCATAGCTAAAAATGCCATTGAGTAATTATTTCCATCTAATTCAAAACCACCAGCAAACCAAGTATAAACTGTTTTCTGATAAGTTCCTGTTTTGCCCCAAACAACAGCTTGATTCATTCTCCCGACAACACCATTAGCAACCCTGATTAAACTAGGCCTAATTTTCTCAATAGTTTCAGGTCTAAAAACAGGAATAGCCTCCCTTTCATAATCAATAGTTGTACCATTGAATTCTAATCCAACAATAACAGTTGGAGCTAAAACATCTCCAGTAAAAATTCCATTATCCTTCCTATTAAAAACATTATAAGCTGCAGCCATATCTATTGGACTAACTAATCTTTCTCTTCCACCTAACACAGTATTATTCCGATCATGTTTTCCATATTTTTTATAAGCGGTGGTATCAAAACCTAATGCTTCTAATCTTTTTAATAAAACATTAAATCCCTCAGGATGTTCAACTAATTTGTCATAAACTCTTCTACTAATAACATTATTAGATTTAGCTAAAGCAACCCAAGCTGCCATATCTCTTCCATATTCATCATCCCAATTTTTAGGTGGTTTTTCAACATTTTCAAAGCCTTCTTGTGTATCATTAAATAAATCATCAGGAGTTATAATCCCTAGATCATAAGCAGTTGCATAAATAAAAGGTTTAATTGTAGAAGCTTTAGGAACTTTTAATACAGGTACCAAAACTTGTCCAAAATGTTTATAGTCTCTTCTTCCAGCAATTGCAACAATTCTTGCCTCCTCATCCATTATTACTGCGCCGCCATCTAAATTTTCTCTAGAAACATTACCTAAATTATTTCCTAATATTCCTACAGACTCTTTTAATTTTGTAGTTAAGCCACTATCTATACTTGTATTAATAACTAATCTAAAACCAGGATTAACATCTCCAAAATACCCTCTTATGTCTAATTCTTCAACTTCTTCATCAACCAAAGCAACTATTTCAGGAAAAACAATAGATCTAATCGGAATTCCTTTAGCGTTAATTTTAACACTTCCATCTTTTTTACAAGCCTGATATTCTTGAGTATTTAATAATCCTGAATTATGTAAAGATGCAACAAAAGATAGATATTCCTTTCTTTGATATTTAACAAACTCCTGACTTTCCCTAGGATTTCTTCCAGGTTTATTAACTAACACTGCTAAAAAAAGAGATTCAGCTTGAGTCAAATCTTTAACATCTTTTCCAAAATAATCTTGTGCAGCAGCTTTTACACCATAATTTCCATTTCCAAAATAACTATTGTTCAAATAAAATTCTGCGATTTTTTCTTTACTATACCTATGATCTATTTCCATAGCTAAAGGTAACTCTAGAAAAAACTTTTGAACAAGCCCACTTAATCCCCTTCTAGCAGGTCTAGATTTGCCTTCTGGAGTAAATAACCATTTTGCAACTTGTTCTGTTAAACCGCTTCCTGCACCTGATTCACCACTAGTTATCAATCTTTTAACAGCACCTAATTTTCCCTTCCAGTTAACACCATGATGATCATAAAAACCTCTATCCTCTCTCAAAATAAAAGCATCTCTAACAAGTTTAGGAATCTCTTCATAACTCAAATAACTTCTGCTAGACCTTCTTTGAGCTATGACTTCTCCGTTACTATCTTTTATTGTAATATCATTTTCTCTAGAAATAGGCCATTTTTCAATTATGGTTATATCAGGAAAAATATCTTCATCTTTCTCTCTCTTTTTTTCCCCCTCACCTTTAAATTTAGTCTTAACATGTTCATGTTGATGAAATGCTTGCCAATATTGCCCTTGATCTTGACTATGAACTCTATCTCCTAAATAACTTAAACCTCTTCCAACATTTTCAGAAACTAAACCAAAAGAAGATTCCCCCACTAAAGTAGCAGCTCCTGCTATTCCTAAAACTGCCAATTTCCCTTTATTTCTTCTAATAATGCCCCTTCTCTTCAATTTACCCATAAAAAATAGAGAGTAAAAAAACTTAAAAAGCCTTTGTATATATGATTACTATTAAGTAATTACAACATTAAGGTTAATTATATAAAATATCGAAATTATAGAGAAATATGAAAAGCAAAATAGAAGAAATAACACTAAAAGCAAATGCAGAATCACTAGAAAAAACATTCTCAAAAATGGCAACAGAACTTTATAATTTAGTAATTGAAGTAGAAGAGATTGACTTAATATCAACAAGAACTATAATTTTAAGGTCGCGAGATCTGAAAAATTTATTATACCAATTTTTAAAAAGATTATTTGATTTGGCTAATAATGATCTATTTGTCTTATCATCCGTAAAATCATTAACAATAGAACAAATATCAGAGGAGTATATGTTAAATTCCATATTAATTGGAGATAAAATGAAACCAGAATATAAAGTAAAGGATATTATAAAACAAATAACAGATAGAAATATATTAATAAAAGAAGATTTACAAGGAACTCACGCACAAATTAATTTAGTCATAGAAAGAAGAAATGTTCAAGAGGAAAATAAAAATGAAGTATAAATTTTTTGATCATACTGCAGACGTGCTATTTGAGGCATATGGAAAAAATTTAGAGGAATTATTTGAAAATGCAGCTTTAGCTACAGAATCAATAATGGTAGAAACTAAATCTATAAAAAAGAAAGAACAGTATGACATATTCTTGCAGGCTTCTGATATAGAGAATTTATTATATGATTTCTTATCAGAATTAATATTCTTAAAAGATACTGAAGGGTTATTATTCTCCAAATTTAGTATTATTATAACATGTTCAAAGGGAAAATATGAATTAAATGCAAAATGTGAAGGAGATTTTATTGATAGAGAAAGGCATGAATTAATAGCAGACGCAAAGGCAGTTACACTACATGAATTTAAAGTTGAACAAAAAGAAGACAGATCCTGGTTTTCAAAAGTTATAATAGATATTTAAAAGATATAAACTATATACATAAGAAATTAAAACAATCCTAATTTAATTCTTATTATGAAATTAACAATTATTCTTTGACTTTAATAAATATAAATAAGGCAATCAAGAAATAAATTAATACAGAGAATACAGCAATTCTTTGACTTCCACTAAAAACTGAAATAAATCCAAATAAAGCAGGACCAACAGTAGCTGAAATTTTACTTGCAAAAGCATTAAAACCAAATAACTCAGCTCTTTTTTCATTTGGAATAATTTTATTATACCACGATCTTGCTGTAGATTGACTACTTCCTATTACTAAACCACCAATAACAACAAAACCATAAACCATATAAATATTTTTTGCAAGCATTAAAATTAAAGTAGTAATACACCAACCAATTAAAGTATAAATTAAAATTTTCCTATGTCCTAATTTATCAGTTATATTTGCTATTAATATTGTAGCCGGAATAGCTATAATTTGAGCAGTTATAAGCAAAATTGCAATTTTACTAGCCTCTAAATTTAAAGTAGTATTTGCAAATAAAGAAAAAAAGAACATTAAGGTAGTAATACCTTCAGTTAAAAAATAAAAACCTAATAAAAACAAAAACAAATATTTGTATTGTCTCCAGTTTTTTAAAGTTCTAAATATGGAATTAAAACTTTCTTTTATTGGATTTTTTACCTTATCTAAATTAACAATTTCTCTTTCTTTAATATTAAAAAAAGCAGGGATACTAAATATCAAATAAAATAAAGCAACTATAATAAATGTAATCCAAAAAAATTCATAATTAACCCCCTTTTTGAAAAATGGATAAATAATAATTGTACATAAAATGCCTCCTGCATATCCAATAGCCCAACCCAATCCAGAAATTTTTCCACTATTTTCATGATTAGATACATTACATAATAAAGAATCATATAGGGTTAAAGCCACAGTGAAAGCCATATTTGTAAGCATAAAAATTATTGTTGCAGAAATTATATCTAATCTAGAAGTTATCGCCAATAAACCTGTACCTATAATTGCAATTATTGAAGCTAAAATAAAAACTAATTTTCTTTTCTTAGTTAAATCAGCTAAAGCCCCTATAAAAGGAGATATCAACCCAGCTAATAAAACAGAAGCACCAACAGCTATACCCCAATATAAATCTGCTTTAGCACTATTTGCTAAAATTACAGTTTTATAAAATAAAGGAAATAATAATACAGGAATTAAAGAAGCGTATGCTGAATTTGCAAAATCATAAAATGCCCAGGACCAAATTTCTTTCTTCTTTATTTTATTTTCCACAAAGGAATTAATTGTAACATATATAATAATGTGTGTTGTAAGTTAAACTAACAACATTTATATAAGAATCTTAATATGAAAATATAATGTTGGGATTAAATGAAAGATTAATTAAGGTTGGTTTAACAAATAACGAGTCTAAAGTATATTTAGAATTATTAAAAAAAGACCAGATAAAAGCATCAGACTTAGCAAAGAAAGCAGGATTAGACAGAACAATAACATATCAAATATTAGATAAACTTATAGGAAAGGGTTTAGTTAACTACATAAACAAACAAAGAAAAAAATATTTTTCTGCATCAGATCCATCACATCTTTTAAATTCAATAAAGGAGCAAGAAGCTTTTGTTAAATCTCTAATTTCAGATCTTAAAAAAATAGAAAAATCAAATGAAAGTAAAACCTATATTGAAATTTATGAAGGAAAAGAAGGTTTAAAGATATTATTTGAAGAAGCTATAAAATCTAATGAATATTCAATTTTAGGAGCAACAGGAATAAGTTATGAGACCTTTGAAACTTGGGAAATGAATCGAATTAGAAAAGAAGTAGCTAAAAAGAAATTAAAAGTGCGAGCCATATCGAGTATAAAAAAGAAAGATGCAGCTTGGACAAAATTAAAAGGAATTCAAGTTCGTTTTATTGAAGGAGTAGAAAACCATAAAGCTACATTTGATATATTGGGTGATGAAAAAATATGTATTCATGTTTTAGTTGAAGAAAAACCATTATTCATAATAATTAAAAATAAAGAAATTACTGAAACATTAAAAACTTATTTTGAAGTTCTATGGAAAATTGCTAAATAGTAAACCTTATAAGAATTAGATTTTAACATTTAATTATGTCAAATATACCAAAAGACATAAAACAAATAGAAGAAGCTGTATGGGAAATTCCAACAAGTTTCAAACAAGGTATGAACGTACCAGCAAGAGTAATTGCAACAAAACAATTACTTGAAGTAATGGACAAAGGAGTATTTGATCAGGTAACTAACGTAGCATGTCTACCAGGAATCCAAAAGTATGCATTATGCATGCCCGATGGTCATTTTTCTTTTAGACTTTTCTAAAGAAAGACAAGTGGGGCTATGGGTTCCCAATTGGTGGTGTTGCTGCAACAGATCCAGATCAAGGCGGAGTAATATCTCCTGGCGGTATAGGATTTGATATTAATTGCGGTATGCGCTTGTTGACTACTAACTTAACTATCAAAGACGTTCAACCTAAAATAAAAGATCTAGTGAACACTTTATTTAAGGCAGTTCCTTCTGGTGTAGGTTGTAAAGGATTTGTTAAAGTAAATAATCAACAATTTAATGAGGTTATGGAACAAGGTGCTAAATGGTGTATAGATAATGGTTACGGTTGGAAAGAAGATTTAGAAAGAATTGAAAGTAATGGGAAAATAGACTGGGCTGATTCAAGTAAAGTTACAGATAAAGCAAGACAAAGAGGAATAGATCAATTAGGAACTTTAGGTTCAGGAAATCATTATCTTGAAATTCAACATGTAAAACCTGAAAATATTATTGATGAAAAATTAGCTAAGAAATTTGGAATTTTTAAAGATCAAATTGTAATTATGTTTCATTGTGGTTCTAGAGGATTCGGACATCAAGTTGCAACAGATTATTTAAAAATATTTGAAAATGTTATGAAAAGAGAAAATATTAAAATAAATGATAGGGAATTAAGTTGTGCTCCTTTCTTAAGCAAAGAAGGACAAGATTATTATAAAGCAATGGCATGTGCAGCTAATATGGCTTTCTCAAACAGACAAGTTATATTACATAGAATAAGAGAAAGTTTTGAACAAGTTTTTAAACAAAAAGCAGAAGATATGAATATGCATTGTATCTATGATGTTGCTCATAATTTAGCCAGATATCAAGAATTTAAAATAGATGGAAAAAAGAAGAAATTAGTTGTACATAGGAAAGGTGCAACCTTATGTCAAGGTCCTGGAAATCCAGAAGTATCTAAATTATACCAAGATGTTGGTTCTCCAGTAATAATTGGTGGAAGTATGGAAACAGGTTCTTATTTATTAGCAGGAACTAAAAAAGCAGATGAGGAAACATTCTCTAGTACTGCACACGGTTCTGGAAGAATAATGTCAAGAACTCAAGCAAAAAAAGAATTTAGAGGAGAAACTTTACAAAGAGAAATGGAGAAAAAAGGAATTTATGTCAAATCTTCTTCAATGCAAGGACTAGCAGAAGAAGCTGGATCAGCATATAAAAATATTACTGATGTAATTGATGCATTAGATAAATCTGGAATTTCTAAACCTGTAGTTCGTTTCCTTCCTATTGGAAATGTAAAAGGATAATTCTATTTTAAAATGCAATCGAATCTAATCCAAAAAACTTACGAATCACAAAAAAATAAAATAGAAAAGATGAAACTTTGTAAAGAACCTTACAAGGTTGAAGTTTTTAATAAAGAAATTATAGTTAATCCAAATGTTTTTTACCCTGCAACAGACACAAAATTATTAATAAGTTCTATAAAACCAAGTTCAGAAGATAAATGTTTAGAATGTTTTGCTGGAACAGGTTGTATTGCAATTTTTCTAGCACAAAATGCAAAAGAAGTAGTTGCTACAGATATTAATCAAGATGCTGTAAAAAATATTCAAGAAAATATTAAATTACATAAATTAGAAAATAAAATGAAAGCAGTAAATGCAGATGTTTTTCCACAAACAAAAGAAAAATTTGATATTATAGCAATAAATCCACCATATTCGGATTTTGAAGCAAAAGATGTTATAGAAAAGTCATTATTTGATAAAGACCATGAGTCATTACATAAATTTTTTAAAGAAGCTAAAAATTATTTAAATTCAAATGGAAAAATCTATTCAACATGGTCAAATTTTGCAGATTTTGATTTTTTTATAAAATTAGTAAAAGAATATAATTATTCTATAAAACAAATTAATGAAATATCTAAAGACATGAAGATTTACAAAGTATTTGAAATAAAATCTAATAAAGATTTATCTGGTTTTGGTATTGCTAATAATTTTAAAAGAGATAAAAGAACTAGAGAAATTGAATAACTTCAAACTAAACTAAAGTCTAAAGTATATTTATATACATTATCATCTATACCTTAATATCCAAATTATGGAGGAAACAAAAATGAAAGAAAATAGTACATTATTAATTATTGGAAGTATAAGTTTAATATTATTAATAGCTTTATTTGTTTATGAAACAAAAGATCAAGAAGTAGTATATCCATTAACAAATTATACCTTGCCATTACAGCAAAGCTCTTCAACAATCACTGTAAATGGATATCATGAACAAGAATTTTCTCCTGATAGGGCAATACTTTACATTACAGTTTCAACTGAAGGAAAAGATTCGCAAGAAACACAATCACAAAACTCAAAAGTAACTAACGAACTAATAGAAAGAATAAAATCTGAAGGAATAAGAGATATAGAGACTACAGATTACAGAATAGACTTACTAAACAAATGGGATAGTAATATAAATAAATATGTGAAAGAAGGCGTTAGAGTTTCAAATTCAATAAAAATAACCTTCAAAGATTTTTCAAGAATATCTAAAATTTTAGATGCTTCACAAATTTCATCTAATTATGAAAAAACATTTGTAAATATAGGTAGTTTGCAATTTACTTTATCAGATGAAAAACAAACTGAAATAAAAACAGAACTACTTGCACAAGCTTCAAAAAATGCAAAAGAAAAAGCAGATGCAATTGCAAAATCTTTGGGAACAAAAGTAACAAAGGTAAAAACAATTGAAGACACAAGTAAAAATTATTTTTGAAATTGAATAAAATTATTTTATTTTTCTTTTTTTATTTTGTTTTAGTCATAACTTTATATTAAAAACAAAAACCTTTTTAAAAGAAAAATCCAAAATTATGATTGAGTTAATGCTAATAGATTAACTTAAAAAGGAGGTGAAGGGAGATGCCAATGAAGAAAAAGAAAGCTGCTAAGAAGAAATCAGTTAAGAAAGCAGCAAAGAAGAAAAAAAAGAGATAAACTCTTTTTATAATTAATTTTAATTTATTTTTTCTTTTTTATTTTAAAATCAATACCCTGCAGCTTGCTGCGATTGGGAACTTCACTTAAACAAATAATCCTTAATAACACTTACAACTCTTGCATGGATTTGTTCAATCTCTCCCATTCCATCTATCAAAAATGCATTTGGTTGTTCTGAAACAAATCTCCTATAGTTATCCATAACTTTTCTTAATGCCTCTTCATGTTCAAATGATTCTGTACTAGGTCTAGAGTGGAGTATTCTTCTCATACATTCTTTAGGATCCATCTCTAATATCATAGTTAAATCCGGAGTTCTAAATGGAGCATTAATATCACTTAATAATCTCCAATAATCAGTTTGATCTCCATCTCTCCTAGTTTCATCTATAGCCATTGAACCATATATGATTGTAGATGGATAATATCTATCTGTTAATACATACCATCCTTTAGCAAGAGCAGGTTCTACATCTGTTTGTAAATGATGGGCTCGATCAGCACAGAACAATAATTGAGTCCCATAACTATCTAATCTCCAATCTTTCGTTAATAAACTCCTAATCAAACCTCCAATTAATCTATTTGTTGGTTCTTTAGTTACATGAACTTTTAAACCTCTTTGTTCTTCTAAATATTTGCCAAGCAACTTAATTTGGGTTGTACTTCCAGCACCATCTGGGCCTTCTAGAACTATAAATTTACCCTCTTTTATTTCACCACTCATAAAAAATTGAAATAATAACTTTACATTTATATCACTCGAAGATAAAGATTAATAATAAAGAAAAATATTCTATAAATAAAAATAATAAATATAAACCTAAACATTAAATTCAATTATATTCTATATATAACAATAATAAATATAAATCTAAAAATTAAATTCAATTACATGGATTTAGCAATCATAGTAGCTGTTTCTGAAAATCAAGTAATAGGAAATAAAGGCAGAATTCCTTGGAAAATTTCAGAAGACTTAAAGAGATTCAAAGCTTTAACAATGGGACATCCAATTATTATGGGAAGAGAGACTCACGAATCAATAGGAAAACCATTACCCGGAAGATTAAATATTGTACTAACTAGCAATACTCTATATACTAAAGAAGGTATAAGAATTGCCCATTCATTTGAAGAAGCAGTTGAAATTGCTAGTGAAGAAAATAAAGAATTCGCTTATGCAATTGGTGGCCAAAGAGTTTACGAAAGAGCCATGTCAGATGCTAAAAAAATAGAATTAACAAGAGTTTTTGGAACATATGAAGGTGATAGATTTTTCCCTGAAATTGATGAAAGAATTTGGAATAAAATAAAAGAAGAAAGGGCAGAAAACTATAGTTTTGAAACTTACGTAAGAAGGTAACTAACTAAAGGAGTGGTTACATGAAAAACAAAAAGAATATGATAATAAACCTTGGGAAGTAAATTCTCCAAACATTAATAAAATTAGACATATTAATTTAAATTTAATGAAGAATTTAGGAAATTATCAACTTATTATAAACAAAAAGAGAATAATGTTAATCATACAAATTATCAAATTAAATATAATTATAAATTTTCTACAGTCTCCTTTATCAAAGCTATATTTCTTTCTCTATAATCTTAAATTAAGCAGCCATTACAGCTTTGCTCTTCCATCTATGAGGGTCATAGTCTCGCAATTCAAAAACCTTATCAGCTGGTAATTCAATTGCATCAAATAGAGTAACTTCTCTGAGAGTTAATATAGGGAGCGCTCTTGGTTCTTTTGATAGTTGTTCAAGAACAAAAGGCATATGATCCTTATTTCCATTACCTTCAGATTCAGGAGGGGCTTGTTCAAGATACCAATCTCTCAACATTAAATATTCCGCTCTGTCTTGAACTTTTGCAAATCTTCCTTTAAATTGAGAAACATTTTCTGGATTATCCCAAAAATCTGCTCGCGGGCTAATTCCAAGATAAAGGTGGGTGTTGATAGTCATGTGTTCGAGTCTTCTCGGTTTAAGACCAACTTCTCTAGCGATCATATGCAGAAGCAAAGCATCCTGAGCAACATTAAATGGAACTCCTAAATAAGTATCACAGCTTCTTTGTACCATTGTTAAGTCTAGATTATCTCCTGAAGCTGTAAATTGATGCCAAAAAGGACAAGGACCAAGAGCCATATCGTTCAAATCAGCATCATTCCAAGCATTCAACAAATGGTATCTAGAATGTCTATTTTTCTTTAAACCATCAACAACTACTTTAAGTCTATCAATTTCACCGCCTTTTTGATCATTTCTATGTCTCCACTGATAACCATAAACAGGTCCTAACCTTCCATGTTGCCTAGCAAATTCCAGATCATCTCTAACTCTTTTATCATACTCTACAAATTCACTATTCCATCTCTCAGAGTGCTTTGGAACTTCTTGAATTCTCCCAGTGTCTTTCAAATATTTGTCAAAAGCATTAGCAGTCCAAAAATGAACACCACGCTGAACCAAAGAGGCAATATTATCCTCTCCTCGCAATTTCCACAACAACTCTTCTGCTGGAAGTTCAGGCTTTACATATTTTGTAGTAACTAAAGGAAAACCAGCTTGCAAATCATAACTACTTAATCCAGAAGAAACTTGTATAATTGATGTTTGGGTTCTAGGTTCAAACACCACATCTCCCTTTTCAATAATTCTCTTCAACAAATCTTGATACTGTCTCATATCAAAAATTGCAACTACAAATCTGAATATATATCACCCGAAGGAAAAAACTAAACTTAAAAAAATAATCTAAAGAAATATAAATTAATCAAAAATAAAGAAAATTTATCTATATAAAATAAACACAAAAAAATAATCAATCTTCAATACATAAATCACCAAAATTAGTCAAACTAACTTCAAACTTCTTCCCTTTATTATTAATTTTAACAAATCCTTGCTTCTCAAGTTTCTTGCAAATATAATGAAATTCACTTCTTAACCTATTTTCCATATTGCCTTTAGCTCCATCAATAAAATCTTTAACATCAATCACTTTTTTCTTTTTTAATTTAGTTAATAATTTTTTTTCTTTAGTAGAAAAACCATCTTCATTATTTTAGGATTATGATTTTCACCAACACTATACTCTAGATCTATATTATTCATATAAGCAACAAACATAAGTGCAGCAGCAACCATATGGCTACCAGTAGAAATATTTATACAGAAATCACTACCTTCATTTTCTTTTAAATAGTGATTTATTTGTGTAACTATATCCTTAAAGTCTATATAATTAACATTTAATATATCTACTTTAGTAAAGTTTCCTAAACTTTTTATTAAATAATCATTAACCTTCTCTGTAACCTTATCAGCTGGACTATAATTATGGTCTTTTTTTCTATAAACAGATATTAAACAAACCTTATCTACCCCTGCTTTAAAAACTGTTTTTATTACTAATTCCCTATCCCATCCTGTGGGGATTATATAGACTTTCATTTATAACTTCTGGAGAGTAGTTCCTTATTTAAACGTTATTTTTTCCTATAATTATATACTATGAAATA
>JAGVZM010000021.1 GCA_018302545.1 Candidatus Woesearchaeota archaeon | reverse complement strand
ATGCAATTGGGATATTGGTAAATTCTATTAATGAGAAACATAGTGCATTAATAAGATTAGGATTACAAAATGAACGTTTAGAAACTACAGTTCATGCAGTTAGTTTATTGCTAGACAGAGCTATTGGTAGAATTTAATTACTTTTTGTTTACTTTATGGCCGCCCCAAAGGTTACGCATAGCAGCGATCATCTGTGCGCAAATTAAGCCATTTCTTGATTTTTCTCTTAATTTTATTGATTCTTTGAGTATTTGCATATCAGCTAGTTTTGTTAATTCTTTCATTTCATCCTCTGTTTCTCCTTTTGGAACTACACATGATATGTTTTTTAGATAATCTTTAGTTGTGAATGATTGGTATAACCACTTTGTTAATTTTCCATCAATTATAGAACCATGTGCATAGACTTTTGAAACTTCTTTTAAATCTATATTGAATTTATCTTTATACTTTTTTAGTGCTTCAAATCCTTCATCTATTGCTGCGACCATTCCATATTCTATACCATTATGAACCATTTTGACGAAATGACCAGAGCCAGTAGAGCCCATGTAACCATAACCTTCTTTTTGAGCAATTGCTTTAAAGATTTGTTCTATATAATTAAATATTACTTTATCTCCTCCGATCATTAAACAGCCATTTCTTCTAGCTCCTTCTATTCCTCCTGATGTTCCTACATCAAGAAAGTGAATCCCTTTTTTCTTTAAGAAATTGTATCTTCTAATTGAATCTTTATAGAATGAATTTCCACCATCTATTATAATATCTTGTTTTGATAATAAAGGTAATAATTCTTTAATTATTTGATCTACAGCAGATGAAGTTACCATTATCCATATTACTTTTCTTTTTGGTAATTGTTTTGTTAATTCTTCTAAAGAATATACAGGAATTGCTCCATATTTTGCTATTTTTTTTACTGGTTCTGGAGATCTATTGTATGCTACAACTTCTTGTTTATTATCTAATAAGTTTAGAACCATATTATAACCCATACGTCCTAAACCAATAAAACCAATTTTCACTTAATCACCTCTATTTTTTATTTTTCTTTTTATATTTAAAACTTAGCTTTGTTGAAGTATATTTTATAGAGGAGTAACATATAAAAATAGAAAGTTGTTTCGAAAACTATGGGCTTTTTTGATAAATTAAAGGGTTTTTTTATAAAAAAGGATGAGATTTCTATGGATCAAGTAAATAAGGTTCTTGGTTCTGATGAAGTTTCATTATTTGAAGGCCAGGATAAAGTTGAGAATAACTCCTTTGATAAACATTTGGAGAATACTAGTAGTTTATTTGATGATGAAGAAAAGTTAGAGATTAAGGAACAGGAAGTTAAACAAGTTGAAGATGTAGAATCTAATGAAGATGAACTTCAAGAAGTTGAAGAACAAGAAAGTACTCCAATGTATCAAGGTGATTCCTCTTTGTTACTTGAATTAAGCCAAGTTGATGTTGATTATTCTGCTTTAGCTTTAGGTAGATTAGAAAGTGAAGCTGAAACTATAAGTAATTATGTTAAGGCTTTAATTAAAGATCTGCATAAATATGAAGAACTTAATGATAAGAAAGATAAGATTAGTTTGGTTATTAGTTCTATAAGCGGTAAAATTAAAGTAATAAATAGTCATAGTTTAGAATTAAAGAATCTTTTAGTTACTTTAGAGGATCATTATTATTCTGTTGTAATTGATGCTTTAGAAAAAATCAATAAAAAGGCAAATAGTGATGATATTGATAATATAATTAATTCTTTGAAAGAAGATTTAAGATTGATTAAACAGTTGGATACTCATTTAATTAAGGTTATGGCTTATCATGATTTACTTAATGTTGAGAAGAATTCCAGTTATAAAGAAGAAATTGCTAAACAAGTTGAAAATAGAATATTACATGGTGATTTAAATGAATTATTAGATAAATTATTAATTGCTGTTGTTAATAAGAGCTTAAGTATTAAAAATAAGATAGAAAGAAATAATCCTTTAGAACTAGCTAAGAGATATGTTTAATCTTTATCTAATATTTCTAATGCTCTTTGATAAGTTGTTTTTTTATCATCTATTGCTTCAAAGTAAAGATGACCTGATTCATCTGAGAAATATCTTCTAACTTCTAAGTCTCCAATATATAATCTTGTTGGTCCTACTCCTATGAGGTCTCCGCATGTTCTTTCAATTTCTTTAACTATTGCTTCTTTTGTAAATCCTTCAAAATATAAAGCTCCTAATGAGTCATTTATTGGTTTTTCACTTAATTGGGATTCTAATGATCTTGGTATTGTTCCTTCAGTAATTCTTTCATGGCCATTTATGATCATGCTGTATTTTGCAAACATTAATAATTCTGGAGCAATTGGTATTTGAAGGTCATTTGGTCTTATATGTCTTAGATATTTATACTCTCTTGATTTAGGGGGCTCTATAATTAAATACGGGTCTCTTATTCTTCCCATAATTATAACCCTATGTTGTCCTGTTGGTCTAAATTCTGGTTCTTTTCCTTTATATCCTACATAATTAAATTCTAATAGAATTAATTCCCGATCGTGTCTTTGTAACCTTTCTTTTAATTGTTCTAACTTTTCTGTTAAATCAGACATTTCTATATTTTTTACAGGAAGATTTATATTCTTTTGTTTTATAGAGTATATATGTTAAATAAAAAAGAATTTGAATTCATAAGAAGAGAATTAAAAGAGTTTGATAAAAATAGAGAAAGGACTATATCAATATCTAGAGAGATTATTAAATTAAGTAAACAAATAATATATTCTATACATAGGAATGATCTTAAGACCGCTGAGATTGGAGTTAAACAAATAAATTCTAAGATTAGTTTATTAGATAAAAATAAAAATTATGATACAGGTATTAGTGATGTTGCTTTTCAAGAATTTGTGGAAGCTATTGTTTTTTATGAAGTTGTTAAAAATAAAAGATTTCCTGCATTAAAAGAATTGAGAGTTACTCCTGAAACCTATTTGAGTGGATTGGCGGATTTGACAGGAGAATTAGGAAGAAAAGCAGTTCATGATGCAATTGCAGGTAATTTTGATAGTGTTTCTAAAATTAAAGAATTAGTTGAGGATATTCATGGTGAATTCTTAAAATTTGATTTGAGAAATGGTGAATTACGTAAGAAATCAGATTCTATAAAATGGAATTTAAATAAATTAGAGGATTTAGTATTTAGTCTAAAAGTAGGAAGCAGAAAGTAAATCTTTGATTTTAATTAAATTTATATAATTTTTTCTTTGGTTTTTGTTTATGGTTGAATATATTTACAATGTTGAGTCTTTGAGAGATAGGTTAAAATTTGCTATGGGATTAGATATAACTAATCTTTTATCTCAATTTTGGGATTATTTTAAAGTTACAATGATGCTTGCTAGTTCAATAGATAATGAACTGGGAGAGGTTTATCTTATTAAATCTGATTTAACAGATGAAACTTTAGATAAATTTGTTGTTGGTTTTAATTCTCAGAATAAACAAGTTACTTTAGCTTCTATTGGGAAATCATTAAAATTAAGGGATTTTGAGGAATATGCTGTTTTTGAAGGCTTAGCAGGTAGATTGGGGTTAACTTTGAGTTCAGTTAGTTATATGGATACTGAACCTAATCATGCAGTGAGAACCGCTTATTCTATTAAAAGAATTCAACCTCCTTTTAATTCTAGAATCTTTGCTTCTGATTTTCAACCTCTTAAATCTGTCATTGATTTTTATAGAGTTTTTATTAGTTATCAAGAACAAAGAGATAAACACATAGAGGATACAGTTAATTGGTTATGTGATGAGATGGAACAATTAGAATAATTTACTTGAAATAACTTAATCCTTTTGAAAATTTATGTGTTGTTAAATTTTTGAAATCATCTTTTAAATAACCTAATGCTCTTATATGCCATTTTGGATTTTCATAACTTGCATTTACCATTAATGCTGCTAGTTTTTTGTATTCTAAAGAAACATCTGAATTAGGATTTAATAATGAAACTGGTCTTATACTGTTTAATGATTCTAATACTCTAACGCTATCTTTTATAGTAGCTACTAATTTTATTCCGGTTAGCTTTTCCATTGATTCTGGTTTTAATTCATAATTCTTATTTTTTACTTTGTTTAGTATTAAACCTGAGACTTTGGTATTATTTTGTCTTGCTAGTTTTGCTGTTTTTAATGTTGATGTTAAAGTTGGCAAATCTGGAGTGCTTACAACATATAATTCATCTGCTGCGTCAATTGCAGCTAACATTTCATCTTTAGGACTTGGTGCACTATCTAATAATATAACATCATAATGATTTTTTAATTCATTGACTATGTTCTTTAATTTATGTTGATTACTATTCAATTTAGTAATATCTGTTGGTATAAAATGAAATCCAAATGAATGTTCGCATATTACATTATGTAATTTTTCATTATTATTTAATAAATGGTGTATTGATTTATCATTTTCAATTGCACCTAGATGTAAATTTAAATTTGGTGATGAGAAATTTGCGTCAATTACTAATACCTTTTTATTATGGTCATTAGCTAATATATGGGCAATATTAACTATAGTAGTTGTTTTTCCAACTCCTCCTTTTATTGCTGCAACAGCAATTGCTTTTCCTTTACTCAATTTTATATACCTCTTTTAATCTTTTTATTATAGAATATGGTCTCCACGGTTTTATATGTTTAATCTTTGATTTTTCTAATTTTCCATTTTTAGAATTTATTGTTTTTTTCTTTATGCTTTTTTTTGGCAATGAACGTCACCTCTTAATCTGATTTTATTTTACCCTTTATAAATTTTTTTATTTATTTTTTAGTTTTTCTGTATAACTTTTTCCAATTTCAGTTAATTCAAATATTCTTACATATTCTGAACTAAATATTTCAGCTACTAATTTTTTTCCTATTAAATAAGTTAAATGTTTTTCAACTGTACGCCAATTAATTCCTGATTCAGAAGCTAATTGATTTATTGTCCTTTTACCATTATATAAAGTTAGTATTATTAATTCTCTTATTACATTAAATGTCCTTTTTTGTTCTTTTTGTTTTGTCTCGATGTTGAATGGTAAATAATTTACTTTTTTTATTACTTCTGTTTGATGTATTCTTATAGAAGTTCCTATAACTACTTCATCTTTTATTATAGGATTTGTTTGAAATATTAAGTCTAATTCTTTTCCATCTTTATTTGTTTTTTGTGTTCTATAAGTTAGACCTTTCCTTTTTTCAGAATTAGATATTAATGTTTGTAACTCATAACTATTTTTATTTTGAACTATGGGAAGTAACTTTCCTAAAACTTCTTCTTTTCCATAACCAAATAAATCTTCTGCTCCTTGATTCCAATAAATTATTCTTCCTTTTAGATCTAGAGCTAATATTGTTTGGTTTGAATTTCTAACAATATCTAGAATTAGACTTTCGTCATACAAGAAATATCACCCCTAATATTTTTGTCTCAGTATTTATACTGTCTTTTTCATACATCTTTAACCTCTTTTATATTATTTTTATGCTCAATTTGATATATAAATATTTCTTTTTACTCTCTGGTTAATGAGGTTTTTTTCATAAACTTTAAATAAATTTCGTATATGCTTTATTTATGGAAAATGCATTGTATTTGAAAGATTGTTATTTGAAAAAATTTAATGCTAAAGTTGTTTCTATTAAAGATGGTAAATATATTTTATTAGATAAGAGTGCTTTTTATCCTGTTGGTGGTGGCCAACCTCATGATGAAGGTAAAATAGTTTGTAAAGATTCTGAATATAAAATTGTTTTTGTAGGTAAATTTAATGGAGAGATTAGTCATGAAGTAGATCATGAAGGACTTAAAGTTGGAGATGAAGTTGTTTGTTTTATAGATTGGGAGAGGAGATATAGGTTAATGAGGATGCATACTGCAGCTCATATTTTGGATAGTGTCATTCATAAAGAAAGTGGTGCTTTGTTTACTGGTAATCAATTAGGATTAGATAAGAGTAGATTAGATTTTAGTTTAGAGGATTTTGATAGAGATAGAATGGCTAAATATATAGAGGATGCTAATGAACTTGTTAAAAAAGGAATAGAAGTTAACATTAGTTTTATGCCTAAAGAAGAAGCTCAAAAATTTTCTATGCTAAAAGATTGGGATTATAGTGATATGAAAGAAGATGAACTTAGGATTATAGAAATAGATGGAATAGATAAGCAGCCTTGTGGCGGTTGCCATATTAAGAATACTTCTGAAATTGGAAAAATAGGGTTGGTTGGATTGGAAAATAAAGGAAAAGGAAGAAAAAGACTTTACTTTACTTTATTAGATTAAAGCTTTAGCTAATTTTGGAGATTTATCATAATATATTAATCCTCTATCATTATACTCACAGAGTAATTGATATTTTTGTTGTTTATTTTCATTCTTTCTTGTTAATCCATAAAAATGTATTTCTTTTTCTGCTAGTAATTTAAATATTTCTTTTCCTAACTTTGTTTCTGGTAATAAGTCAAGATCAGTTAATATTGATCTTATTAAAGCTGCAAGAAATCCTTTATCTAAATCTAGATTTATTCCGGGTATTCTTATCTTTCCTTCCAAATCTATTTCATAAGTTAATAAACTTGAATTGGTTAAATCTGAAATTGGTCTTTTTTCTTCTCTAAGAGTCTGTCCTATTCTATAAAGAGATAAACCATATCTTCCATTACTATAAATATCTGCTTTTACTGGATCTACTAAATTTATATAATTATCATCATCTACAACTCTTGCTTTTTTTGCAGTTTCTGTTCCTAATTCCCTTACTAACTCTCTTTTTTTATATGGTTTTAGTCTTAATACAGTACCATAAAATTGGGATTCATCTTCATCTAGAAATAATGGTTCACCTAAAAGTAGTCTTCTCATTTCATTAAAATTTGCTGCTGATAATATTACTACTTCTAATTTTTTCATTTTTTAAGTTTGATTTTTAAAACTATTATAAACTTCTCTTTTATTTTTTTGTATAATCATAAAATATTCATTACATCATAAAAACACTTAAATATAGATTTTATTGATTATCTTCTTTGTAATGGCGAGAAATGGTTCTGGAAACTTGAATGATAGTAATTCTAGACACGTTATTAGACGTGTTTTAACTAAACAAGATGAAGGATTATACACTGCTAATGTGCCTATTTTGAAATTAGATGGGGAGTATAAATTAGCTGATGTTCGTGCAGTTGTTAAAGGCGATCAATTTTTGATTGCTGCTGATGATGTTCCTGTTGGTAGACTTCCTTTAGATGTTTTAGATCTTAATCAAGATAATCTATTATTACATTTTGCTCAAGATTCAAGAGATGGAGAAGTTGTTGTGAGTGTAGATTCCCTTGTTTCTCCTTTTGAGTTACTTGATTCTGAAGTTAGAGATTTAAAAGTTATTGAGCCTAGAACTATTGATGTAGTTGCTAAAGCTCTTTCTGATTCTGAAGTTCAGATTGGTAAAAGAGTTAGGAAAGATTTAGAATCTTATTTAGATGAAGATTCTGGTTATTACCCAATAAATCCTTTAAAAGAGGAAGATCAAGTAATTACAGCTAAACTGTTTGCTAATCTTGAGAGAGATGGATATTATGATCCTTCAAATGATAAATTAATCTTAGGTAGCAGCAGGTTTTCACTTTCTGATAGGATTTCTACTGCTGATATGGCTAGAGTTTTAGGTGTTCAAGAGACTTTTGTTCTTAATAGGGTTAGACAAGCTTCTAAAATTTTAGGAGTTGAATTTTCTAAAGATAAATATCCTCCTTATTTTTTATTATATTCTAAAAAACTTCCTAATGGAACAGGAAATAAATTTAGTTTAGATGATGCTAAAGGAACTTTGTATTTTGATTCTGATGCTATTCTTGGTATGGTTGAAAAAGGAGGTTTAGAGTTTTTTCATGGTGGTTTGAAAAGAGATGGTGTCGTATACGGTCTTGCTAATATGTTGCATCTTGCTTGGAATTATTTAGAACAACATGAATTTAGAGTTCCAAAAATTAAAGTTGTTGAAGAATATCCTCTGATTGATTCTAGAAATAAAGTTAGAGATTCTGGTGAAGATTTTGAGAATAATTATTTTTCTATAGGTCTTGGATTAAATAGTGATTTGGCTAGGCAAGATGAAATTCTTAGAGGACTTTATGAACTTGAAGATGATTCAATAGTATCAGTTGTCGTTTCTCCTGGAATTTCTGGTTTTTCTACAGGCGTTCCTATTTTAGATATTGGTTTGGTTGGAGATATTAATGAACAAATTGTTAGATTTGGGAGAGATGCTTTTCTTTCTGAAATTGTTGGTAGTAATATAACTGAACAAGATATTAGACAAGCTTTAGATAGAGATAAAACATATTCTCAACTTGCTGTTTCTGTTTTAGATAGATTAGTAGAATTAGATGGAAAAAGCGTAATTACTAGATGGCCTTATGGGGAAGATCCAAAAGAATTAAATGAGCTTGTTGCTTCATTTGCTAGAGAGCCATTTGAGTTAAGACCTTTTGATTTTGGAGAAGACCCTCCTTCTGGAATTCCTGGAGTATGTGCTCCCTCTTTTGGAATAGAACCAATTGTTGAAATTGTTGATGAAGGACTGAGAAATGACAATCTTAGTTCAGATGATAATTCTATGAATGCTAGAAGTTTAATTAAATCAGATATTAGTTTTGATGAAAAATTGGATTATTATCCTATAGGTTATCAAGATCCTATTGAACTTAAGACTGCTAAATTATTTGCTAATTTAGAAAGAAGAGGATATTATGATAGAGACAGTAATCAATTAAATTTTGGTGGAAACTTTGTTGGTTTGAATGAAACCTTGAAACCTGTTGTTGCGGGTAAATCTGTTGGAAAGAGTCATACTGCTCTTAAAGTAAAAGCTAGGAATATGACTGAATTTACTGGAAGAGCTGTTAGTGATAGAGATATTATGCCTTATGTTTTAGTTTATGACTTAAAATCTTCTAGAGTTCTTTCTGTTAGATCTGGTGAAAGTTACTCTAATTTGCATGATGCATTAAATGTTTTATATTCAGGTGTTAATAACCTAGAATCTATGGTTAGTGCTCAACTTATTAAGAGAGATTATTTTGGTCAATATCCTATTTATAGAAGAAGTGATCTTATGGGAGAAAGAGCTAATCTTTTATTAGATGTTTGGGATTATTTGTCAAGAAATGATTTCAAAGTTCCTAAATTGGATGATTCAACTACTGTAGTTAATGATAATCCTTTGGAACCAATTGTTGATAGAGGGGATAAAGTACTAGATGATTCTGGAAATATTGATGGTCAGAGAGACGAAGAAATTTTTGAAGCTAATTCCGAATTAGTTAATCTTGATATTGCTATCAGTCTTAGTCAAAGTTTGGAACAGAGACTTGTTAATAGTGGTATTCTCTTACTTGATACAAATGAATTTGAGATAGATGGTAATAGGTATGTTCTTAATCAAGTTGTTGAATATGATAGTGCTGCTAGAATCACGAAAAAATCTTTGAGTGGAATGGAACAATATGCTAGAAACCATAATTTGGTAAAAAAAGGAGGAGTTGCTGCTGCTGATGCTATAAAAATTAGATTATTTGATGATGTTGCTGTAAATCTTCATAAACCCCTAGATGATTCAGGATTAGGTACTTTATATGGTGCTTTTCCTGAGTTAATATTAAATGCTAAAGACAGTTTACTTAAAGATAATACAAGAAAAACCGCAAGAGCTCAAAGGTCAGAACAACGTGATACTTTTTATCAATTGTTTGATACTATTGTTTCTAGATATGTTAGAGATTTTGTTGGATCTGTTGTTCAAGTAGATTGTGGAGAGAGTGTTAATCCTGTTTTAGGTGATCAATCTATTTTAGGTAATGAAGGAATAGATCCTAGAATTGTTCATGATGATACTACTAGAAATTCTGAATTTCTGAAAACAGATACAGATGTTGAATATTTGCCTTCTGCTATTGGTTCTCATGGACCTGTTTTTACAGAGGGGGGAATTTTATTTGATGATCTATTAGACCCAGAAGTCAGAGTAAGATTAGAAGCTAAAAAAAAGGGTCAACCTGTTGAAATTATTGATGGAGAAAATATTGTAGGTTTGGATCCTGAAGTAAAAGATGAATTAAGAGCAAGGGATAGGAAGGCTTTAAGACATCAAGGTGCACGTAATAAAGCTCCTTTGAAAGGAACGTTGGGAGAAGTTGCTGGCCAAAGTCTTAATACATTAAGAGCAGGATTGCCTGAATCTACCGCTAGTGATGAAGCTCGAATAGTATCTGATGATTTAGGACAATCTTCTGAAGAACTAAGAATTATTGGGAGAGAAAGAATAAGTTCAGTTTGTGGAATTTCTTCTGCTGATTTTCCAAGAGTTAGGGATTTATTAGTTGAAAGAGGTTTATTAATTAATGATAGTGGGGTCTATTATACTTATGGAAGTAAGGTTGGGGGTATTAAAGGAGTTGTTGAAGAATTAAAAGGAGATATTGATACAGTTCTTACTAAAATTAATATAGATCCGAAAGGTAGTTTTGCTGAAGGTTATGATGTAAGGTTACATCTTCCTGTTTATGCATTAGCAAATGATATTTCTGCTTTCTATTTTGGGGATAGGCCTAAAAAACAAATTGCTTTGGGTATAACTCAAAGATTGAGTTCTTTTAATTTTGTTACTAGAAAGACTAAAGACAATAAGCCATTTGCTTTTTTTGAGAGAACTAGAGTTAAAGAAATTATGGAACGATATAGGGAAGAAAGGGGTTTTGAGATAGAAGATGAAATAGTTAATGGTGCTGTTGCTTTTTATGGTTTGAGAGGAATACCAGAAAGACTTTTGAGTGAAATTAGTTATAGTAGATTGGATGATATTCTTAAAGATAGGGGATTGGAACCTAGAACCCCTAAACTTTATAGGGTTAGGTACAATATTGCTACTACCCATAGTTCTGATTTGGTTTTAGTTGATGGGTTTATTCCTGCTTTTGCAAATAGAGCTAGGAGCTTAATAACAGGTACTTTGGGTAGTTTTTTAAGGTCTAGTTCTTGATCTAAAGTTTTATATATTATCTTTATTTTTTGTTTTTAGGTGGAAATGTGTGACTTTTGAACCTGGTTTATTAGATGAGAGTATTAGTGATTTTGATGATTTTGAAATTGAGTTTAATGGTGGTTCTTCTGATAAAACTAGGGCTGCAGCAAATGATTTAAGTTATCATCCAATTGGAATTGATGATCCTAATAAGATTGCTAAATTTTTTCTTAATATAGGGAAAGAAGGTTTATATAAAGATGGAAAATTAGTTTTTCCAAAAGGCCAATGTGATTTATGGGATGTATTAAGTTTTGATGAGGCTGTTGAAATTTCTGGTATAGAGTCTAGAGTTATGAGGCGAAGAGTAGATGAAGTTAAAGAATTTGCTGGAGTTATAGGAGAAGTTGATTGTTTTGATGATGAAGATTCTGGTGAATCTGTTAGTCCAGTAGTTTTGATTTATGCTTTGCGCATTCTACCTGGTGTGGGTTATCCTTCTAAAATTGAAACTTGCAATGCTTTGTATATTACTTCAAAAGGACTTGATGATGCAATAACTAATGGTTTAATTGAAACCAAACATGGGCATATTATTAGAGCGAGTGTTTTAAGGGAGCAGGCTAATCTTTATACTAATGTTTGGAGAGTATTACAACAGACTGGTTTTGAAGTTCCTAAATATGAGGCCCCTAAAGTTAATGTCAGAGACTTAACACAAGTTAAATCTAGAATCTATGAATCTGTTGGAATAAGAAATTTTAATGGAACCTATTCCTTTGCTTTAAATGTAAATGGAAATGAAATTCAATTTCTTTTAGTTGGAAATGAAATTTATAGGGCTGATAGAACAGACATTAGAGAAATTATAGTTGCTAATGCTAAAATTAGATATGGAGAAGAGTCTAGGGTGAGTTTTGGGATGAATTATTTACCAGAACTTAGAATCACTTATAGAGTTTCTAAAAAAGGAGAAGTTTTGTTAAAAGATATTTATAATTCTGATGAACCTGGGAATGATAACAAATGGGTTCCTCATCAATATACTCGAGAAGAAGCAGATTCTTTGGCACAAGTTTCTAGAGAAAAGAAAAGAGAAACTAAAATTTATGGAATAGAAGCAATTGCTGAAGCTGCAGGTGTTCCAAGAAGGGAATTTTTTGATGGTTTTAAAGGAGTTTTAGAAAAGAGAGGGATTTTGGTTGTTGAAGGTGGAACTATTTATGTTGAAAGATCTAATTTGGATAGAATTTCTTCTATGTATCGTACTTTAAATAATAGAAGTCCTAATGGAATGAGATAGTAATGGAATGATAAACTTATAAAATTTTTTGTTCTTCTTTTTTGATATGTCTATAGTATATCATGGAGATGTTGGAAGTCTTATAGAAAAATTAGAATTAGTAAGAACTAGATTAGATAAAAGATATTCAGAAATTCTAGATAAAGAAAGATTTTCACAATTAAGAGATGTTGCTGAAAGAATACTTAAACCTATTAGTTTTTTTAGTGATGTGGATACTTGGAATAGTTACTTAGGAGATAGACTGCCTCAAAGACATCCCAATCTTTTAATATGTGCTGCTACTCCTAATATGGAAATAGGTGAGGATGGTAGAATTAAAAATGATAGAAAATTTACTGCTCCTGTTTTTTATTTTTCTGAGGTAGGTTTAGAAGCTTGCCTACCAGATCATAAAGGGAATATTGTTGCAGATTATGTTCATAACTATAATAGATTTGTCTTATTCGCTTTACAAAGGTCTCCTGCTTATTTAGTTATGTTAGCCTTGTCTAAATACTTAAGACCATTTCAAGAAGACCTTGTTGCTAAATATAACTCTGGAGAATTAACAGGTGAAGAGTTTACTAGAGAAGTAATATTGGCTTCTCTTGCACATAATCTACAGGAAACTTGTGAGAAAGGAAATAGAATTTTGGATAAATTGGTTCTTGAAAGTATTGGGGTTAGAGTTCCTATGGTTTGGAGATATCAAGAGCGGGAAGTTAGACCTTTATATTTACCTAATGGTTTAATGCTTGTGCAAACTGGTGGAGATCCTTTTAGAAAATTTAATGATTTAGATGCTGTTAGAAATTTTTTTCAATGGGAAGAACATTATGAATTGCCTTATGGTTTAGGCAAACAGGATGCTACCTATTTTAGGAATGTATTTACTTCTTTAAGAAAAGTAGAAATTGATAAAGTTTGTATTGATGAACTTAAAATGAGATTGAAAGAATAAACTATATAAAATACTAATAATCTGAACTTTTAATGGATAAAGACATTAAAGGTATAACTGTAAAAAAATCAGAAGATTTCTCTGAATGGTATACTCAAGTTGTTCAAAAAGCAGAATTAGCTGATATAAGATTTGGTATTCAAGGTTTTATAGTTCATTGCACTTGGGGTTTTTCAATTATAAAAAAAATTTATGAATATCTAGAAGAAGAGGTTGAAAAACAAGGACACCATGCTTTTTTATTTCCTACTGTTGTTAAAGAAGAAAATTTAACTAAAGAAAAAGAACATGCTGGTTTTACTCCTGAAGTATTTTGGGTTAGTGAAGCTGGAAGTAAACCAATAGAGGAGAGGTTTGCTTTAAGGCCAACAGGTGAAGCGCAGATATATCCTGTTTATAGTTTATGGTTTAGGAGCCATAAAGAATTGCCTTTTTTAGGATACCAAAGCAGAATTCCAGCTTTTAGAAATGAAATGACAACTAGGCCTTTTTTAAGAGGGAGAGAGTTTTTATTTTTTGAAACACATAATGTTTATTATAAACATCAAGAAGCTTTAGATCAAATTGAAAAAGATTTAGAGACTTGTGATGATGTAATTAAAAAAAAGGTTAAGATCCCTTTTTTATATTTCAAAAGGCCTGAATGGGATAAATTTAAAGGAGCAGATGCTACTTTTACTCCAGATACTTTAGTTCCAGATGGTAGAAGATTACAAATTGCTTCTACTCATGATTTAGGAACAAATTTTTCTAAGGCTTATGAAATTAAAGTTTTAGGAGAAGATGGAAGAGAACATTATTGTTATCAAACATGTTTTGGTCCTGGTGTTTGGAGAATTATGGCTGCTTTGATAAGTATACATGGAGATGATAAAGGATTGGTTGTTCCTTTTGATATGTGTCCTATCCAAATCGTTATTGTTCCAGTTATATTTGTAAATAAAAAAGAAGAAAGTGAAAAAGTAATTAAAAAATGCAAGGAGATAGAAGAAAAATTAAGAAAAGACGGTTATAAAGTTAAGTTTGATAATAGCGATAATACTACTGGTTATAAGTATAATTTCTGGGAATTGAGAGGTGTTCCAATAAGAATAGAAATAGGTCCTAAAGAAATTAGTAAGAAGAGTTATACTGTTTCTTTAAGAACTGAAGAAGGGAAAAAGACAGTCTTGAGTGATGATTTATTTGATAAGATTAAAGAATTTGCTTTAAAATTAGATAAAGAAATAGAGCATAGGGCTAATGATTATTTTAAAGGAAATACTAGAGAGGCTGAGTCTTATGAAGATTTGAAAATATTACTTAAAGAACATAGAGGTTTTGTTAAAGTTCCTTTTTGTAGTGTTACGAATTCTGGAAGAGAATGTGCAGATAAATTAAAAGCCGACACTGAAGGTGGAAATGTTTGCGGTACTTTGTATCCTGAAGAAGAAAGAGTTAGAAATGGATTAAAATGTGTTATTTGTTCTCAAAAAGCAAACCACTTAGTTTATGTGGCTAAGAGTTATTAATCTTTTTTAAATATATAATTATAAAAGTTAAATATTAATAAATAAAAGCTTAAATATCTGAAATTAATATTATTAATATGTCCATTGTTAAAGTTGGTTCTCTTATTGATGAATTTGAAAGAAATTTGAATGAACTTAAATCTATGGTTGAAAGTAAGCAGAACGAGAGATTCTTAACTAGTTATGTTTGGATGATTGATAAATTGGAAAGAGATTTTGTTTCTAAAATTAGTGAATTAAAAGAGAATTTAGATGAACTTAAAGATAAATATGTTACTGGTTTAGACAATCATAACCAATTTGATACTTTAATTAATCTTTGTGATGATCTTGATAAGATAATTAAAGATATTCTCAAATTTTATAAAACAAAACCTGGCTATTCTGAAATTAATTTAAGATTGAATAATAATTTACCTATATTATCTAGCAAAGTTAAGAGTATGAAGAATAGATTTGATATAATTAAAAATCAGGTTAAAAAATTTACATTTGATGATTTTTATTTGTAACCTTAATTTAGTGATATTCTTTAAAATATATTATTTAGTAGAATAATATTTATAATGGAATTATGTTGTTACTAATTAGTTAAAATGGGAATAAATGAATATGATCCTAAAGATTTAGCAAGGGGAAATCGTTCAGTTATTGAACCAATTTCTGGTAAAAAGGATAAGTTAGTTATAGATGGGCATTATGTTAAAATTTTCATGCTTGATGATGATAAAACCAATGTTGAATTAACTAGAACTTTAATGAATGATACTGGTTATGATTTTGAAGGGCTTGATTTGCCTAGGACAATGGTTAAACCTACTACTAATGGAAGATGGGTTTTGAATTTACCTTATTGGGAAAACTTAGGAATGCATCCATTGGATTTATTGCTTTTGGATATAAACTTTGGTTTTGCAGAAGATACAACAAAAAAAGGTGTTGTTGTTCCTGCATCTACAGTTCCAGTTTATAGTGCTATAGGAGAGATTGAAAGACATGAAGAAATACCTGAGATGGTTTATCATGATAAAGTTCAGTTTGATGGTAGAAATGTTTTTAGTGGACTAGTTGAGGCTAGAAAACAAGGGAAATTAGAAGGATTATCTAAAGTTTTAATTGCTACCACTTTACAAAGTGAAATTACTCAACCTTATATTTTAAATGCTCTACCTTATACGCAAGGGGGATTTGATGTTTATGCTATGCAAAGAGAAAGAGAACAACCTTATGAGAGAAGACAAGAATCTAAAAATATAGGGGGTTTATTAGATGTGGTTGCAGGTGTGATTGGTGATGCTCTTGGTCTTGGAGGAAGAGAATCAGAATCTAAAAAAGAAAGAGAAATAGATGTGACTGATTTTGCTAGGCATGGTCCTAAATTAGCTAGTTATATTAATAGAATTATAAGAGATAAAAGTGTTAGACCTATTAATGGTACTAGAATTGTGAGGAGGTAATTAAAATGGGTAGGTTTGAAGGAAGATTAATAGCAGTTGATGATAGTAAGGATGCATTACAAGTAATTGAGGCAGTTGCAAAAAGTAAAGGATTAGGTTATGCTGAATTACCAGTTGATCAACTTTTGGAATTAGTAACTTGGAATAATGTCGATCTTAAACAAAATGATTTGGTTATTTTGGATATTAGTTTTAAACATGCTCAAGATCGTAAAAAACCTGTATTAGAAGTTGAATTAGATCTAAATGCACCTGAAGATGTGCATGAAGTTAGATTAGATGACCCTGATACTATTGGAGAGATAGTTGACTATCCTGCAGTTGTCTCTGAGGTTAGACCTACTGTAGATTATAATGGTTTAGATGTTTTTAAATATTTAGTTAGGTGGAAAAATGATGGAAAATTATCTGGTCTAACTAAGCTATTACTTAATACTACTCTACAAACTAGTTTGACAACTCCTGATGTTTTAAACACTCCTAAATATTCACAAGGTGGATTTGATGTTTATACTTTAAGGAGAAATACTGCTCCTCATGAACAGAGAGTAAAGACAGGTAGTGCCTTAGATGTTCAAAGTTATCAAAGTAGTTTATCAGACATGGTTGAAAGAATTTATAAGAACACTGCACCTTTCGTTAATGGTGGAAGAGTAGTTAGAAGATAATTTTTTTAAAATCTTTTGTTTTTTTAATCGTAAGGGGTGTTGTAAGTTGGATGATTTAAGAGGTAGATTGCTGGCAATTGATGATAGAAGAGATGCTTTAGATGTAATTAGAAAAGTTGCTTATAGTAAAGATTTAGGTTATCAAGAATTGCCTATTAAGGAATTGCTTTCTTTAGTTTTTTGGGAAAATACTGCAATTACGCAGAATGATTTAGTTGTTTTAGATGTTAATTTGGAAGATGCTGTAGATCTTAGAAGTTCTGCTCTTCCAGATGACGTTGTGCAAGACTATGAATTATTGCCTGTTGATGGTAGAGAAGGAAGTCCTACTCATGTTGTTTATAGACCCACACAATATAATGGTTTAGATGTTTTTACTTACTTAGTTAGGTGGAAAAAGGATGGAAAATTATCTGGTCTAACTAAGTTATTACTTAATACCACTTTAATATCTCATTTAAGTGATCCTCGTGTTTTAAGTTCTCCGAATTATGAACAAAGTGGTTTTAATGTTTACACTTTAAAGAGGACAGCTAACCTTAGAAGGCAAGCAACACAAGGTGTACTAGACCTTAATAGTTATGAATCTATCTTATCAGGTACTGTTGAGGGTATATATTCTGGAATAGCTAACCCTGTTAATGGGAATAAGATAGTTAAAAGATAATTAAAATGAGCAATCAATATGAAAAGGGCTTAATAGTTGTTTGTGATGATTCTTCTGAAATTAAGAAGGATGTTCTTTCTGTAGTTGATGATCTTAATTGTGGATATACTCAAGTAAATCTTAAGAAAGCTTTATCTCTTTCTGAATGGCAGGAATTAACTCTTAAAATTGAAGATATAGTTTTGTTAGATATTTGTTTTAGACTAGAAGATATTGATTTTTCTGGAAGAGATGTGTTTAGAAATTTAGTTGAATGGAAGAAAAATGGTCATTTGAGAGGTCTTTCTAGAGTTTTAATTAACACTACATTGAAAAGTGAAATTGATCAACCTTATATTTTAAATGCTCTACCTTATACACAAGGGGGATTTGATGTTTATGCTATGGAGATTCCTTCACTAAGAAGCTCTATTGGTTATCATCCTGAAACTTATAAAACTTTATTGTTCAATAAGATTATGGATATATATAGGGGCAAAGAAATTCCTATTAATTCTAGAAGATCTGTTAGAAGATAACTACCACTTGGCTAATGTTAATACTCTATAACCTTGATCTATAAATTCTTGTCTATTAAATCCTATGTCTTCTATATCTTGTGGATTTACATCTTCTATTAACTTATAACTTAATGAACCTCTATGTTGTTTAGTGAATATTCTATGGCTTGTTATAGAACCCTTTCCATAACTAGTTTTTTTCGTATCAACTGCTCTTTGCTCTTTTTCTATTTTTTGACCACGACTTAATCTTTCTAATATTTCTGCTGGAGCAGATCCTGTTTGATAACAACCTATTACTGCAAAAGTACGTTGATCCCCGTATTGTTCTTCTCCATCATAGACATATAACTTTCCTTTATCTGCATTTTTTGGTTGCGATGCCTCTGCTGCGTTTTTTATTATATTTGCTATCGCAGCGCCTAATATCTCTTTATCTCCTTTTGTTTTTTTCCTATAACTTCCTTTATCGTAAGTTATATCTAAATTAGGATAAGCTACTCTTACAGTTTCTACTAAATGGTCTAATATCTCATCTAAGTAGAATTCTGTATCTCCTGCTCCTAATCCCATGATACTTCTTTCATTATTCATTAATCTTTGTTGTCTTTCAATTACTCTGCCTATCAAGTTATTAGCTATATCGAATTCTTGTTGTTTTATTTTTCCTTCTTCTAATTCTTTTCTTAATCTAGTTAGGTAATTGATTAGATCATCTTTAGAATCTTCAGCTAAATGAGCATCATCATGGGCTATTAAATTGACTCTATCTACTAAATCATTAACTGTACTTGTTTGTGCATCTAGTCCTCTTTTAGCTTCTTCTGCGTCTGCTCTTATTCTTTCTTTTTCTGCTCTTGCTTCTGCAGCTTCTGTTTCTGCTTTAAGTCTTGCAACTGTTTCTTCATATGCTTTTCTTTCAACATATTCTAAACTATCTTGTTGTTGAGCTATTGTTTCGGCAGCTGTTTCATATTCTTGTTCTTGGACTCCAAGACGAGAGAATTTTTTTCTTTCGTCTAATTCACGGAAGACTAATTCTAAACGTTTCCAAAAACTTCTACTTTCCTCTTTCCAATCAAATCTATAAGTATGAACTTGAGTTCCTGGTTCAAATCTACAATCTTCTAATGAAAATTCAATTCCTCTTTGGTTTAAGCCTAACTTTACTTGTTCTGTTGACTCATCAAAGGGAGATATTAATTGTGTGACTTTTATTCCTTCTCTTTCTAATGAATCTATTCCTGCTACTAAAACTCCTAATGTATAAAGATCTCCGTTAATATGCGGTTTGAATTGTGGAAAATATTCTATTTCTAATACTGAATAATTTTTACTCCCTTCAATATGTCTTAAGTCAAAGACTCCATTCATTCTCCTGTTTACTGCTGGTGCTCCTTTTCTGAATGCAGTATTTGGATGACTACTAGCAAGCAAAAACATTAATTTTATTGTAGAGAATGCACTTTTAGAATTAAAACCAACTTCAAAAGGTGTTAGAGCATCATTTCTATGATTAATTAAGTTATGGAATATTCTTCTTTCATCTTCTAAACTTCCCCAACCATTTGGGCTTCCTACATAATAGGCGATACAATCTCTTGCGTGTTCATTTTCAATATGCATGGAAATACGATTGGGTATTTCAAAACCCCTATTTTTTACTGCTTCTACAGCATAATCTGGTAGTTGTATTCCTTCAAAAATAACGTTTAGTAAATTTGGATTTGAGACTGCAACATATTTTATAATTGCTCCAAAGGTTTGATTACTAATCTCTCCTTGAGAAATTCCTAATTTTATTGATGATCCACTTTCTAAGACTTGTTCTCTTGTGAATATTCTTTTTCCTAATATTGGAACTCTTTCTAATCCTGGAAACCTTCTTAGAATTTCTTCTAGTTTGCTATTGTCTTTTCTAACTAGTGGAGCGCTCATACAGGTTAATAATCTTTAATTGTTTATATTGTTTTCTATACTGTTGTAACTATATAGGGGTTACTTCTTTTTTTGCTCTAAGAAGATCTTTTAATGCCTTGTCCATATGATATTTTTCTATAAAAGGGCTCATTGGAAATGACTTAATACAATAAATAGGATGTCCTTTTTTTGTAGACTTATATTTTTTACTTAATGAAAATAGTGTGGACTCTTCTTTTTTTGAATTTTTTTCCATTATCTCTACTATCTTTTTATTATATTCATTTATTTCCTCTATTTTTTTTAGTGGTAATTGTTCTTCTAATTCTTTTTTGAAATAATCTTTTTCAACTTTATTAGGATATAACCTTAAGTCAGTTACAAAGAAGTTATTTTTTTTATTTAATACTAGAATTCCTTCTTTTTCACATAGCTCTTCAAAATATTGTCTTATTGTAAATAAGTGTATAACTAATTCTCTATATCCTTCTTTACCTAAACCTAGGATATTTGCTAATGTTTTTTGAGCATAATTAGGCCTACTTGTTTCTAAAGTGTATTCTCCTGGTTTGTAACCTGAACCGTGAAATAAATAAGGAGTCGATTCTTTGTTTCTCTCTATTAATTTAAAATCTTCTTTGTTCTTTAAAATAAAGCAACTTGATAAATAATTTGTCCATCCTGTCTTATGAAAGTCTATTCCTACTGAATCAGCATATTTTATTTGTTCTACTTGATTATAGGTATACTTAATTTCAGATGCAATTTTTTTATCTTTAATTAAATCAAAGTTATAACCTTTAAAAGTTAAGTAAACCCAACCAATTACTGCATCTGCATGAATATGTGTATTAATCTTTAATTTTTTACATAATTGATTTATTTTGAATAAAGGATCTATTCCAAATGCATCTGTTGTTCCTATTGTTGCATAAATACAAGCTATTGAAACCTTTTCTTTTTTTAGTTTTTTTAAGGTATTCTCTAAATATTTTAAATCCATTTCATTTTTTTCATTTGATGGAATAGTTATTATATTGTTTTTTCCAACACCTAACCAAATTGCTGCTGTTACTGTTGAATAATGTGCTAATTCTGAACAAATAAATACTACTTTTTCATTTCTAAGACCACTATCTCTAGAATTTTTTAATATTTTACTTATTCCTATTCTTCCTGCATAAAGGTTTGATGCTGTTCCTCCAAATGTAAAAATTCCTCCTGTATTTGATTTATTATAACCAATAAGATCAGCTAACATACTAATTGTAAGCATTTCTGATATTGCTGCAGAATGTCCTAAAAAATCCCAAACTCCATTTTCGTTATACTTTGCTGTGATTGATGACATTACTATTGATAAATTTGTGGGTGGAGGGTTTACATTTACTTGTGTTAAAGGATGTGCAACATTAATTACATTTTGATAATTTTTTAAAATTTCTTTTACTACATATTTTTCTGGTAGAGATTTTTCCGGAAATTTTGAGTTTTTAATAATTTGATTGTAATCTATTGATTCTTTACATTCTCCTATGTAACCATTTTTTTTTAATTTATCAAGACTTAGAAAACTAAATTTTAATAATTTTAATAATTTTTTTTCATCCCCTGTGTGACTAGAAAAATAGCTTCTCACTTCTTTTATTCCCATTAATTATCTAATGTAAGAAACCTTTAAAAACCTATTTGTTCATTAAAATTTATGCAAGGACTTATACGATTAATCCCTACTTCTATTTTACATAATTTGACTATGAAGAAGATTCAAGATTATAAAAAATTTAAAAAGTTTTTTTTGAAGCAAGATCCTGATGATTTAGAATTAATACGTAGAAAATATTTATTATATACCTTTAGTAAAAACTCGCAAAGGATTCCACATTATAAAAAATTCTTAGAAAAAAATAATTTTGATCCAAAATCTATAAAAAGTGTTGAAGATTTTATGAATAATCTTCCTGAAACAGATAAGCATAATTATGTTTTTAATGCTGAAAGAGTTAATGATCTTTGTGTTGATGGAGATTATCATAACATTAGTATGTTAGTTAAAAGTTCTGGTCATTCAGGTAGGCAGTGTTATTGGGTTAGATCTCATAAAGCAGATTCTTTTGGAAAGGTTGGACTAACTATAGGTTTGGATGAGAATTTTAATATTACTAATAAAAAAACTTTGATTATTAATGGATTTATCTTAGGTAGTTGGGTTACGGGGATAACTTTTAGTGATTTTGCTTCATCAAATTGTCCAGTTATTAATATTGGGGCTAATAAAGAAGAAATATTACAAACAATTAATGAGATAGGTAATCAATTTGAGCAGATTATTATTACTGGTTATCCTCCTTTTGTAAAAGAATTAGTTGATTATGGTATTGAGATTAAGTTTCCTTGGAAAAAACATGATATTAACTTTGCAGTTGGTGGTGAGGACTTTCCTGAGTCTTGGAGAGATTATATACAAAAAATTACTTATTCTGAGAAAATAAGGTCTGGATTTGGAGCTTCTGATATTGGAATACTTGGGGGGATAGAGACTGATGATACTGTTTATATCAGGAGACTTGCTGATACTAATGAGAAGATTAAAAAAGCCCTTTTTGGGGATGTTGAAGACACTCCTATGTTATTTCAATATCCTTTAAGCTTATTTGCTTACCAAAATAAAAATAGAGAACTAATTTTTACAAGTATTTTACCTGAAGATGCGGAACCAATGATAAATTATAATTTAAAAGATATAGGAGGGGTTATAACTTATAGGAATATGCAACAAATTCTTTTAGAATTTGGAATATCTAGGAAATTTAATTTACCTCTGTCTTTTTTATATGTAGTTGGAAGAAAAGATGGTTCTGTGAAATTCCATGCTTTCCTTATTTATCCTGAAAATATTCAGGAAGCCATTTATAAAGACAAGAACATTTCTAAATTTGTAACTGGAAAATTTCATATTAAGAATGTTGTTAGTAGTGATCATGAACATAAATTAAGGATTGATTTTGAACTTAGACAAGGTGCTAAAAAGAACTCTAAAATTGAGCAAGAATTTTCTAATTCTATTTGTAATACTTTACAAAATGTAAATGAAGGTTATAAATTAGTTTATAATAGAATTGGTAAAAAGGCTATGCCCTTAATAGTTTTACATGAGTTTGGAAAATTCCCTTATCAATCTAATATTAAAAATAAATATAATTAAGAGAAGAATTCTTTATGTAACTCAACATATCTTTCACGGAGTCTTTTATCTTTTAATGTGTGGTCTGTTCCTTCAATTACCTTTAATGATTTATTAATTGATTTTGCTGCGTTATATAATTCTTGAGATTGTGATGAAGGTACCATTTCATCATTTTCCAATTTTAAAACTTCTAATCTTCCATTATATTTAGAGATAGCATATAAAAAATCTTGTTTTTCTGGAAATCCGTGATAACAACCAATGTCCCTAGTAAAAGGTTCTATTTGAGGAAAAGATACTAATAATCTTTGTATTTCTACTTCTTTACTAATTAGAGTTGCTAATCCTCCTCCATGAGAATAACCACTAACCCATAATTCGTTAGGCTTAAACCTTTCTTGAATAAAACCTAATACCTTTCTTAGATCATCTAAACATTGTTCATATGTTTTTCCATCAAAAGATTGTATTCTACTAATTTGCACCATTGGAGATGTAGCTGCTGCAATCCAAGCATCCCAATTTCTTGAAGAGGAATAACGAACAACAGAAACTATTTCTTCTTCATATAGTTTATTTGCAGTATCTCTTATGTGACCTACATCTTTATGTTCATGGGCTCCATGTATAAATACTAAAATTGGTTTATCTGGTATTAAATTAATATCAATGGATATTCCATCCAATTCTTGTTCTAATTTCATAAATTTTGTTAATACTATAAACTTTTAAATATTACCCTTTCTTAAACTAGAATATATGAAAAATTATAATTTAACTTTTAATCCTATCCAAGATTTAAGTTCTTTTGGGTCTTTTGTTTTTTTCTTATTTTTGATAATTGTTTCTGTTTTCTTTGATTTATATTTATCCTTATTTTTATTAATAGGTTTAATTATTATTCTCCTTATTGCTCTTTTTATAAGGACTTTTTATTTTAAGAGCAGACCTAATCATGAAGCTTATAGAAATTTTATAGAAAAAATTGATGCTTCTTCATTTCCAAGTGTGCATGCTGCTAGAGTATTATTCTTGGCTATATTATTTAGTTTATACTTTAATAAAATTTTATTAACTATCTTATTCTTTCTTTTGGCTTTTGGTACTTGCTGGTCGAGAATTTATTTAAAGAAACATGATATTTATGATGTTATTGGAGGAATTTTTTTAGGAATTATTACTTTCTTTATTATTAAATTATTATTCCCAATTTAAATTAACTTGTTTTCTAGAAAAAATTTGTTAATTTCTTTGTTTATTATTCTTGGATTCTTTAATATCACCATGTGATCTGCATTTTTTAATATTCTTATTTTTATTTTTGGGTTTAGATTAGCTATCTCTTGCACGAATTTTACAGGTATTATCTCATCTTTTTTTCCTGCTATTGCCAAAATTGGTATATTCAAACTCTTAATTGTTTTTATAATTCCTGGCTTATTCTTAAAAATATATTTTTCTATGTTATCTAATGTTCCGACTATTGTTTGAAATGGGGTATTACTTAAGATACTTGCTAAAAAATGTGAATTTTTTATTATTGAACTTTTTGAAAAATCTATTTCATAATCTAAGAAATGCTTTTCCTTTATTATATCATGCTCTGCTATATACCTTATTACATTTGTAAAATAAGGGCTATGATTTAATATTCTATTATGTGGAAAGGGATATGATATTGCACATTCTACTAAAACCATTGATAATGGTGTATTCTTTTTATATCTTCTACAATAATTTATTGCTACTGCTCCTCCTAAACTATTCCCAATAAATGAAAATCTAGATAATCCTTCTTTTTTTACTATTTCAAATATATCCCTAGAGAAGTTTGATATTTTATAAAAACTAAAATCTTCTGGCCAATCTGACTTTCCATGGCCTCTTAAATCTATTCCTATTGTTGAAAAACCCTCTTTTTGAAATATATTTATAGAATCTTTCCATACAGTCCAATTACTTCCTATACCATGAAGAAATATTAAAGTTTTATTTCTTTTTCCTTTTTCATGCTGATAATATATTTTTGTTCCATCAAATGATTCTATTACTTTTTCCATTTTCCTCTTTTTACTTAAATTATAGCTAATTTTATCTTTTATAAACATTCTTATAAGGTGCTATATAATTTTTAAGAAGATTCTTTATGTAGAAGTTTAACTAACTTAATATTGGTGATTTAATATGAATAAAAAGGAATTATTGATTATTGCAAACTTAAGGAAAAATGCTAGAGAGAGTTTGACTATGATGAGCAAAAAGACGGCTATTCCTATATCTACAATATATGAAAGATTAAAGTCTTATGAAGGAAAAATAATTACTAGGTATACTTCTTTAGTTGATTTTTCTCAAATGGGTTTTACAATTAGGGCAACTATATTTTTAAAAGTTAAGAGAGAATTTAGGGATAGATTAAAGGAACATCTTTTATTATCTAAGAGTTTGAATAGTGTATATAGAGTTAATAATGGATATGACTTTATGTTAGATGGAATATTTAAAGAGGTTAAGGATGTTGAGGTTTTTTTAGAAAGGTTAGATAATGACTTTGGTGTTGAGGATACTTATGTTAGTTATATAATTGATGAAATTAAAAGAGAAGATTTTATGAGTAGTCCTGAATATTTGAAATTATTTTTTAATTTTTAGATCTTTTTATTTTAAAATATTCAATTACTGCTGGAATAATAGATACTATTATTATTAAAATTATTATTATGCTTAGATTTTCCTTAATAATTGGAACATTTCCAAAGAAGAAACCTGCAAATATAAATATTCCAACCCATACTATGCCTCCAATTATATTATAGCTTAAGAATGTAAAATAATTCATTTTTCCTATTCCTGCTACAAATGGAGCAAATGTTCTTATTATAGGTATGAATCTAGCTAAGATTATAGTCTTTTTGCCATATTTATTAAAGAATAATTTTGTTTTTTCTAAATGATCTTTTTTGATAAATCTTGAGAATACTTTTTCTCCGAAATATTTTCCTAATGCATAATTAACTGTATCTCCTAAAATGGCAGCTATTGATAAAAGTAAAAATATTATATAAACATTTAAAGAACCTGTTGCTGCTAAAGCTCCTGCAACAAAAAGTAAAGAATCTCCTGGTAGAAATGGAGTTACAACAAACCCTGTTTCCATGAATATTATCATAAAAAGAAAAATATAGACTAAATTTCCGTAATTTTGTATTAAGACATTTAAATATTGATCAATGTGTAGAATAAAATCAATTATTTTTTTAATCATTTTTATCTTATTTTATTGATTATTAATAAATCTATTTGTTGTTTAATAAACTTTCTAAATTTAGAATGGTACTTCATCATTTTCAGATATTCTAGGTGATACAGAAATTTCAATTAAAGGAAATTGTGAAACTTTATATCTTTCAACTCTTAAATCTGAGGGTGTTAATGTTCTTTTTATTTTAACTCCTTCAGTAAAACTTAATTCTGTTAAAATTTCTTCTGGAGTTTCAAATAGTCTTGTTAATGTGCTAGCATAAATTCCAGTTCCTCCATTATAACAATCTTCTGGAACTTGATCTCTAGGATGAACATATACTAAATTTTGATTATAAACATCATATCTTTGTAAACATAAAGCCTGCATTACTTCTAAAGGAAGAACTATGCCATATAATGTGTTTTTAGAAGCTTGTTGTATTAATTCTCTTCCTGTCCCTTTCCATGAAGATCTTATTCCTGGAATTCTATGACGCCATATTACATACCCCACTTTTGGATATGGTTCTCTTTTATTCATCTCTTCATATGCTTCTAATTGAGATCCTGAAATCTCACATAATTTATATACGTTTACTGATTTTGATTCTAGTATCTTATTTTCAGATTCTATTATTATATCTGGTATTCCTTCTTCTTCTGTAGCATAAAATATTTTTTCTTCTTCAGAAGGCAATCTTCCGTTAAATAAAGCTGCTCCTAAAACTTCATAAAATCTTCCTAGCAGTATAGTATTAGCAGTTGTATTATTTAGTTTATCATCTAAATCTGCTTTTGAGGGCACTCTGTGAAAAGTCTGGTCGATCAGAAGTTCAATTTGATGAAGAGCGACCAAACTAGCTACTAAGCTATCTAAACCCCTTTTTCTATGCCCTACCCTCAATAGAATCTATAAGGATTTTTTTCTTTAAATACATTTATATTATGCAGGCAAATATTTTATAACTTCTGATAAGTTGTTACTTTCTACTATATGTGTTGCTACTTTTTTTAATTCTTCGGAATTAGAATTAAATGCTATAGATAAACCAACTTCTTTAAATGCTTCTATATCTTTCCATGAATCTCCAATATAAATAGCTTCTTTTGGAGAAATGTTTAAATCTTTACATAGGTCTCTAATTATTTGTGCTTTCTTTTCACATCCTTCTGCAATTGGCCAAAGAAATTCTCCAGAAACTTTTCCATCTTTAATTATTAGTTCATTAGCAAACAAATGGTCAACTCCAAAATCTTTTTGTATTCTTCTTGCTACGTCTATGCTAGATGCAGAGATTAAAGCTGTTATTAATCCTTTAGACTTTATGTAATTAAATACCTCCTTTACTCCTGGTAAATATTCTAGAGAATTTATTAATTCATAATAAGGTTTTGCATCTTTACCTTTCCATAATTTTTCAACTACTTCCTCTACTAATCTTTTGTAGTTTGTATGCAAATATTTTTCAGTTAATATTTTTCCTTGCTCTAAAGTCCTGAATTTTTTGTGTAATTCTAACCAAAAATTTACATCTTTGAATATTACTCCATCGATGTCAAAAGCTATTAGTTTAAAAGACATGTTCTTAATTAATATCTAAAATTAATAAGATTTTTGGTCTAGTAACATATTTAAAGAAAAAATATACTAGAATGATATGTTAAAAAGGGTGATAATTTTTATTTTGAGTTCTTTGTTATTAGTAAGTATTGCTAATGCGGCAGTTTCATTGACTTATAGGATAAACCCAAATAATGTTTCTTTTGATATTTATAATTGTAGTAATAATTGTAATTCTGTAAACTTAATATCTAATAATAATATACAAGATAGTTTAACTTATGCTTTTCCTGAAGAAGGAAGTTATCTTTATGTTGTTTATAAAGAGTGTTTTTATCCTTTATCTAATGAAGTTCCTGTTGTTCAAGATATAGATGGTGCTATAGTTGATTTAAATTTAAATAAAAAGAGTAGTTGTAATGCTAATATTGGGAGGGCAATAAATTTTGAAGGAGGTAATTCTGTAGGCAATAATATAATTGTCTCTGCTAATGTTGAAAGCCCTTTTTTAATGAATGATTACTTTAGAAATTCTTTTTTAAATAATTTATCTAGAGATAAGGAAGAGTTTTTTAAATCTGATATTAATGTAAAGATGTATGTTGATAATGTTTTAATTCATGATATTAATTATACATTATTCATAGGTGAAACTAAAAAGTTAGACTTTAATTGGATTCCTCAAAGTTCAGGAGAACATGAAATTAAATTTTTAACTAGTGTTTTGGATTGCCAATGTTCTAATCTTGAGACTTTTGAGAAAAAATTAAAATATAATATTGTTGGCATCACAAATGTTGCAACTAATAATGTTCCTAACACTCCTTTTGCTGCTGGTTGTGGTGAAGGTGATGGTTGTAATCCTAAATGTTTAGAAGGAGATAAAGATTGTAGTTGTGAAGTTCAAAATGGTTTTATATGTGAAGATAATCAAGTTTGCTCAGTTGATCAATTAAAAAATTGGGGAAATAAATATTGTTGTCCTATTGCTTGTAAAAGGGACAGTTTATTAAGTGATACTAAGATTGCTAAATTCTTAAGCAGAGGGGATAAAGAAAATAATACTAATTCTTCTAATTATTATAGTAAAGAAGAAGTTATATTGGACAAAGGTGAAAAATCCCTTCATTTACTTGTTACTGTAGGACTTATATGTATAATTTTAGGTATATTTATTTCTAAATTTGGGATTGAAACCTATTTTAAGAGTTTTTTCTATTTTATTGGGAATACAATTAAGAAAATTCTTGTTTCTATATTTGATTTTATATCTTTATTAAGCACAAAAATTGCTAACTTTTTAAGAGTTAAGAGAAAAGATGAAAATGTTAAAGTAAGCTCCCTATTTAATAAAATAGGGAAGAATTTGACTAATGATGAAAATAAAGTTCTTTATGTAATTCTTGAAAATGAAGGGATAAAGAAATCTGATCTTATAGATAGATTAGGTTTTACTAAAGATAGATTAGAGTATTCTTTATTAAAATTAAAAAGAATGCAAATTATTATTTTTCAAGGTGATGAAGATAATCCTAATATTTATCTCGATAAATGGGTTAAATAGACTTTTGGATTATGAACTTGGCCTTTACAAATTGGGATCCTAAAGTTGCTTGTATCTCTAAATTTTTTAAAGATGAGCTTAAAAATGGGTTTTCTTCTGAAATTTCTGAATTTGTTTTATCTGCCAATTTTTCTATAAAATCATTTAATTCTTCTTCAGAGTTGAATGCTATATTTGTTGGTATTTCTTTTTTATTTTCATATGTAACTAAAACTGGTTGGCTTGTTCCATTACATATTATCTCTTTTATTTTTGGTTCTTCAATTAAATAGTTTATTTTCCCATATTTTTTTAAGTCTCTATCTGTGTAATACTTTAATTTTTTATTTAATTCTTCAGAATAATTTTGATTTGCAATTTCCTTTAATTTTTGAGTGAAGGTTTCTTCTTTTTCTAAATGATACTTTAAAGTATTTAACTTTAAATCTTTCAATATCTTTTCTTCTTGTTCATTTAGTTCTGGTTCTTTAATATTTAACTGATGACCATTAAAATTTATTTTGACTATTTTATCTTCTTCTAATGGATTTACTTTTTCTATCTCTAATTGTTTTTTTGCTTGTTCTTGTTTTTCTATTAATTTGTTTTTTTGTATATTTTGTAATTTTTTTAATAAATCTTGTTTTTTTCTTTTTAAATTTTCTAATTCTTGCTGTTTGTTCTTATATCTTTTTGATTTTTCTAACCTATATGCTTGAAATAATCCATTTGTGAAATTTCTTATAAATAATGCCTTTTTAAACTTTTGATAGTTACTTGGCTCAATTATATCAACTATCTTCTGCAATTCTTCTTTTTGTTCTTCAACAAATTCATTTATTAGAAAGAATGGTTCTTGATCTTTTATCATTGTGACATTTCTTTTTGAAGGCCTGTTTTTCCTCTTACGTATTTTTCTAGTAATATTAAACCTTGGGCAATTGCTTTATTTTGCTCTAGTAATGAATCTAATCTTGATGATAAGTTTGATATTTTAGCTTCTGTTGATTCTACTTCATCAATATGTTTTGCTGCTTGTTCAAATAGGGTTAATAATCTATCTATTCTTTGAGTTAATTGATTTACAGATTTAATTAATTCATGTATATCTTTAGGAGAATTTTGTGTTTCTGTACTCATATCACTCTTTTTTAATGGCATATATCATATTTCTTCAAAACTAGTATAAAAATGTTTCTTTTAACTAGTTTTTTAAGTTTTTTTATATTTTTTATTTTACAATGGAATTACCTAGAAAGACTGTTGAAGGTATTAGCTACTTATTTCCTATTAAAATCTATCACCTAAAAAGATATTTGCCAGTTAATGAGGAAAATAGAATTAGAAGATTAAACTCTGATTTGAATATATCAAGGTCTATGCTTATTCAAACTTATGATAATTTTAGAGGAATATTTTGTGATACTTGGAATGGTGATGAAAAACCATTTGATGATGAATTCGAACTTCCTGATGAATTGGATGATGCTGTTTATATTTTAGAATGGTCTTTAAATGAAACTGGTTGGTTTTATGAAGCTAAACCAGAAATGGATAGAAGGGATTTGTCTGAGGAAACTAAAATAGCTTATGATTTGTTTGTTGAGAGATCTAGGAGAATTTTAGGAATTAATTTTCCTCTTAGTGAAAATTTTAGTGTTGATTGGGCTATGCAAGCTTTTTCTGAAGATCTTGAAAAGTTTCGTTGGAGATACAAAAGATAGTTTTTATTCTCTTTTTCTAGCCATGGCATAACCTGCATATAATGCAATGGTCCAGAATAAGAATGTAATTGGAAAGTCTATAACATAATAAACTGTTTCTTTAATAACAGGCCATACTTTAAGAAAATATAATGTGTTCATACCTTGATCTATTAAAGAGGTATATAAATAATGATTTGTTATTAAATATTCTCCAATGAATATTGCAATTAGAGATATGCCTGCACTTAAAAATTGTAATTTTTGATCTCCTTTTTTTCCAGCGCCATAGTAAACAGCATATCCTACTAGATAACCTATACCAATAGCAACGAAGCCAAATTCCCAACCTGTGATAACAGTTAAAATTGCCCAAATCACAGCTGCTATAATTCCTGCTGGTATTCCATAAAGAAGTGCACTTGAATAATCCATTTTTACTGTTTGTTTTTTATTCATTTAATTCGGCAACTTATTAATCAATATATAAAGCTTTCTTCTAATATTCCTATGTTTATAAATATTTCTTTAAATTTAATTTTCCAGAAACTTTATAAAGATTATATTATTTTTAAGCTGAAAATGCTAACTGAAACATTTAAAAAATTTAGAGGACAAGATCCTTTTAATGATATATATGGACAAGAGAATGCTAAAAAGCAAATACTTTCTGCTTTAATAATGAATAGGCATATTGTATTAGTTGGTCCACCAGGAATAGGAAAAACTACTTTTGCCAAAAACGTTGCTAAGTTACTTCCTGAAATGGAAGTTGAAGAAATTATTACAAAGAAAAAAAATAAATTGAAGGGAGAAGAGAGATTTATTAGAATTCAAGGAAGTCCTGATTTAACTGTCGAGGATATGATAGGAGATATAGATCCTGTGAAGGCTATGCAATTTGGTCCTTTGTCAATAGAAAGTTTTACTCCTGGAAAGATTTTCAAAGCAAATAAAGGTGTTTTATTTTTTGATGAGATAAATAGGGCTCCTGAGAAGTTGCAAAATGCATTATTACAAGTTTTAGAAGAGGGTAAAGCTACTATTGGTGGTTATGATTTGGATTTAGAAGCTGATTTTGTGATGATTGCTACTATGAATCCTGAAGATTTTGCAGCTACAGAAAAATTATCAGAAGTATTACTAGATAGGTTTGATTTTGTATTTGTTGGTTATCCTGAAAGTTTAGATATTGAAAAAAGAATTGTTAGAGAAAAATCTGAAGATTTACCTGAGGTAGAATTTCCAGATAGTTTATTAAACTTAACATTACAATTTATTAGAGAGTTAAGAAATAATGAGAATTTAGAAAGAGTTCCTAGTGTTAGAGCATCTATAGGATTATATGAGAGATCCCAAAGTAATGCTTATTTAGCAAATAAGAATAAAGTTGATATTAAAGATATTATAGAAAGTTTTTATTCTGTTGTTAGCCATAGAATAAGATTGAAACCAAGTGTTAAATATTTAATGAACAATAAAGATTTTATAATTAAAGAATTTGCTAAGTTTAAAGAAAATTTTGAAAGAGAAACAGGAGAGGATTTACCCTAGTGTAGATGTTCAAGATTTTAAAAAAGGATATGAACAAAAGGGTATTATGGATTCTGATGAAGGTTTGAGTCATTCTATAGTTGAGGGAAATAAACAGACTATTGAACAAGGAATGATGATTGATTCTAGTATGAATCAAGGATTATTATCTTTTAATCCTGATATGTTGATGGAGAAGTTGGTTAAAGATTATAACAATGCTGAAAAGATATTTGGTGAAAGTTTTTTGAGATATGCTACTGGTTATGATAAAGATGCTATTAAGAAAAATATTAAATTTCCTGAATTTCAAAGGGAGCTAAAAAATAAGCTGCAAGATAAAAAAAGGGAACTAGAAGATGAAGGTTTAATTGAAGAAGATGGGGAATATACAGATAAAGGTATTAATTTGGCTTCTATGGTTTTATATATGAAAGAATTAGATGATTTATCTGCTAAGGGTTTGGGTGAAAGAAAGACTAAGAAGTTTATGATGTATGGTGATAAAGAAAATGTTAGAAATTTTAGAAAAGGAGATAGATATAGGGATATTGCATTAAAATCTAGTCTTAGGAAATCTATAAGAAGAGGTCATAAGAACTTAGAAGTAGAAGATTTAATGTCTTTTGAAAGGGATAGTAGAGGTAAAATATTTCTTGTTTATGGTTTAGATGCTTCTGGAAGTATGAAAGGCAAGAAAATAGAATTATGTAAAAAAGCAGGTGTTGCTTTAGCTTTCAAAGCTATAGAGGAAAATGATAAGGTTGGGTTGATTGTGTTTGGAAGTGATATTGAAGAAGCTGTTTATCCTACTACTGATTTTGGGCAATTTGTGAAAGCAATTGTAAAAGTAAGCCCTAAGAAGCAAACTGATTTGGCTTTAACTATAAATAAAGCTATAGAAATGTTTCCTTCAGAAAATATAACCAAACATCTAGTTTTGCTTACAGATGCAATGCCTACAGTTGGAGATGAACCTACTAAAAATACTTTGAATTTAGTTGAAAGGGCTGTTAATCAAGGAATTACTATTTCAGTTATAGGTATAGGTTTGGATGAAGGTTTAGATTTAGCTAAAAAAATAGTTGAGATTGGAAAAGGTAATTTATATGTTGTTAATGACCTAGATAATTTAGATAGGGTTGTATTACAAGATTATTATAGTTTGTAGTATAAATGTTTATATATTTCTAATTTTTTTTGTTTATATGTCTGGTGGTGGAACAGGACCAAGTGATAGGATTGATAGAAATTTAGCTCCTGGTACTAAACTTTTATTTGGTACTATACCTTGTTTGGGTAATATTGTGAGAGATTATTATGCTAGATTTGTTCATATTATTGGAGGTTCAGGTGTTTATTCTTCTCCACCGGTATTTAGGTTTGTTTCTAAAGATACAGGTTTTATGGTTGAGGCTAAATTAGACTCTAGATTAGATTGGGATGATGTTGCTGATGTTAGAAGAGCTATAGATGTTATTATTAGTCATAGAGATCCGAAAATAGCTTATTCAGCATTTGATTATTTAGTTAAAGAGACGAGTAGGATAGAAGATTTACTAAATTTAGAGTATGTTTTGTTTTTTGATACACTACAAGCTGCAGCAGCAGGTATTCCTCTTTCTGGGAATTCTTCTCTAACTTTTTCTTTGAAACCTGAAGATATTGAGAAATTAATAATTGATCCAGAAAAGAAATTCTCTAGGATTGAAGCACCTGCTTCTAAGTGGGCAGATCAATATAGTGGATCTAAACTTGTTTTGAGAAGTGATAGTAATGAAGGGATTTATACAATAACAGATAGATTAGTAAGCTCAATGAATGGAGTTATAGACTATGCAAAAATAGTCGATAGATCTTTAGAATAAATTTAAGCCTTTAGAAACTCTATTATTTCTTTGTTTAACTCGAAATGAGAAAGTAATAGTATTGTTCCGTGATTCTCTGTATTATACATTAATAACTTTCTATTTCCTTTAAATGATTCATTTATTTTCTTTGATCCAATGTAACTTTTTATGTCTTTAGATCCTGTTGCTATTAATAACGAATTGTTAAAATTATTTAAATTGCTTAATGTTTTTATTCCCCTATAATCCTCTGAAGGTGAAAGCAAAACTAATTTATTAATATCTTGATCATTAGAAGCATAATTTAGAGCTAAATTCGCTCCAATACTTGCACCTATAATGCTTATTTCTGTATAATTTTCTTTTTTTAAGAATTCTTTTGCTGATTTTATTTCTAATAACATATTATTAAAATCTTTTTCTGAAAATTCTTCCCAATTTAGGTCTGACTTTCCATGACCCCTTAAATCAATTGCTAGAGTTGAGAAATTTGTTTTATGCAACCTTTTAGAAAAAGCATTCCAATCTGTATGACTCCTATCAAGCATATGAATTAATATTACTGCCTTATTTGTTGGGATTTTTTCGTAAGAATAGTAAATCTTTACTTTGTCTTCTGTAGTTAGGAAACCGTTAGAGGTATCTGCAATTATTGGTTGGTCAATTAAAGTACAGGCTGTTATTAGCATTGTTAATAAAATTATTATTTTTTTCATATAAATTAAACCATATTTTAAAATATAAAAATATAACCCAAGAAAAGTTCTGCCCTATTTTTGGTTTTATTGGGCTTTTAATAAGTATTTTTATGTTTCTTAATGTGTATTAAATTGAGAAGTTTTTTATATAGATTAAGAAAGATATAGTTTATGGATACATTGGCTCATTTTTTATGGACTTTTGCAATTTATTTTAGGACTTCCTATAGGTGGTTGGCTGGATTATTTGCGATTCTACCAGATTTTTTGTCTTTTGGAGTGTTTATCATTTATAGTCTTATATTTGGTACTTTTCATCCTGGCAAACCTCCTTTAGAAACTCTTCCAGAATATGTTTTTATTGCTTATAATATAACACATAGTTTAGTTATATTTTTGATTGTTTTTGGTTTAATTTATATTATTTCTAAAAAGATACCTTGGGTTCTTGGTGGTTGGTTATTACATATCTTTATAGATATTCCGACACATACAAGGGATTATTTCCCAACTCCATTTTTATGGCCTATAAGTAGCTTTACACTTAATGGTATTAGTTGGGCTAATCCTTGGTTTATTATAATCAATTATGGATTATTGATAATTATATTTGCTTATTTATTTATTAAATATAGAAAAAGGTGATTATTTTTTAACTTTAATCTTCCAACCTAATTTTAAAACGTCTTTTTTTGTTATTTTTTTACAGCTTTCTACTTTTATTGGCTTGGTTAAATATAATTTACCTTCTTTATCTATTGTTAAATCTTTTTTATTTGGTTTGATTTTGTATAAATAACCTTCTTTGTTTAATTCGTGTTTTGTTATGACTCTACCTTTTATAAATCTCTTATTTTTTGTTGTATAATTAACATTAGAGGTTGAACGATTTTTAAGAAGAGAGTGCAGCATTGGACCATAAGGAAGATCTGAGATAAATATACCATTTATTTTTGTTCTAGGATCTTTTTTTGGTTTTAATATTTTTATTCCTTCAACCTGAGATCCATGATAAAACGTTTTTTTCATAATCTACTTTTAGTTTTATACTTTAAATATTTTTTTAAAAATAGAAATTTTCTTTTTCTGTTTTTATAGTTGTACTTGGACCATGCCCTGGAAATACTTTTGTTTCTAATGGGAGTGTAAATAACTTTTCTTTTATACTCTTTATTAATTGATTTTGGTCTCCGCCTGGTAAATCTGTTCTTCCAATTGCAGAAGCAAATAATGTGTCTCCTGAGAATAATATCTTTTCTTTTTCTTGATAAAAACATATACTTCCTTGAGAGTGTCCTGGTGTATGGATAACTTTTAATGATATTATATTTTTGTTTCCTAATTTTATTTCTTCATTGTCTTTTAATAATATATCGGGAGTAAATGGCTTTGCTCTTAAATGCAATAAATTCCATGGTTTTTGAAACATCTTGATATCGTTTTCGTTTGCTAGAATCTCTGCATTTGTTTGGTTTTTTAAGAATACTGTAGAGACTATGTGATCTGTATGCCCATGAGTTATTAAAATATATTTTAATTTTAAATTATTTTCTTCTAATCTTTGTAATATTTTATCTGGTTCTGGTGGGGCATCTATTAAAATTGCTTTATTTCCTATTGAAATTATGTAAGCATTATTTTCAATTGGACCTAAATTTGGTATTTGAATTATCATTTATTTTAAGAAATCATGAAATATCTACTTAATATACTATTCCTGCTCTTATATCTCTTATTTTCCAGTCACCATTTAATACATAACCAAATTGTTTTGTTAATGGCTTTCCTGCTATAACTCTTACTTGACCTGATCTTAAACTAGATGAACGACCCTATGGCAAGACCATAGGGTATCACTAAAAGAAATTACTTAGTTTAACTTGATCTGATTTTCTTCCTTGATTGAGAATATATTTTCTTA
>JAGVZM010000013.1 GCA_018302545.1 Candidatus Woesearchaeota archaeon | reverse complement strand
ATCACAAAAAGATTCAGTTAGAGATACTTAAATATGGAAAAGTATTCTTAGTTGGTTGTGATGTAAATAAATGTCCTGGAACTGTGGCTAAAGTTGCTAGGAGTCTTGGAGCTAGAGTTGTTAGTCCTGATCATGATCTAAATTATTTAGAGAAAATTAAAATTGTAGACAATTTCTTAAAAACTAAGAAAGATTATATAAATATTAATAATAAGCATGAAAAGGATGCTTTGGCTGCTGCATTATATGGGTTAAAGAGAATTAATGGGTTAATTAAGAAGATAAAGGATCATCTGAAAGAAAAAAATAAAATGGAATTATTTGATGAAGTTAAAAAAAGAGTTTTGGTTGATGAGATTCCAATAACTAAAGCTGTATCAATGTGTTAATATTTTTGTTGCTAAAGCTGCACCATATAGACTAACTTCATAATTTTTTACAACATAAATAGGAATCTTTTCTAATAAACTCTTTAATTTTGTGTTATCTAAGAATTCATTTAAGAAAAATTTGGATTTAAACATTTGTGGATTTTTAGCTGCTATTCCTCCTGCGATGTAAATGCCCCCATAAGATAGGGTATCTAAAGCTAGAGATTTTGCGCATCTTGCATAGAATTTTAAGAAATAATTTATAGTTGCTTCACATTTTTTATCTTTTTTCCTGTATTTTGTGATTAAAGCTGGGTCACAATCTAATCTTTCTATTTCTTCTTGATAATTTGTTTTTTTGTAATTAACTAGATATCTATAAATGTTTGATATTCCTTCTCCAGACAATAAATGCTCCCATTCTATACGAGATACTAAATTTTGATGTTTTATAAACTGGATTAGATCTAATTCTTCTTGTGTTTGTATGGGTAAATCTGCATGACCTCCTTCAGAGGGTAGTGGTTTGTAATGATAAATCTTGTTATCCCATACTAAAATAGACTTTCCTAAACCTGTTCCTGCTCCTAAAACTGCTTTTAAATTATGTGTTTTATTTTTTACTCCCTTTTTTATCTCTAGTAAATCTTTTTTATTTATTAAATTAATTCCATAAGCTAATGCTTGGAAATCATTTATTAAAAATATGTCCTTTATTTTTGTTTTTTTCTTTATTGACTCTAGATCTATAGATAAATCTGCATTTGATAATTCACATTTATTTTTATTTGTAATTGGACATGCTGCAGCAAAACATATTGCTTTTATTGGTAACTTTATATCTTCTAGTATTTTAGAAACAGTATTAGTAAAGTTAGTTATTTTTTTAGTTTCTAATTTTATGGTTTTTAACTTTTTTAGATTGTCTTCTTCAAATATTGCAAATGTTGTATTAGTTCCTCCAATATCTGCTACTAGTATGAATTCTTTTTCCTTTAACATCTATATAACTAAATTAATTATAATTTATATATCTTCCGTAGTTTTTGTTAAGGAGCTACATATACTTCCCTTACCATAATGTATTCTATGAAACGGTGCGTTATCTGTAAAAAGGGATTGGATCTGAAAGGAAAGAAAATTTTTAAAACTCGTTTCTTGGTGTTAAATAATTTTACTTATATGCCCTTGTTTTTGAATTCTTATTATATTATCTGCATAAGTTTCTATTTTAGACTCGTGGCTTACTAATATTATTTGTTTCATATTTAACTCTTCTAAAACAGGCCTTAATTTATCTAATTGCTCTGTTGAAAAACCATCTGTTGGTTCATCTAATATTATAATATCTTTTGTGTTTACATGCGATACTAATAAATTTATTACTTGATTTAAAGCAAGTCTATAAGCTAATGCGCATGCTGTTTTTTCTCCTCCTGATAGATTTTCATATTCTATATCGTGATTGTTTTGCTCTATTAATGGTGTAAATTCTTCATCTAATCTTACCTTTATATCCTCTGTATTTATTAACATTGAAAACCAATTTTGGAATAAAGAGTTAAAATCTGTATGCACTTTTAACATTACTTTCTTTTCCATTAATTCTATTATACTTATGAAAAATTTCTCAAACCAATCTTGCAAATTATTAAAATAATCTAATTTTTGTTTTGCCTGTTCTTTTTTAATAATATTCTCCTCTAAACTTTTTAAGTCTGAATATATTTGTTCTTGTTCTTTTTTAGTCACTACAATGCTTAACTCTAAATTTTTCTGTTCTTGTTGTATATCTTCTAATTGCTTTTTTGTTAATTTATAATCTTCTTCTATGTTTTTTATTAATTCTAAATCTTTTTCTATATTCAATTTTTTTTCTAAATTTTCGTCTATTAATTTTTCTATTTCTTTTTGTTCCTCACTTAATTTTTTTACTAATTCCTCTTTCTCTTTTAAATTTTTTGATTTTATCTTATTTATCTCTTGGTCTTTTTCCAAATTTCTTAATTTTCCTAAGGTCTCTTTTAATTCTTTTATTTTTATTGAAAATTCTTCTTCTTTTTTAATAAAAACTTCTAGATCTTTTTCTAGATTTGTTATTTTTTCTTCTTCTGTTGAATTTATTTTAGATTTATGTTCATGAGAGACTTCTTGTAAACATAGAGGACAAAAATTTAAATTTTTTATTTTGTTTTTAATTTCTTCACTATTTTGTTTTTTACTCTTTAAAGATATTTTATTATTGAGAATCTCCCTTAGTTGTTTTTCTAAGTCTTCTAATTCTTTTTCTGTTTCTTCTATCTTCTTTTTAAAATCTTGTAAATCCTTATTCCTTAGTAAACTTTGCAGTTCTGTTGTTTGTTGTATTAATTGTTTTAATTGATTTAGATTTTTTATTCTTATCTCTTGTTTAGAATTTATATTATTATTTATTATCTCTATATCTTTTTTTAGATTGTTTAGATTTTTTATGTTCTCCTCAAAATTCAATATTCTTTCTTTTATTTCCTTTAATTTTAAATTTGTCTCTTCTAATCTATCATTATCAAAATTTATTCTTGCTACTTTTTTAGATAAATCTATCTCTCTATCTTTTAATTTATTTTTTGTTTCTTCTAAATCTGAGCTTAAAACTAGAAATTCTTTTTTCTTCTGCTTTATCTCTGATAGTATTATTTTTGAATTTTCTCTTATTCTTTTGTATTTATCTATATTAAATACTCTTCTTAGGGTTTCCAGCCTATTTTCCTTTTCTCCTAATAAGATTAATTTCATCTCTTCTTGGGGGGTATAAATTGTATACTTATATATTAAGGATTTTTTAGTTAGTGATTCTTGAGGATAGTTTAATATTTCTATTATTCTTTGTTTTAATTCTATAGGTGTTAACTCTTCAGTTTTATCATCTATCGTTAAATATCCTGCATTTTGGTTTATTCCTAAAGAAGATTTTTTTAATGTTCTTTTTATAAAAATATCCTTGTTATTTAGTTCCAGGTTTAGGTTTACATAGCCTTCATTACAACCATTTCTCAATAATGCAGGGCCTGATAGTTCACCCCTTCTTATTCCAAACAAAGCAAAATCTATTGCTAATAATATAGTTGACTTTCCTGAACCTATATCTCCAGAAAGTAAAGTAATTCCATCTGGAAATTTTATTTCTTCTTCTACATAACTCCTTATGTTTTTTAGTATTATTCTTTTTATTTTCATAGTTCTATTAAATTTTTTATTTCTTTTATTATTCTTAATTCAAAGTCTGCATTTTTTTCTCCTTCTAACTTTTCTTTGTCTAATAAATTCATTAGATTTAATGTTTTATCTTCAGGTAATATAGACTGGCCTTGATGTTCCTTTAATATCGTGGATTCTATCTCATCTATATTTCTTGTATCTATAGAAAATTCTTCAAATTCTTTTGTTGTTAATTTTGAAGTGTTTTTTAATATAAGATATGCCTCTCTAAAATTCTCGAATATTTGTTTGAAGTTTATGTCTGAAATTTTTCCTGATGATAAGCAACCTTCTATTCTAATAGTTATTATTTTATCACCATAATCTTTAATTGTATTTAGAATTTCTTCTTGTACTTCTTGAGGAGTTTTATTTTCTGCAGTTATCTTATATGAAACTACTTCCTTTATTTTTAATGCTATGTTTTTAGGAATTATTTTATTATTTTTTACCTCTACTATAAAAAAGCTGCCTTGTTTTAATCTTTCCAGCTCTTCAAAATTATTGGGATAAATTGGTCCTGGATATGCTAACATACCGTATCCTTCCTGTTTTTGAGAGTATATAAAATGCGGATGGCCTCCTGCATAATAATCAAAATTTTTTGGTAGTATTGTTAATGGTTTTGTTTCTATTCTTTCAAATTCTTTTGGTTTTAATTCTGTTAATAAAGTATGAAATAAGAAAATTTTAAAGCCCGGTTCTTTTTCTAAATGTTCTTTTTCTAATTTTTCTAATTCTGATGTTTCTAATCCTCCTTTTTTTCCATACATCCCTGTTAATTTAACTCCTGTTCTGTCTTCTGTAAATATTAACTTATTATCATTGAATTTCATGACATTTATTAATAATCCAGAATTTTCTAGAACATCTAACATTGTTTTTCCTGATGATGAAAAATCGTGAGATCCAGGGATAATATAAACTGGAATATCATGGTCTTTTAATTTATGTAAAATTTTAGCTGTCTGTTTTAGAATATCTATAGATGGCAAGGCAGTATCAAATAAGTCTCCTGCTATTATTACAAATCCAACATATTCTTGAATACATATTTCTATTGCTTTTTCAAAAGATTTTAGGTTAATATCCCTTAAAGTATCTTCCCTCCATGCTCCTATGTGACAGTCACTTAAGTGTGCAAACTTCATATTTCTAATTATTTTTAGAATGTTTTTATAGATAGTTGTAATATAATCATTATTTTATAACAAGATTCTAGAACTTATGTCTTTTCCACTCATATTCTTAATTAAAATTTCTTTACATAAATCAAATAAACTCTCTTTACTAGTATCAAAAGGAACATCTTCTACTTCTATTGGACCAAATTGTTCACTTTGTCTTGGATATTTAGCTCTAATTGAATGAGATTGTTTTATTCTATAAGGAGGCTCATTTTTTTCCCAAAAAACCATGAAATAACCATAATCTTGGTTGGATGCCGAATAACCTCCTACAATATGCCAATTTAGTTTTCTTAGATTCAAATCTGAATTTTTCATACAAGATTATTTAGTTTAGTTTATTTTAATATTTATATAATTAAAAAGTTATTTTTATAATTCTATAATTTTTTTAATAAGTTTTATAATGTTCCTTAATGTATTTCTTTTATGGTTTGGATATGCTTAGGTAAGAGAGAAGCTAGTATTTTAGATAAAAGTATAAAATTAATTTCATGGAGCAAAGGTTTAAAACAAGAGATTGGTTTTGGTTTTAAAAATTTTATAACTCTTAGTTCTGGAGAACAATATGTTAAAAAAGAAGAATTTGAAACTATTGAATCTAGTAGAACTAATACATTTAGTTTTATTTATATTAATGGTATGCAAAAAATAAGTAATGAAATAAAAATATTACTTTCTAAAAAAGATAAAGATTTTGTTAAAGTCTTAGATTTACTAGTTAAACATCTTGCTTATTTTTATATTGCTAAAATAGATTCAAATTTAATTTATAAAAATGGGTCTAAAAAAGAAAAATTAAAAGTTGAGAAATGGGTTAATGATAAAGCTTTGTTTTTTATATGGGAAGAAGCTTTTAAAGCTATATCTAAAAAAATTTCATTAAAACAAGAGGACTTAGAGCTTTTAACTCTTGATGAAGTTTATCAAATATTATCTGGTAAAAATATTAATAATTTTAAAAAAAGAAAAGATAAATTTTGGAGCATGATATTAGTTGAAGATAAAATTAATTTATTTTTAGGAAAAGATTTAAGACCTAGATTGATGAATAAAACAACTTGGGAAAATATAGGTAATATGCCTGCCCCTATTTTGGAGACTAATATGAAAATATTAGCTTGGTCTTTAAATTTAAGAGAAGAAATTGGTTTTGGTTATGAAAAATTTATTATAAATACTGAAGGGGACTATTTTGGTGATAAGGAAACAAGATTAAAAATTGTTACTTATATTGAGCTTAAAGAAAGAAAATTAGATTACATTTTAAAAATAATAAACTTAAGAGACAATTTACTTAAATTAATAAATAAGAAAAAAATAGATCATGAGTATATTTTAACTGAATTAACTAAAAATTTTATGTATTATTATTTATCAAGAAGAGAAGCAGAAATACTTTTTAGTGAGGAAAAAGTTAGTAAAAAAACAAAGAAGATTATTGAGAATTTTAGAAATAAGGAAGATTTCTTTAAAGTTTATGACCTTTATTTGGATAAACTATCTAAAGAACTCAATACTTCTGTTGAAATAATTGGTCTGCATACTTTAGATGAATTATTTAAATTTATAAAAATAAAAAAATTAAATCCTCTTATAGAAAAACGTAAAAATAAACCTTGGAGTTTAGCATTAAAAAGAGGCAAGATTTTATTTTATAATAAAAAATTAAATCCTCTTATCAAAAAGGATGAAGAAAAAATTACAGATTTTTTAAGGGGTAATACTGCCTACAAAATTAATAAAAAAATAGTTGGAATTGTTGGAAAAGATATCTTAGTTATAAGTATGACAAGACCTGATATGGTATCAGAAATGAAAAAGAAAAAAGCAATTGTTACAGATGAGGGGGGAATGTTGTGTCATGCTGCAATTACATGTAGAGAATTTAAAATTCCTGGAATTGTTGGGACTAAGGCTGCTTCTAAAATATTTAAGAAAGGAGACAAAATTGAAGTGGACACTATAAATGGAACTGTTAGAAAATTATAATTTTATTCTAAATAACCTCCCTTTTGCAAATGCCATAATTTTTGATAAGTTCCTTTTTTCTTTACTAAATTATCATGAGTATCTACTTCTATTATTTTACCTTCAGATAATACTACTATAAAATCACATTTCATTATAGTAGATAATCTATGAGCTATAATTATAGATGTTCTTCCCTGCATTAAATTTTCTAGATCTCTTTGTATTTGGTGTTCTGTTTCTGAATCTAATGCAGATGTTGCTTCATCTAATACTAAAATCCTTTTATTTGCTAATATTGCTCTTGCTATTGATACTCTCTGTTTTTCTCCACCAGATAATCTAACTCCTCTCTCTCCAACTATTGTCTTTTCTTTATTTGGAAAATTTTTAATTATTTTATCTAATTGAGCAAATTTTATTGCTTGGAAAACTTCTTCTCTGGTAGCTCCTGACTTAGAGAAAGCTATGTTATTATATATAGTGTCATCAAATAATATACACTCTTGCGGGACTATACTTAATTCAGATCTTAGAGACTCTTGTTTGAACTCTTTTATATTTTTACCATCAATCAATATTTCGCCTTTTTCTAGATCATATAACCTATAAAGTAGTTTTACTATTGTAGATTTTCCAGCTCCTGAAGGACCAACTAAAGCTACTTTTTTATTTTCAGGGATTGTTAGGCTAAAATTCTTTAAAATTTTTCTATTATGATATTTGAATGAAACTTCTTTAAATTCTATTATGCCTTGTTTTATTTTTAGTTCTTTAGCACCTTCTATATCCTTTACACTATTATCAATTTTATTATACTGAAATAATGATTCAAAGTCTGCCATTGACCTATAAAATCCTTTAATTCCATTTACAAATCCAAACAATTGATTTACTATATTTCCATAGATTGTATAAATAAATGTTATAGCTCCTATAGTTATAGTTCCTTCTAGAAAACCTCTTATTGGAAAATATATTAGGAAGAAAATTGAAATTCCCAGTATTAAAGTATGTCCTGAATCCAACCACCTATAATGATTGAAACTTCTTCTTATTGCTTGTCTGGTAATCTCACTTATTTTGCCATACTTCCTTTTTATTGATTCTTCTTTACCAAAATATTTTATTGAATCAATATTAGTAAATATATCACTAATTTGACTTTTTTCAAAATCTTCTGCTTTGTTTTCTTTAATTTGATCTAGTTGCTGTCTTTTGTTCATAAATAAACTATAAATTATGAAGACTATTGTCATTAGTATTAAAACTATGGCTGTCTGTAAATCAAAATAAGCTACAGATGGAATAACTAAAACTAATTGTATTATTAATGGTGTTAAATTCCATATTAATACATCAGTCATTCTTTCTATTGCACCAGAACCACGGATTAACCTAGAAATTAAAGATCCTGTTTTATGAGTTGTATGAAATTCATGAGATAACCCTGTTATGTGGTTGAAAAATCTTCTTTTTAAATCTAACATTAAGTTTGTTTCTAATAAAGATAATATATGAACTTCTACCCATTTTCCAATAACCCTTATTATTACAATAGCTATAAATCCCAAAGCTAAGGCTATTAGAATAGATATAAACTCAGATCTTGAAATTATATCTGATGAAAATTCTATTCCTTTATCTATTAATATTTTAAATATGAATTTATCTATTACAAGAGTAGTTTCAATTACTAAGAGGAATAGTAATAATAGAAAAAACAAGAGTTTGTACTCTCTTAAAAATTCAAAATACAATTTTAAGTTGTATTTGAGATCTACTTCTCCTTTCTTATTTTTATTTTTCATTTTAGTTAGATTTATATAGGTTTTATCACATGGATATATTAGATGTTTAAAGACGACTTAAAGTATGAGCACATTAGATCAATTAAAAATTATAGTGGTCTAAGAAGGCATGAAGACTATGAAGAAGATTTTTGATACCATGTTTTTACCTCACAATTAGAGAAATTAATTGTTATATAAAATTATCTATTTAGATTTTTTAACTTTATTCCAGTGTTCTTCAGCTAAGATAAAACCGATGCAATTTTTAGAATCACATTTACATGGGTGACTTTCATAATCATCGTCATATTCATAACCATAATTGTAGAAAAGTTCCTCTCCTTTTTTTATATCTTTTGAAGATATTATCCAAATGTGACCTTTTATTATATTAACTTCACAATTTGGAGAACAAGAATGATTTATGTATTTAGCAGTATTCCATTCTACAGAACCATCAAGGTCATACTTTTTATTTAATTCGAATATGTAAACTGCTCCGTAACTTGAATTTTTTTTGTTTTCTTCCAATATTTCGTCTGATCTCTTATCAGACTGAGATTTTGTTATTTTATTTCCAACATACTCTATTATTTTAGTTCCTTTTGGTATGTCTTTAACAGCAAAAACACCATTATTATGGATTTTAGAATCTCTTACCTCTATGTATTCGGACCTTGTTGATTCCATTTTTATTTTTTGTTTAAATTTACTATATAAATGTTTAGTCTTCAAATGATTAGTTGATATAAAAAATATATACACACATTTATATTTCAATCTCAATAAATATTTTATATGGTTGTTGTAACAAAAATTTTAGGATTAGCAAGAAGTCCTTTAGAAAGAAGAGAAAGATTAAGATATATGGGGGAATGTATTTAGTTAGCTGCTCATACTTCTGAAGAAATAACTCATTTTCATGTTGGAGCTTTAGTTTTAGATAAAGATAATCAAACAGTAGGTAGAGGTTATAAAAAAGCTGTGCCTGAAGTAGGTTTAGCGCTTCATGCTGAAAGAGTTGCCCTGGAAGAAGCAGGTGAGAGATCTAGAGGCGGTACTCTATTTACTACTTATGAACCTTGCATGAGTACTGGTAATGGTATTTTAATGCCTTGTGCTGAATTAATAATTGTTTATGGAATTAGTAATGTAGTATATGGTGTTAATGATAATAATCCTGATTTTAGAGAAAGTGGAAAAATATATTTAGAGAGACATGGTGTAAATGTTGTAGATTGTAGTGGGTTAGAAAGAACAATTAAACAGGGTGCTAAACTCAATGGTTCTAGTGATTGGGGAATGAATCCTAATCAAGCTGTAAGAGCATTAAGAAAAAGTACTAGAGAATTAGGATTAGAAATTTATAAACCTCAAATATCTTATTTTGGAGAAGAAGGAGCTATATCATTTAATAATTCTAGAAGAATAGTCAATAAATATATAATGGTTGAAAGAATACCTGATTAGAACTTAATATATTATCTATTTTTTATAGAGGTTAAATTTAATTTAATATTTAGGAACATAGTATCATGAAAATTAAATTTTTTTTAATAGTTGGGATTATGGTATTTGTAATTGGCTGTACTCTTGAAAATGGTCAGCAAGTTAATAATATTACTAGAGAAACAATATCTGAAGATAATATTACAGGTAATTATATAGTAAATGATACTGCTGATGTTTTTGAAGAAGATTCTGTTAAAATGAAAAGCTTACAATTTAATCCTCGTCTTATAATAATTGATCTTGGTGATAAAGTTGTTTGGGAGAATGAGGATCAAGTTTTACATACAGTCATTGGTTTTGATGTTGATATTGATGTTGAACCTGGTACTAGTTTTGAGCATACATTTAATAGTATTGGGAGCTTTAATTATATCTGTAAGATTCATCCTGGAATGAGTGGTACTGTTGTTGTTAGAAGTGAAGAATCAGTTACAGAACCTACACAAAGAAATCAACCTCAACCTATAGATGCAGGTTATTAAATTACTTACTAATAGGTAGTAAAAATAGTAAGATTTATATACTTCTTTATATTACATTATTAATAATGTTATGGAGAAGAAAAGATTAAAATGATCTTAGATGTTGATAAAATTAAAAGACATGAAAAATCTGGTGAGTTTTATGATGCAGCTGAATTAGCAACTAGATTAGATATGGAGGAGGAATAATAGTGGAATTAGAAAGAAGAATTGCAACTACACATGAGGATGTTCAAAGATTATTAAAATTATTAGAAGGAAATGGTTTTGTTAGTTTAGATTTATTAACTAATCCAG
>JAGVZM010000030.1 GCA_018302545.1 Candidatus Woesearchaeota archaeon | reverse complement strand
CTTGAAGGTTACAACGGTCTTGGTACAGGTATGGGTATTATTTATATGGGTATGCTTGGTCTTTATGCATATCTTAATGATAGAAATATTGCTGCTTTAATTGCTCTTGTTGTTTTTTGTGCTCTTATTGCTTTTTATTTCTACAATAGATTTCCAGCTAAAATTCTGCCAGGAGACTCTCTGACTTATTTACTTGGAGCAAGCATAACTGTTGTTGCAATTACTGGAAACATTGAAAAGGCCGCTATTGTAAGTTCTATTCCTTTTTTTATTGAATTTTTTTTGAAATTAATAAGCAAGTTTAAGGCACAAAGTTATGGGCATTACTATAAAGGAAAAATTAAAGTAAATCATAATAAAATTTATTCGCTTCCGCATATCTTTGCTATAACAGGGAGGTATACTGAAAAACAAATTGTTTATTTTATGATGTTGATTCAATTATTTTTTAGTAGCTTAATATGGTTAATATAAAAAATTTTCTTAAATACACAAAAGATGACAGTTTGATAAGAGATAGTTTTATACTTTTTGTGGCTACAATGATAATGAACCTTGGTGCTTTTCTCTATCATTTTGTGATGGGAAGAATGTTGGGTCCCGAGGGCTATGGAATTTTAGGAGTTGTTTTAACCCTTATTTACTTAATACTTGTTTTGCATTATGTTATACAAACTTCTTTGTCAAAGTTTGTAGCATCATTTCATGCTAAGAAAGACAACGCAAGTATATCTAATTTATTTGTTAGATCTACGAAGAAAGTAATTTTATTAGGAATTATTTTGTTTGTTATTACACTTTTGTTATCATGGCTACTAGCTGATTTTTTTCGTCTTCCTATTGGTGTTGTATGGATTGTCGCATTGACTATTCCTTTTATTTTATTAGTACCTATTGCAAGAGGGATGTTACAAGGTATACAAAATTTTAAGAAATTGGGAATTAATTTTATTACTGAAGCATTTGCAAAATTTATATTTGGTTTAATTTTGGTATTTTTAGGTTTCGGTATTTTTGGAGCTGTTTTTGGCATAACTGCTGCCTATATAACTTCTTTTATATTGGGTTATTTTGTATTAAAAAAGTATTGGAAGAAAACAAATAGGACGGTAGATTCAAAAGAAGTTTATAAATATTCCTGGCCAGTTTTCGTAGTTTTGTTAACCTTGACATTGTTCTACAGTCTCGATATTATGCTTGTTAAGCATTATTTTGATGCAGTACAGTCAGGTTTTTATGCTGCCTTTGCAATTTTAGGAAGAATAATTTTTTTTGCTTCATTTTCATTAGTATTTGTTTTGTTTCCAAAGTCTGTAGAAGCACATGCATTGGGCAAAACAAATACAAAACTATTGAAGAAATCTTTAATACTTGTTAGTATTGTTTCTATTGCTGGTCTTTTAGTTTATCTTTTATTGCCTAAATTGGTTGTTTTGATATTATTTGGTAGTAAATATTTAGAAATTACTAAATATGTATTTCCATTCGGGATTATAATGATGTTATTCTCTTTCGTATATGTTTTGTCTTTTTATAATCTATCAATTAATAGATACAAATTTATATATGCGTTGATTTTACTTGATATATCTGAAATAATTTTTATGATTTTATTTCATAAGAATTTTTATCAAATTATTTTTATTTTAGGAACTTTAATATTTTTAGCATTGATATTTATGCTAATTTATACTTTTAAGAAAAATGGTAAAGTTATCAATAGTAATTCCAGTATATAATGAGGAAGAAAAAATAAAGAACACTTTGAATAAGTGTTTGAAATATTTAAAATCCAATAATTGGGACTTTGAATTTATTGTTGTTAATGATGGCAGTAAGGATGGTACTTCTAGGATTGTTAAAAATTTTAAGAAGGTTAAACTGATTGAACACAAACCAAATCGTGGAAAAGGATATTCTGTTAGAGAGGGTATGTTAAATGCAAAAGGGGATTATATATTGTTTCTTGATGCTGATCTTTCCACTCCTATTGAGGAACTAAATAAGATGATTAAATATTCTGATAAATACGATGTTGTTATAGCTTCAAGAGCAGTTAGTGAATCTAATGTAAAAGCTTTACACTATAGGAAAATCCTTGGCAGAGCCTTTGCTTTTTTAGTTAATATCTTACTTGTTTCAGGCATACATGATACGCAATGTGGTTTTAAATTATTTAGTAAAAAGGCTACAAGAGATATTTTTTCCAAGCAAACTGTGAATGGTTGGGCTTTTGATGTTGAAGTTCTGTTTTTAGCCAGGAAATTTGGATATAAAATAAAAGAGGTAGGAGTTAACTGGCAACATTTTGATCATGCTGCTGCTGGAAATGTCACTCCTGCAAAACAGAGTTTTAAGATGCTAAAAGAAATTTTAAAAATAAGATGGAATTCTATTAGAGGAATATATAATTAACGTTACTAGTTAGTAGTAATAAATAGAAAGATTTATAAATAATAATGAAAGTGATAAATTATGATAAATTTAAGAGATTTTTCAAGTGACGAACAAAGTTGTGCTTTTGATGATCATTTGGATAAAAACACTAAAATTGTTAGAGATGGTTGGTCTCCAAAGGCTGTTGTTATATTAGATAAATATCCGATTTCTACGCCTCACATAATACAATCTACTCTTGAAGTAGTTACTCTTAAAGTAGTTTACACTAATGATAAAGATGAGGGAAAACTTGAACGTCTTGGTAAATATATTAGTCCATTAATACGAGAAGAAATTGATAAACCATTTGGAAATAATTGGGCTAGTAATTTTGGGCAAAATCAGATAGGTAGGGCTTTAGATTATTTACTTGTTGGTACAAATATTATTGCTTCTAACGTTCATGATTTTCCACACAAGGTAAAACTAAGAATAAAAAAACCATTCTGGGATTTATTTAGTAGTGATAATTATTTTGAAGCTTATCAAACAGGTGTAAGACATTTGAGTATTGGCTTGATGCATATTGATACTGCAATAGGTGAAGTTTATAGATGGATGAATAAATATCCTAATGATGAATATTTTCAGAGAGAAGGAGAACAAAGGTTGAGACAGTTAAGATCTCATATGCAAGATTTTTCAAGTGATTTTTCAATATTTAGGCTATAATAATGATATTGAACCATTTTTATTATATTAATATTTTAATACGATAAAGGATTTTTATAAATCAGCAAATGTTTAAAAACCCACGCAGTCAAATTATAAAATTTCAGATAATTATTTTGTACTTTTAATAGGTTTCCAGATTTTTGCAAAGTCTTGTTTTCTTAACTTTATGTTTATGAATATATCCAACCATAAATATAATCTTAGAACAATCAGGGCCAATGTCCAAAGCATTTCTTTTATTGTTTTATAATAATTTAATGCTCTAAAAACTTCTTTACTTTCTTTTAAAAAAGAGCGCATTTCATCATTTGTTTTTATTATTTTTTTCATTTGAACATAGCCACCGGCACTTCTTCTTTTCTGCTTTATCCAGTCTTTTAGTGTTGTAGGGAATTTTACAAATACTTTAGATTCAGGGGCGTATTTTATTTTATAACCTTTTGAATAAATTAAATTGCTTATTACTGCGTCGTCTGCTAATGAATTTTCAGGAATTTCTTTTATTATTCCTTTTCTTATGGCCATTAGGTAGCCAGAACAAATTAAGTATTTATTTTTCTTGTCTAAATTTAATCTTGTTTGGTGTGCTCCCTCATCTGTTAATAAATGGCTGAAATAACCTAGCATGTCTGTTCTTGGATTAAGAGATATAGGACGACCACTTACTGCACCAACTTTATTATCTTTGAAAGGTTTTATTATCTCTTTTATTGCATTATCTGAAACAAAAACATCACCATCAGTTAGCACTAATACATTTCCTTTAGATATTTTAAACGCATTGTTGAGTGCATGAGGCTTTCCTTTTTTAGAATTGAAATTTTGTTTTCCATCATCATCATAGACTTTTACTTTATATTTTTTAGCAGCTGTAGCCGTTTCCCTATCAGGGCACATAACTATTATTTCATCTTTTTTTGTTAGTTGCGGTATAAATTTTTCTATAGCTCTTCCTATAGTTTTAGGTTCTTTATATGCTGTTATAATAATTGATATCATTTTATTTTTTATATACTTCTTCTAACATAATTGCTATTTTGTCCCATGTAAATTGTTTTGCTTTTTCTATGTTAATTTTCTGCATGCTATATCTTAATTTATCTTTTGTTATTAATTCTTTCATATGTTTTTCTAATTCTCCAGTATTACTAAAATTATATAAAAAGCCATTTTTCTCTTGATCAATTAAAAAAATTCCACCTTATTCTAAGATAGAATTTCTTTCTTTATCATTTGCGTTTGTCAAAAACAAAACATTTTTTTCCAATTTTAATTCTTTAGTTAATTTTATCAATTCCTTATAATATCCTGCATCCTGCCCTATTATTATAAACAATATATCTTTTTTAATCTTTAAAATTTCAGGTAAAACTTTTATTATGTTTTGAATGCCTTTATATTCATGAAGTCTACCTATATAAGATATTATAAACTTTTTTCCTAAGTTATATTTATTTACTACATTTTTTGTAATTTCTTTTTTGAATATTTCTTTATTAATTCCATTTGGAATATAATTTATTTTATCTTTATTAGATTTATATTCCTTTGTCATCCATTTATATTGATAAGGATTTACTTGAATTATTTTGTCATAAATTCTAATTGTTAATATTATCTCTTTTGTAATTATATATTTTAATAATCTTTGCCATAATGGGTATTTTTTTAATGTCATAAAAGGTCCATGAGGTGTTAAAACTATCTTTGTTTCTTGTGACAATATTTTCTTGATTAGAATACAAAAATCATGCCATGGAAAACCAATTGATTGTACATGAATTATATTTAAGTCATATTTTAGCAACTTGATTAACAATGATGGATAAAAACAGAAATAATATTTATATCTAAAAAATGTTTTTGATCTATGAATAAAAATACCTCCTAATTTTTCTTCTTTTTTATTTATTATTTTATTGTCTTTTCTGTCAGAAGTGAATATATGCACTTCATTTTTTTTTGATAATTCTCTTGCCAAATAATATACATTTGATTCAACCCCGCCTTTAAAAGGATAGAAATATGTGGTAACAAACCCTATTTTCATAAAAATTATTCTATTAGTAAGCTTTATTATGCTTATGAATCTTTGATTAGTAATTTAAATTGTTTTGAAAATGAAAAAAATTGTATTTGTTGTAGGTGCAAGGCCAAATTTTATAAAAGTAGCTCCTCTTTTGAAGGAATTCTCTAAATATAAAAATCTAGAATTAATTTTAATACATACTGGTCAACATTACAGTGATAATATGTCGAAATATTTTTTTCAAGATTTAGGCATAAAAGAACCAGATATTAATTTTAATATTGGTCCTGATACTCAAATAA
>JAGVZM010000019.1 GCA_018302545.1 Candidatus Woesearchaeota archaeon | reverse complement strand
ATGATTTAATTAAATGTATGGAAGAACTACAAGATTACCTTGTAAAAATAGATCCATTAAAAAGAGAGATTAGAAAACCAGAATATGGTAAAAATTATGTTTTAAATTTACTTAAAGAGGTTAATAAAAATAAAGGAATTATTTATTTGGCATTTGATAAAAATAAATTTGTAGGCTGTGTTGCAGGAAATATCAAAAATACAACAAAAAATCAAGAATTAGATTGTATAAAAACAAGAATAGGCCGTATCCTAGAATTAGTTATCTTCCCAGAATATAGAGGTAAAGGATTATCTAATATTTTAATGAAGAAAATAGAAGATTATTTAATAAAAGAAAAATGTAATGTAATCAAAATTGAAGTAATGGCTTATAATAAAATCGCTTATAATCTTTATAAAAAATATAATTATGAAGATAGAATGATAGATTTGATAAAGGTGTTAAAATAATGGAACTTATAGGGGATTTTCATATCCATGGTCGTTATGCACAAGCATGTTCTAAAACAACTACAATTGAAGATTTAGAAAGAAATGCAAGAGTAAAAGGTTTGAATGTTTTAGGAACAGGAGATGCTCAACATCCATTATGGAATAAAGAAATCACTTCAAAATTAACTGAAGATGAATCTGGAATATTATGGACAAAAAACAAATTTCCTTTTATATGGACTACAGAGATTTCTTTAATGTATTCTCAAGGGGGAAAGGGAAGAAGAATTCATCATGTGGTTTTATTACCTAACAAAGAAGTAGTTGACCAATTTATACAAGTTTTATTAAAAAAAGGAAGAATAGATTATGATGGGCGTCCTATTTTCGGATGGAGTTCAATTGAGTTTATAGATATATTAAGATCAATATCTGAAGATATAGAAGTAATTCCCGCTCATGCATGGACTTCCTTCTTTGGCATACTAGGATCCAAATCAGGCTTTGATTCTGTTGAAGAATGTTTTGAAGAAAAAAGTAAATATATTCATGCAATAGAAACAGGAATCTCTAGTGATATAGAGATGAACAGAAGAATATCAAAATTAGATAGATACAATTTAGTTTCATTTTCAGATCCACATTCTTCACACCCATCAAGATTAGGAAGAGAAGCAACAATATTTGATTTTAATAAACTAACTTACAAAAATATAATAAAAGCAATTAGAACAAGAGATGGATTAAAAGGAACAATAGAAGCAAACCCAGAATATGGAAAATATCATGTAGATGGGCACAGAAATTGTAATATCTCTTTAAACTATCAAGAAACTAAAAAATTAAAAGGAATTTGCCCAAAATGCAATAAACAATTAACAATAGGGGTAGAATATAGGATTGAAGAATTAGCAGATAGAAAAGAACCAAAAAATTTACAATATTCTAGAAAAGTATTGCCTCTGCATGAATTATTAACTGCTTCTTATGGAATAAAATCTTTCACATCTAAGAAAATACAAGAGTTATATAATCACTTAATAAAAAATTTTGAAAATGAATACAATATATTATTAAATGTTCCAGAAGAAAAATTAAATAAAATTGTACATCCAAAACTAGCAAAAATAATAATTTTAAATAGAGAAAATAAACTAAAAATAAAACCAGGTCATGATGGAGTTTACGGAGAACTAATCTTAGGTGATCTAAAAATAGATGAAAAACTACAGAAATCCTTAACTGATTTCTAAAGAATAAAACTTATATATCTAAAAATAATTTTAAATTTATGGATTTGAAATCAGTTTTAGTAAGATTACTAGAAGATTTTGACGTTTCAAATGTTAAAGATGATTGGTCTTGGATGTTTGATGATCTTTTTATGAATAAATCAATACCTTCCTTTAGAAGAAAATTACGTCACACAGGATTAATGTTCAAAAATTCAGATGAAGTAAGAAAAATATATACTGCTTTTGCACCAAATACATATCTTCTTCAAGAAATTAAGAGAAGAGGTATTAAACATCCTTTTGATTGGGATGGAAGTAAAAAAGGTCAAGGTTTTATTCATATCTCTGAAAAAGATTATAAAATTATGGAAGAAATGCGAATATCAGTTTATTCATTACATACTCCAATGGATAGAAATAGAAATAATAAAATTGTAAGTACTGCTTATGGTTTTGCACGAACTATTGGCTTAAAGGTTAAAGAAGAATTTGCTCCAGAAGGTCCTAGAAATCCAAAATTAATTTTAGGACTAATTGGAGAATTAAAAGACAAAGACTTTGATTCTTTATGTAAAAGACTTAGTAAGTTACTTGATTATAAAGTAAAAACTATGAAATCTAATGACGAAGTTGGAAAAGTAGCTGTTGTTACTGGTGGAGGATTTGTACCCGAAATAATTCAAGAAGCAAGAGATAAAGGATGCACTACTTATATTACAGGAATTATAACTCCTAATGCTTCTGAGTATAGTAAACAAAATTATCCTAAAACATTAGAAGAAGTTAAAAAAATAGAAGGAATTAATATTATAGGTTGTTCACATTACTTAACTGAAAAATGGGCTATGTTATTTTCAATTCCCTATTTTGAACAATTTTGCCCAACAGAATTTATAGAAGACAAAGCAGCCTTAAAGAAATTAGAATAATTAACCAATATAATTAGCAGATTCTTTTCTAATTCCTTTAGATTTTTTCTCTTCTTTAGCTAAAAAATCACTAATCTTATCATTAATCTCCTTTTCAATAATCTTAACTTCCTTATTTAATTGTTTTATATCTAAGTTTAAATTTAATTTTTTATTTAGTAATTTAAGAAATTCTCTCGCTTCCTTAATACCTAAATAATTAGGAATTCCTAAAGTCTCTACTAATAATATAACTCCCTTAAGCCCCCTTTGTTTAGCTAATCCTACAAGAAGTCCAGTAACTCCTATTACAGGACCAACTACCCCTTCAGCAGTTTTAAGACCTTCAGATTTATATTCATTCAAATATTTTTTATCGCTTCCAACACAGTATAAACTTGGTTTTTTTGGCATTTCTGTTAAACCAATTCCCCCAAGAGTTATAACTTCAATATCCTTCTTAAAAAGATCTAACAATTTATCGCAAAATTCATAGCATCCCCTTTCATCTACAGGTTGCATATCTCCAGAAACAAATACTAAATCTCTACCTTTAACCTTTTTGTAATATATCTCCACTTTAGGAAGATCTGCTAAACTTTGATCATTAACAAAAACACAATTTGGAAAAGAATATGAACTAATCTCAAAAATTTTAGTAGCCTCTAAACTTTCTATTATAAAATCTACAGTTATTTTTCCAACATTACCCATTCCAGGTAGTCCCTCTATTAAGATTGGACTCTTCAAATTAACGTTCCTAAATCTTTTGATCATCCACCCAGTTTCCATATTTATTTTAATATCTTAAGGCTTATAAACTTTAAGGTATTTTAGTATAAAGATAAGTTTTATATATAAAAAAATCCAAAATTTTCTAGATGTTTATTATAATAAGGGGTGTATGATTTGGAAGATGAGGATAAAACTATAACAAATTTGAATTTTCTAGATCCCCGAATAATGAAGAAAAATTTAGAAAGAGATGCTCCAAAATTAAGAGAGGCAGTACAAGCATTCACAAGATTATTACAACAAAATAGAAAGGACCTATTTCCCAATATAAATTTTAGATTTGAAGAAAATTATCAAATTATTTCTTATGAAAACACAGACTGTTTAGCTTATACCTTAGCAGTTATGGATACAAAAACTCCAATATTTAGGGTTTCTATCATACTTGTACCAGAAGGTTATTTACCAGATTCAACAGCAAAAGATCACGAAACAGTAATTGTAACTTATGCAAAAGTTTTAGTAACAATAGCAAGACAAAAACAACTATTCACAAAAAAAGATTCATTTGTTCAACCTGTAAGAATAGAACCTTCTAAAATGAAACCTATAAGAAGATTTTTCTCATTCTTCTTCCCAAGTTTGAGAATAGATACAAATAAAATATCAAAAACAGAATTTGATGCAGTAAAAAAAGATATGAATAAATTAGAAGAAGAATATCAAAAGAAAATCAAAGAATTAAAGTCAAACTATGAAGGTAATGAATTAGAAGAGGAGGTTAGAAAATTAAAATCAAAATATGATTCTAAAATTTCCAAACTAAAGGAAACAACAGGAAAAAAACAAGTCTTAACCAGAGATAGTTTTGGATCAATAACAACTAAAAAAATTGAAGGAAAGTCAATGCAAGCAGGATATACGGGATTAATAAGTACATTACAAGAATCAATCTTAAAAACATTTAATATTGAACCAAAAAATATAATACTAAATGACACAACAATCTTTGAACCAAATGATAAAATAAAAAAAGGCAGGGAAAAATTACCTTTAACTATGCAAGATATGGTTGCAAGTGCAGCAAGAAGAAAAGTATCTAATAGGGAAATTGAACATGATCCTTCTTTTACTATAGACAAAGGAACAAAAGCTGGAAAAAGAGATTAATACTAAATTTTATATACTTAAATATTTAATAAAATATAATGCCAAAATCTGAGATATACAATAGGTCAATTATAAGCAAAAAAGATATAAAATTTGATAAAGAGAAATTAGATTTAAAAAGAAACGAGGTTATGACAAAATTATCAAGTTTATCAAAAGGTTTAAAAGAATTTATAGAACATAATGCACCATCATTTTGGGAAAATATTAGATTACATATAGGAGAATATTTAGTCGCAGAACATGAAAAAGATAAAAATGGAAAAGAAAAAGATAGAATATATTTTCATTATTACATTACATTTTATGAATCTAAGTTCTTTGGTTTTTTCAAAGATGAACTTTTTAAAGTTAAAATATTTTTACCTGGATGGATAATTGTAAAAGACAAAGAAGTTTTAATAAGATTTAGAGATGGTTCTCTAACTTTAGGAAAATTTAATGAAGCTTTAAGGTCTGGCAATGATAGTTTGTTAGCCGTTATAGCCCAATTAAAAGAGAGAATAGAAGAAAACTTTGGGATATCAGAAGGAAAAATAAGATTTATAGATGAGAACCCAAGAATTTAATTCATAGTCTTCTTTTTATATAACAATCTATAAAAACCATATTTATCATCATGCCTAAATTTAGCTGGTTTAGTGCTTACACATTTATTACTACAAATACTACAATCTTCTTCTAATGTGTATTTATCACACTTCAAACATTTAAGAATCTGGTTTGTCATCTTTAATAAAGTTTATTTCACAATGTGATGTTTTTGCTAACTTATTTGCTTCTTCTAAAAATTCGTTTAAATTTTTCTCAGCAGTTTTGTAATCCTTAGCCAAAACCTCTAATTTATATTTCGGTGCACCTAAATAACTAACAACAACATCATAATCTTTAGCTTTAAGTAAAATTGATTTCACACTTTCAATTCCCTTCTCTTCATAACTCCTTAAATTTAAAAATCCAGAAACTTCAACCTCAATAGGTTTAATTTTCTCTTTTACGGTTTTAAATAAAACCTCTCCTAATTTAGGATCAGGATTTAATTCATCAACAATTTTCTTACCATTTTCAACTATTGCTTGAAAAAACTCAAATATTGTCCCATATTTTTCTAATATCCTATTTCCAATATTATCATAAATTTGATTTAAATCCATATTAACTTCTTTTCCTATTAATTCTAATAATTTTTCTGCCTTTTCTTCTTGTTTCCATTCTTGCATTTTATTTATTCTAACATTAGTGCTAACTCTTCTCAAGCTTAAGTCTATGTTGCCTTGATGATTTATGTTAAGAACCTTACATACTATCCTTCTGCCTTCAGAAACAAAATCTCTTAAATTCCTAATTCTACCTGGAGAAACTTCAGAAATATGGACCATTCCATCCAGCTTTTCATATTCATCTAGATTAACAAAAACAGAGTGATATAGAATTTTATTTACTGTACAAATAACTACTTCTCCAATTTCAGGTTTGCCTTGCTTTTTACGAAACATAATCTAAAGGATAATGTAAATATTTATAAGACTTGCCTCTAGTTTAATATCTCTAGAATTTTACCTTTAATTTTACTTCTTCCACCACAAGGTTCAGCCAAAAGTTCACCGCAAACCAAACATTCAACTTTACTAGAAACACAACTAAAAATATTTTGCTCATTCTTACATTTATTACAATGAACCTTTACAAATTTAGTTTTACATTCATTTTTTATTTTACTTAAACTCAAATTTTTTTGCTCTGAATCCCCCACTTTGTTGGGTGCTTTTCTTACATTCTTTACAAGTATATTTTAAAGTAGATTTTTTGCTTTGTTTAGCACCCGTTCTCTTCCATTTAGAGATTGCTGGCTTACTGCCCCATTTACCCAAATTGCCAGTTCCAGTGCCTAAACCTCTTTTTTTAGCTCTAATTATTGAACCAAAAGATAATGAACTCCTCTTTCCTGATGATTTATATAGGTCTATTTTTTGTTCTGTAGACTTCTTGCACTTTGGACAATATCTCTTAGTCATTTTTGGCAATTTCATAAACTTCTGAAAAATTGGCCGCTTTATAAATCTTCCTAAGCCTCTTCTGCTCTATTATTCCTAATAAGTATCTCACTAACTTTCTTAGGTAGATTAGCTATATCTTCTGTTTCAAAAGGCCCATAAGTCTGCATATCCTCTCCTACAAATTTAGGAACTGGATGTAAAAATCTAACCAATTTACTGCTATTTTCATCTTTTTCCTCAACAACTAGATTATTTACTCCATTTATATTCCTGATATCAGGGAGATTTCCATTTAAAATATTTTCAACAATACCCCTTCTATAAGAATTAAACAGATTAACCAAAGAATTATAGACCATCACCTCTTCTTCTAATAAAAAATCAACATCTTGCATTCTTTCACCAGTTCTAGAGTTAAATAAAGCCATTTGTATAATCTTAGCTTCTCTTCTTTCATATAATTCTTTTAAGATCATTCTTGTATTCTCTAATTGTCTTTTTGTCTGCGCAACACTAGAAGAAGCAAAAACACTATCCTTTTTTTCCTGACTTTCTAAAATAGACTTTTTTTCATCTAAATATTTTAAAACTCTCTCAAAAAAATCAGAATCTATCTTTTGTAATTCTTTTTTATACTTTTCATTCCTCAAAAACTCATATAATTTTTCATAAGTTATTATACCTTCTTTTTCCATATAAAATTGAAAAATTAAAATTAATTTAAATATTTATCTTATCTCAAAAATAAATTATAAGAAACCTACTTTGTGCATAACCTCTTTACCATACATCTTTTTATAATGTCCTTCAAAACACTCATGTTCTGTAAATCTCTGAATCCCATCTTGTTTACCCTTACCAAAATGTATCAAAGGGACAGGATCAACACCATTAGCCCTTAAATCACAAGGGGTACTATGGTCAGATGTAATTACTAAATTTAAATCCCTATTATTCTTTCTTAAAAACTTAAATAAAGTTCCATCTAAAAACTCAATCATTTTAACCTTCTCTTTAGGCCTATTATCCTTTCCAGCTATATCAAATTCCCTAAAGTGTATAAAATAATTCTTAAACTCTCCTTCTTGTATTTGTTTGATAGCATGTTTTACTGTAACTTTGATTCCTTTATATAAGGTATCATAGATGTCATGATTTTTAATCTCAGGATAATTATAATCTATAATTTTCATACCAGATAAGGCAGCAAAACCCTTTTCTAATGGAGAACTAACTATTGCTCCCCATCCTTTATTCTTATTTAAGACAGGTAGAGAAACGCCCGCATCTCTAGGAACAACAACATTCGCAGCTAGTAAATAATTTTTCTTCCTCTTTTCATTTAAAGGGTGTTTACTTAAAATATCTTGAGACTGTTTTACAAAATCATTAACAATCTTAGCACTCTTCCTTGTATTGCTTTCAGGATCTAAGGGTTTAGCAGAACTTAATTTATTTTTGTCTCCATATCCAGAAACTCCAAATTTACCAATTTTTTTGTAAGATAAATCAACATTAGTTATATTATCTGAAAAATTTCCTTTAAACATTAATATTCCTCTATGGCTAAATGTCGGTTTAAATACAAATGGAAATTCTAATTTAATATTTTCATTAAGACTTCTAGCAAATTCTTCAGCTTCCTTGGAAGTCAAACTTCTCCCAGTTCTTTTATCCAATACAATCTCCTTTTCTACTGTAGAAAAGTTAGTCCTTAAAGCAAGATAACCTTTCTTGAAACCAATGCCTACTGCATAAGCTTCAACAGCACCTCTTCCATAATGCTGAGTTTGAGGATCAGTTCCCAGTAAAGCCATAATTGCCTCATCATTTTCAGGAGCTACATGCTCATTTATAGGATAGAAATATCCCCCATTTCCATTAGAAGCAAAATAATCTAAATTCTTTGTTTTTGCAACTTCTAAAGGAGTAGCACCATTAAAAACCTTACAACCCCTATCTCCAACACCACTAAGAACAACAAAAACATTAACCATAAAAAACCTCCCTTCATTAGATATTTAAGCTTTTTCAAATCCAGTTATAATTTAGGAAAATAACTATAGATTAAAGTAAAAATTTATATTTACCTGTATGGTCTTAATTAAATGCAACTAAAAACCCTTCCTGAAGATTTTATTGTAGAAGAAATTTTAAACTTGAATCTAGAAAAAGAAAGACAAGATTATTCTATAGCAAGATTAACAAAGAAGGGATGGGACCATTTTAAACTAATCCAAAAGATTTCAAAAATATTAAACCTAAAACCTAAGTTCATAGGTTATGCAGGAATTAAAGATAAACAAGCTATAACTACACAATATATTTCATTTTACAAAGTTTCAAAAGAAAAAATAAATAAAATAAAAATCCAAGATTTTTCTCTAGAGTTCTTAGGTTATTCAAAAGAAAGAATCAATCTAGGAGATTTAAAAGGAAATAATTTCAAAATAATTGTAAGAAATTTAACCAAAAAAGTTGATATTCCTAAAGATATTCAAATAGAAAATTATTTTGATGATCAAAGATTTGGAAAATTAAATAATACCCATTTAATAGGAAAATCAATAATAAAAAAAGACTTTAAAGAAACCTGCAAATTATTAGATCTAGATGTTAATAAAGATTACATTAATGAAATTCAGAAACAACCAAAAAAATTATTAAAATTTTACATCTCTGCTTATCAATCCTATTTATGGAATGAAACATTAAAAAGTATAATATCAAAAAAAGAGTTTACAAAAAAAGATTACTCAATAGGAGAGTTATACTTTTCTAATATTAAATTAAAAAATTTTAAGCTTCCATTAGTCAGCTTTGATACAAAAAAACAAAGAGAATTAGATAGGATTTTAGAAAAAGAAAAAATTACTAGATCTGATTTTATTACTAGGCAATTTCCAGATTTAGTTTCAGAATCTAAGGAAAGGGATGCATTAGTCAATGTAAAAGAGATAAGATCAAAATATTCGGAAGAGGATATAAATAAATTTAAGTTGGAATTAGAATTTTATCTTCCTAAAGGCTCTTATGCAACAATCCTAATTAAGAAGTTGTCTATTCTAATTTATAACTAAAATTAAAAATAATAAATGTTTTATTAACTCCTATAATAATCTCATTCTTTGGACATAATCCATATGTTTGACCTTTCTTTACTTGATTTCCATCAATTACAGATCCATTTGAACTCTGATCTTTCCAATTTAAAGTGATAGTATTATTTGAATTTTGCACAACTAAAATATCTGCATGTCTTCTAGATATCCCATCGCCTTGTACTACTAAGCTATTGTCAGAACTTCTCCCAAGACTTATTAGGCCAACAATATCTCCATCTCTCCCTATATTTTGTCTTAATTCAAATTCCCAAGATTTCAAAACTTGTCCATTTTGATTTGCAAAAACTTTAACCTTAGTATAATTTTTAACTGAACTTCCACCAAGCCAAGAAGGGACATGATCTTTCCAACCCATAAATCCTTAGAATTTATCTAAAATATAAAACTATCTACAAATAAAAAGCCTTTTAAATTTACTACCAATAAAGGTTACATGTTCAAGTTTTTAAAAGATAAGATAAAAGAGACAATATCTAAGATCTCTAAAAAAGTAGAAGAAGAACCTAAAGTAGAAGATATAATAGAAGAATCTCAAAAAGAGGAGAAGAAAAAACCCCAAAAAAGAGAGCCTAAAAAAGAAACAAAAAAACAAGAGAAAAAGCCTAAACAAAAAAAAGAAAAAATAAAAAAACCTCAAAAGGAAGAAGTTATTGAAGAATCACATCAAGAAGAAACAATTGAAGAGGAAACAATTTCTAAAAAAGAAGAAAAACCAAAAAAAGGATTTTTTTCAAAATTAAAAGAAAAAATTTCTAAAAAAGAAGAAATTGAAGAAAAATTAGAAGAAGTTCAAGATGATACAAAAATTAAAAAAATAGAAGAAGATACAAGAGAAGAATTCAAAGAAGAAATTCTAGAAGAACCAAAAGAAAAAAAAGGCTTCTTTGGAATAATAAAAGAAAAAGTAACCACAACAAAAATATCAGAAGACAAATTCAATGAACTATTTGAAGACTTAGAAGTAGCCTTATTAGAAAATAATGTAGCTTTTGAAGTTGTAGATAAAATAAAAGAAGATTTAAAAAAAGATATATTAGAAAAACCAATCAAAAGAGGGGAAGTAGAAGCCACAATTATATCTTCCCTAAAAGAGAGTATTGAAGACTTATTCTTAACTCCAAAAATAGATTTACTAAAAAACATAGAAGAGAAGAAGCCTTACATTATATGTTTTATAGGAATTAACGGTTCTGGAAAAACTACTTCAATAGCTAGATTAGCACATCTACTACAAAAAAATAAAAAATCAGTAGTCTTAGCAGCTTCAGACACATTTAGAGCAGCAGCTATCCAACAATTAAAAGAGTGGGGTTCTAAATTAAATGTAAAAGTGATAGCTCATGATTATGGAAGTGATCCAGCAGCAGTTTCTTTTGATGCTATCGAATATGCAAAGGCACACAATATTGATGTTGTTTTAATAGATACAGCTGGAAGATTACATTCTAATAAAAACCTTATGGGAGAAATGCAAAAAATAATTAGAGTTGCAAAACCAGATCTAAAAATATTTATTGGAGAAGCAATTACAGGCAATGATTGTACAGAACAAGCGCAACAATTCAAAAATGAAATAGGAATAGATGGAATAATACTAACAAAAGCAGATGTAGATGAAAAAGGAGGAACAATTGTCTCTGTTTCTCATGTGACTCACCGTCCAATTATGTATCTGGGAGTGGGACAAGAACTAGATGACTTAGAAGAATTTAACAAAGATAAGATTATGAAAAACTTAGGATTATAGAGGATAAATACAATAATAATTTTATGATTTAATTAAAAATTTATTTAATTTTAACTAAGTCCAAAAAGTAATACTTAAATACAAGTAATACTTAAATACTTTATGCCAGAAGTTAAAACAATTAAAGGAATAGATGATGAGACTTGGACAAACTTTAAAAGTTTAGCAGCCAAAGATAATGTAAAACTAGCAACTCTACTAAAAAATATGTTAAAAGAATATGAAAAAGGAAAAAACATATTCTGGAAAGATATACTTAAAGGTAAAAGAATTTTTACAGAAGAAGAAGCAGAAAAAATTGAAGACTTAATAAGAAAAAAAAGAAAGGAGTATGGTTTTAGATCATGATCTTAGTATTAGATACTTCAATATTGATCGATATTGAAAGGAAAAGAGAAGAAACTATAGAAAAATTAGAGGAATTATCAAAAAGATATCCTTCTCCCGCAAGAATAACTTTTATCAGCGAGTTTGAATTAATGGTTGGAATAAAAGAACAAGTCCAAAAAAAGCAAGAACAAACAATATCATTTTTAAATAAGTTCACAAAAATTCAAACAAGTGAAAAAACTGCAGAAATTTTAGCTAATCTAAAATATAAATATGACAAAAAAGGGATTGTAATCCCATTAGCAGATCTATTAATAGCAACTTTAGTTATAGAAAATAATTTTTATTTAATAACTAAAGATGAAGATTTCTCAAAAATTGAAGAATTAAATAAGGCAATATTAAGATAAGGCAAGAAATTAATTAACTTAATCCAAAAAATTTCAATAATAATCCCACTAAATAACCAGTAATTGCCGCTAAAAGTCCAATTACCATAAGTTCAAAACCGCTTTTTTTCCAGTTTCCTATACTTAATTTAGCTTTCAAAGCTCCTACTAAGAATAATACGGTAGCAGAAAATACTAAACTAAATAATATTCCAATTTTGACACTAAAAAAGAAAAAAGGAACTAGTGGGATAATACTTCCTATTAAAGTTGATAATCCAACAACTCCTGCACTTTTTAATGGATTATTAAACTCTTTTAGTAAAGCTTTATGTTCCCTAAATTTTAAACTACCTTTTTTATCCTCTTTAATTAAACTATTTTCATATTCTTTAGCAGCTTTAGAGGAGGTATAAGCCACAGCAGACATACTAATACTCTCAGCAACAGTAGCAACAATTCCAGATATTAAAACCATATTTGTACTTAAAGTAGCACTAGCGACACCTAAAACAATTCCTAGAACATTTACCAAGCCATCTTGGCCACCAAGAATATATTCTCTAAAATTCACCTTATTTTTATGGTTATGCATGTTAAATTAAATAATCAGCAACTAATATAAATATTTCTAATAAGAATTCATAAATTTATGATAAGTAAAAAATAAGTTAACTATAATTAATAGATATTAGAATAATATAATTTAAAAATAATATTTATCTTATTTTTTTAATAATGAAATATGTTTGAATAAAATTGTTTTATTCTTTTATTAATCTCTTTTCTTTCCTCATCAAATTTTTTCTCATCTTTCTTTTTAATTGCCTTTTTGAGACCATATAATGCTCTTGTTAAAAGAAATAAATTAATTTTCTTTTTAATGAAATAAGAATCTTTCCTAGAATTTATATAGTCCTCAAAAACTTTACCAAAACTACCTAAATAAATTAAATCCCAAAGTGGGTCATTAATTTGAATATCTCCAAAATCTATAACACCAATTATTTTTTTAATTTTATAATCGTAAAAGATATGATCTTTACTTAAATCAGCATGTACTAATGAAGGAGTATATTCAAAATTTTTTGGATCTCCTAAGTATTTTTCAAATATATCATTTATTGCATTAATCTCATTTTCATTTAATTTAATAAATACCTTTTCTCTCGACTTAAGTAAAATATCTTTAAAATATCTTTTCAAATTTACTTTTTTTATACCCGCTTTTAATGCCCTCCTAACT
>JAGVZM010000020.1 GCA_018302545.1 Candidatus Woesearchaeota archaeon | reverse complement strand
CAACTTTTCTGTAGGTATTGGTAGATTACATAGTTGGTCACTAAGTAGATCTGCTATCTTTTTTGGGTCGAATTCTATTGGCAGCATTTTTGTTTACCTCCTTGTTTGATATTATATTAATAGTATTTCATTTAAAAAAGCCTTACGCGGGTCCCCTGTCGTGTCGTCCACTGTTGTACTAGAAAATATATATTTTAGTTTAGTTCTTGATATAAATTAGGACTTTTCAGCTTATTAATGGGTATAGAAGTTAATTGGTTTGTTAATTCTGATTGTAATCTCACTTGTGGGTATTGTTTTAGAGAGAGGGATATTGAAGAAAGAGGGACTTCAGAAATGATTAAACTAGCCAATTATATGGCTGATGAAGGTGTTGATAGAGTAACAATTGGTGGGGGAGAGCCTTTATTGAGAGAGGATTTAGAACAAATACTTTTAGTTTTGAAAGAAAGAGGTGTTTTTGTTAGTCTTCATACAAATGGAACAATATTAAAAGATAGAATTGAAGGTTTAGTTGGATTAGTAGATATTTTGAGTTTACCTATTGATAGTGTAGATGAAAGACAAAATAGATTGATGAGAAGTAGACCTTATGTTAATTTAATTAGAGAGATTATTGAATATTCTATTCCTTTAGGATTTAAAATTGCATTCAAAACTACAGCAACTTCAGTAAATAGAGATGGAATTTTAGGAATTTATGATTTAATTAAAGATGTTGATCCTGTTTATTGGAAGGTTTATCAATTTAGACCTTTAAATAGAGGTAAAAGAGAAATTTCTTTATTTAGCTTATCTGATGAAGAATTTAGAAAATTAAGAGGAGAATTAGATACTTTGAAAGAACCATGGATTAATGTGATTGATAGAATACAAGGACATCAACCTTATATTTTTTTAGATAATATGGGTGGAATTTCTACTATAGATCCTGTAGTTGAAGAAAATATTCCTGTTGGTCTTGGTTACAATCCGAGAATTAGTATTGCTAGAGATTATATTCAAGCATTGCATGGAGGCTCTAAATATTTACCAGAAGTTACTAGGGCATATGGCAGATTTTTAAGTCCTAATAGCTGGGTAACTTATTCAGAACAAGATACTCATGGATTAAATGATGCTTTGAGGGTTATAAACTTAGTCTATGGAGCTTCTGATCCTACAAGATTTATGAGGGATTTATTTTCTGGTTTATCTTCTTTAGTTAAAGGAAAAATTACAATTAGGATTGCTACTGCTAATAATCCTCAAGATTTGTTAGATGAAAATTGTTTTTAATTTACAAGATCATCTAAACTTTGCCAACCACAATCTTTGAAGAATAATGTTAATGTTCCTTCAATAGATTTACTTCCTTTTCTTAATATATTTGGTTTGAAATTTATTTTTGTAACCCTATTTGTTTCTGAAGAGATCCTTAAAGATATTTCTCCATTCATATCTTCTTCTTCTCTTGCATAAGTATGTAATTTTTCTCCTGATCTTGACATATAAGGATATACTCGTGCATTTCCTAGAGTCAAGTAAGGCATAAATTCAAAAGTTACTCCTTTTACGTCATCTTCATCATGTACAAAATAAACTTGAACATAACCGTTTTTTTCTGGATCTAAAGTTATATTATTTGTTCTAGATTCATATTTAGTCCATTGTGGGGAATAACCTACATTCAATCCTATATGATCACATAATCCTGGAGCAGGAATACAAAAAGTTGTCCCCCAAAGTTCAATTTGAATTGGTTTTATAGCAGAATCTTTATTATCTGCAAAAATACCCCTTGCTTGTAATTGATTTACTAAAACATTCCTTGCAGCAATTATATTTCCTGTTTTTAGAAAACCTTGATAATTTGCAATAGTTTGTTTTAGCCTAGATTCAAAGTTCATTTTTCTTTTTATTTATTTTTTATTTATAATAATTATTAACATTCATTTTCTATATTTCGATAATTGTGATATTTCTATTGGAAATAATCATTCAAATTATTTTGAGGTTCTTTATTTTTTCTATAATTCATATTAATCTAAATATTCTAATATTGTGTGCTTTCCTAGATCTCCTTGCTCTTCTTTTGTTTTAATTTTATTTGTTTTTTTTAATTCATTTAGCTTTCTTTGGAATGTTCTATAAGATTTTCTCTCTTTTTCTTCATAAATCTTAAATATTTCTGATTGTGGTTTTCCTGAATTTTCTTTAATTAGAGGCAATAAAGTCTCTTCTGAGTTTAGATTATTATTTATATCTAATTCTGTTAAAGAATTTATTGCATCTTGTGCATATTTTATTGTTATCTTTTTTGAGCTTTTCTCTTCTGCATTCTCTCCTGATTGTTTTAGTAAGAATATCCCTACACGCATATCTTTACTTTCAAAAGTTTTGTCTATTATTATGTTTAGTGCTTCTTGTTCTAAAACTTCTGGAACAAAAACATATTTTACTCTTTGTTGCAATATCTCTCTTACTTGCTCTTTTGTATAGGGTTTGAATTCTAATAATTCTGGTTGTAATCTTGATCTTATTCTATTATCTAATTTTATTATGAAATCTTGTTCATTGGTTATTAGTATTAAAGTTTTTTTGAAAATATCTTCTAATAGGGTATAAATTATGTTGTCATCTTGAAGTTTATCTACTTCATCTAAAATTATTACTGCTGATTTTTCATTTATTAATTCTGCTGCTGCTTTTGCCAGTTCTTCAAAGTTTTTATTATGGGTCCACTTATAATTTAATTGATGGCAGATATCTGTGATTACTTTAAATGAAGTATCCTTTTTCCAACAATTTAAATAAATACAGAATAGTTCATTAGAATAATCCTCTTTTAATTCATACAATATATGTTTTAGAGATACTGTTTTTCCTACTCCAGGAGTTCCTAAAACTGTTAAATTCTTACCATTTCTTCTTTGTAATAATGGTTTGATACATGAGGCTATCTGTTGTTGTTGTGGTTCTCTACACGGAACTAATTTTGGTTGATAATCATAATCTAGAAATTGAGGATTCAAAAATAGTGATTCTTCCTCTTTTAAAATATCCTTGAATAAATCCCCCATGATTTTGAGACAATCTTTTAAGTTTTAATGTTTTCTATAAAGGAATTGCTTGGGGCAGGATTTCAGTTAACTTTGGTAAGGGTATTTCACCTTCAACCGAAGATCGGGTTTAACCGCCAAAACTTACCCTAGCTTTCCATTAATCTTATTATAATAAACAAAATTTATATCCTTTTTGATTCAAACTTCTTTTACGCCATCTTTAGTTACAGCAACTAATCTAATTCCGAATCCTAGTTTTAATATGGCTGAGACTAAAGCAATATGTTCTTTTCCTGATCCTGATATTAGATTTACAGCTACTTCTGTATCTGTTAGTTTTCCTTGTAATTGTTGTTTTATAGAATCTCTTATTTCTTCAAGTCCTGCTCTATCGTTAATTACAATTAATTCTACTTTCTTTTCGGTTGTGTAATTTTCTTTTCCAAATTCGTTAGTTATTAAGAATATTTTTTCCCATTCACCGTCTTGGACTAGTCTAGAAACATGACCCCAGGTCCCCTTTCCTGTGCTTAAAGAAGCAACTAAACATGTCATAGCTTTTTGATAATTATTTTGTTTATAAACTTTTAGGCAGAATTAACTAAAGGTTCAATTAATGGACTTAAATCATAGGAGTGCTCTCTATAATCTATTTTATTTTTATTTCCTGGCCTATTTGCTAATATTAATCTTGGCATTATTTGGAATTGTGACTTTACAGCTTCATAAGCTTGTCTTAGCATAGAAAGTTTTCTTTCATCATCATGTGCTGTTCCTGCTGTTGCCCTAACAAAATATAATTCTTCATCTGAGGCAAATACTATATCTAAAACAGTCACTAAATCTCTTTGACCTCTATATATTGGTACAGATTGGAATTTATTTTGTATATCTGAAGGAACTCCTACTAATCTTGGTGAATAAAATATCTGTCTTCTTACTGCTAAATGTCTTGAATCTTCTCTTGCTCTTGCTTCTCCATTTCCTTGGTTTTTTTCAGCATATTCTATGAATTCTTCTATTGGCATGAGAAAAATATTTTTTATTTAGTATTTATAAACTTTTAGTTAAATATTAGAATAATTCATCTAAATCTGAATGACAGTTATTACATAAAGAGTTATAAAATAATTCAATTATAGTAATTTACTTGAAAGTTCTCTTCTTTCTTGTTCGCTTCCAATTAAAGCAATTTCTACTTTACCTGCTTTTATATTATGATCATATACTAACAATGCTCGATCTATAGCTAAAATTCTAATTTGTTGTCCAGTAATAGTATCTTGAGAGTAAACCTTTCTAGCTCTATAGTAACTAGCAAGAATATCAAGTCCTTCTAAATCAAAATGTTCATAATCTAATTCACTAAATAGTACTTCCCTCATTATTTTGAAAAAATATCTTAATTTATAAATATTTAGAAGATAAAAAATATTAATTTGAAGGGCTTGAAATATCAGGCATTTGCGTTTGTTGTTTGAATCCGATTTTTATTAAATTCTGTTTCTGCTTCTCTAATAATTCTCTCCACACCTGCTACCTTTTTTTCATCCCCTTCAAGACATACAGTTAATTGGTTAGAGATACTATTTCCCCTATATGTAATAGAAACACCATCTTTATCCCACATATGATCAAATGGTCCTGATCCTAATACCCCTAATGGAGGACTTATTCTCTTTTGTATAGCAAATCCATCAGCATAATCAAAAAATGATGGACTATAAAATCCTTCTTTTGGTAGCTCACCATCATATAAATTAATTCTTGACATTTTATTCTTCCTCTATTCCTGCTTCTTTTAGAAGTTTCTTCTTAACTTTATCTTTTAGGTTGAGTTCTTTTAACAATTCTTTATATCTATTTCTGATTGTGACTTCTGTAACACCTGCTACATCTGCAACTTCTCTTTGGGTTCTTTTTTCATTATTCATTAATGCTGCAACGTATAAAGAAGCTGCTGCAATACCTGTTGGACCTCTCCCAGAAGTTAACTCTGCATCCCTAGCTTGATTTAAAATATCAACAGCCTTACTTTGTGTTTCAGCACTTAATTTTAGAGCTGTGACAAATCTTGGTAAATAATCTACTGGATTACTTGGAAGAATTCTAATTCCTAATTCTCTTGTTATAAATCTATAAGTTCTTCCAACTTCTTTTTTATCAATTCCAGATGCTTCACTTAATTCATCTAAAGTTCTTGGCACTTCATGTCTTCTACAAGAGGCATATAAAGAACCTGCTACAACAGATTCCATTGAACGTCCTCTAACCAATCCTCTTTGAACAGCCATAGTATATATTCTAGCTGCTTCTTCTTCAACAGATTTTGGTAATTTTAAATAAGAACTTACTCTCTTTAATTCTGCTAAGGCTAGTTTTAAGTTTCTTTCAATTGCAGTAGAGATTCTATGTTGCCATTTTCTTAATCTAAAGAACTTGTTTTTTCCTTTTGCACTTAATTGATAAATATCTCCTTTTTGACCAATATCTGTTCCTAGCCCTCTATCAAATTTAGTATAAGTCATAGGAGCACCTGTTCTCCTTTTTTTGGATGCTGAATCTTCAGAAAATTCACGCCATTCTTGACCAAAGTCAATCATTTTCTCTTCAATTACTAAACCACAGTCTCTACAAATAGCTTCTCCTCTATCTTTTTGTATCAATAAATTAGAACCGCCACATTCTGGGCACTTTTTTATGTATTCTGCTGCCATTCAACTACAAAATTACCCCCAAATTACTACCCCTCAATAAGGTCATAACAACCTTTATAAAGCATTAGATTTTGTTATATATAAAGCTTTTGGTTTTTATAGTTTTATAAATTAGATAATTTTTTCATAAATTATTTAAATTGCTTAATTATTTTTTGTTTTATGAAAATTAAATTGGTTTCTCTACTTGTGATGTTTATCTTAGTATTGCCTTTAGTATTTTCATCTAATCATAAAAGTTTTCCTGAAAATCAGGTAGGAAACATTCAAGAGGTTCAAAAAGGAGAGGATGCTAAAGTATTATTGCCCATGTTTTCTAAGACTTGGTTAAGGATTTATGAAGGTAGTAAAATAGATTTTAATATTGTTGATCCTGATAATTCTAGAATTGTTTTAATTAAGAATAGCTTAATTGTAAAAAAAATTGGTGAGAAAGAAACTGTTTTATTATTATCTAAAGATTCTGGAGAGGATGAAGAGGTTATAATTAAACCTTCAGAAAATTATAAAGTTAATTATACTTATGAAGCAATACCTTATATGATTCTTAGACAAGAATCTATGAATTTAGAAGGAAAGAACTCAGTTATATTTTTTGAAGTTCCATTTTTGAAAACAAGTAAATTTGATATTCCTAAGACTTTTGTTGCAATAGACCCTACAGAGGTTAGTACTGGAAGCAAGAAAGAAAAATATAATCCATTTACTGTTTCTTTAGTGGGTATTATAATTATTTTGGTAGGAGTTTTAGCTTTTATCAAATTTAGAAAGTAAATCACATTCTATCTACTTCTTTTATTCCGATAAGATTAATGGAAGTCTTTAGAATTTCTTGCAGTTTTTTTAACAAATTTAGTCTTGCTATCTTTAGATCTTTTTCATTATTTAGTATGGGGAAGTTCGCATAGTATGAATTAAATAATTGGCATAATTCTAATATATAATTACACAAAATATTTGGAGCAAGTTTATTTTTTGCTGATTCTATTATTTCGTCTAATTGTGAGATTTTTTTTATTATTTCTAATTCTAAGTCTTCTTGTAATAATTCTTGTTTGAAGGTTTTCTGCAATTTTTCTGGTGCTAATTCTGCTTTTGAGAATATATTCGATATTCTTGCATAGGAATAAAGAACATATGCTCCAGTTTCTCCTTCCATATCTAGAACTTCATCTATATCAAATGTGATATCTTTATTTGTATCATACTTTGTTAAGAAGAATCTTAATGATGCTAAAGCTATTGCTTCTGCTGTTGAATGGAGCCATTCCTCAGATTTTTCTAGATTTCTTTTTTTACTTTCTTGGTATGCTTTTTCATGTAATTTATTCATTGTTTCATCTAAAGTAACGAACCAACCCTTTCTAGATGAGAACGGAAGCCTTGATTCTTTTTTCTCTTCTGGAGTTAATTTAAATCCAAATTCAATTAAGGTTTTTGGAGTTAAATAAACTACACCATAACTCAGATGATAGTAATGTTTATTTTCTGTTTCAAAATTTAATATTTTTAGAGCTGCTTTTACGACTTTTTGTGGATGGTCTTGCCTATTATCAATTACAGCTATTGCTATATCATTATTTCTAAACTTTGATAGTTCTGTATCTGCAGGGTTTGAACTTGTTGTGTATATGTAATCTTCATTTGATTGTTTTACTAACCTTTTATAGAAAAAATCTTTTTTTAGGTAACCTAATTTCCACATTGCGTAGACTATATCCTTTGCTACATAAGTTGCTACTCCATCAGATTTTATTAAGACTTGATAAGTATTTTTATTACCTTTAAATTCATCTATTTCTGATAAATCTAAAACCCAACATCCTTTTAAATCTCCTTCTTCTAAATATCTTACATGTTTATCCTGTTTTAATCTTTCAATTGTGGATTCAAAGAATTTTAAATGTAATATATCTGATTCCCAATTTGCTAAATTAAAAAAAGCATTTAATCTCCAACAAGATTCAAATTGAGAAATAGCACATTTTTTTGTATATTGTTGGTGGAATTTCATTACATCTTTATCTTTTCCTTCTTCTATTTTTAATAAAGTCTCTGAAAGTATTTCTTTGAATTTTGGATCATCTTCTTTTTTTCTCATTTCTGTGTATATTTGTCCACAATAATGATCAAATTTTTTATCTGTTTTTATTGGTATTTGATAATACATATGTGCAACAATGTTGTATCCAACGTTAACTCCAGTATCATCTCCATAATTTACAGATAAAGTTGAATATCCTAAATATTTGTAAATTTTTATCATAGAATTTCCAATGCATATATTTCTAGCTTGGCCTATGTGCAAAGGCTTATTTGGGTTGGCGCTCATATATTCAACTAAAACTCTTTCTGATTTTTTCTCTATTATTTTATCTTTAAAAACTTCTTTTATGAATTCTTGTTTGTTTACGAAAGCATTTATATAAGGCCCTATTGGTTCGAACTTTAAGAATAAACTCGATTTTAATTTATTTGATAACAATTTTGATATTTCTTGAGGAGATTTTTTTAGTTCTTTAGATAATATAAAACAAGGAAATGCATAATCTCCTAATTTAAGATCTGGTGGAACTTCTATAATTTTTATTAATTTTGATTCTTCTATCTTGGTTTCTTTACTAATTAGTTTAGCAAATTCTTTTTTGAATTTCATAAAATTTTAATTATTTGGAGGTTAATAAGTATTTTTATTAGTTAGGAAGGTATTTTCTAAAGATTTTGTATGCATCTCTTTTTGAGGGTACTTCTACAGCATAATAATCTCCTTCTTCAATATAAGGAAAAGCTAATCGCTCTGTTCCTGTTAGAACCCACATACAATGTATGAAAAAATCTTCTGGCATATTATTTAATTTTAAATTTCTTAATAGTGTATAAACTCCAAGATCAGTAGAATCTGACCAACAATGATTAATTTCAAAATCTAAACATCTAACCCAAGGCCTTAGGTGTTTTGGAATTTTATCTCTCGTTATATCTGGATAAGGTATGTGTAAACAGAAAAAAGCTATAGAATTGTTTGGTAATTTAGTTAATATGGATTCAATACTTGAATTTTGTGCCATAAGTTACATATTTAAGAAAATTTTAAAAGTTTATTGAATTAAAACGCCATTTAAAGTTCCTTCTTGACCGGGTCTTGAAGTTATTTTTACTTTTCCTAATTTTGTTTCTACTACACTTCCTTTTGTTATTATATTCCTTCTAATGAAGTGTCTATTTGCTGGACTTTCAATTACTTTAGAAATTTCAATTACTTTACCCTTTTTTGTTTTTGGGTCAATTACATTTACTTTATTAGCAGATAATAATACGCTCTTTAAGTTTCCACCAATCTCTCTTTTCTGCTTTATTTTTGTTTCTCCAACTTTAGTTAATGTAGGTAATGATCCCATATTTGCTAGTCTTTTTTTCTCTGAAGAGATATATCTTCCCCCAGATACTTTTCTTCTTGAACGTTTTTGATATACTACCATGTTTTGGTTGTGGATTTGGAGTGTTTATATAATTTTTGGATTTTTAGGGGTTGGTGCGAGATAGTACAATATAATTAGTCTATGGAGACAAACAACAAATTAATTAATATGAGGGCATTTTCTTTACTTTTTGAGCAAGACTTCTGATTAAAATTTTAGTTTCGCACCAACCCCGGATTTTTAGCAAGATTTAAATAGTCCGGGGGTTGGCAGAATTTATGGAAGCAAGACCATTTGATACATTAAACCAAGCAAAGGGAAAAGGCGTAATAGTAGAATTAAAGAGCGGTAAACAGTTTGTCGGGCTTTTAAGAAGTTTTGACCAACATGTTAATATGGTTCTAGATAATTGTGATGAGAAGGTTGATAATGTTGTTACTAGGAAACTAGGTACAATCTTCATAAGGGGAGATACAATAATATTTATTTCAACTGCTTAATTGAGGTATACCTATGACAAAAGGAACTGCATCTATGGGTAAGAAGAGTGGAAAGAGTAACTTAGTACAAAGATGTAGAAGATGCGGAAAAAGGAGTTATAGTGTTAGAAATAAAAAATGTGCTTCATGCGGATATGGAGAAACTGCAAAATTAAGAAGATATAATTGGCAGACAAAAAGAGGAGGTAAGACAATAAGAAGAAAATGAATAATGTAGTATTAGTTGAAGCAAAGGCTGTTTTGAGTATGATTTTAAATTCTGATAATGTTACTTTGCGTAGGAAAGGTTTAGAATTTGTAATGGAATTGTTTAATGAAATAGAGATGGATTATGTTAAAGCTGAACAAGCTATTAAAGCAGAGATTTCTGGAGATAAAGTTAAATCAGATAGATTAATAGAAACCATGCTTTTAGATATTGATAAAGTTGAATATTCTTGAAAAATTTTCGGAAATTCTTTAATATTATCTAAAAATAGTAGGCACTTATTTAATTTATGAATATTAAAAAGGAAGTATTAAAATCTCAAGAAAGTTTAAAGAAAATTAATATTGAGAGATCTTCTATTATTGTAAAAGCTAAATTTGGTCCAAGCAAAGAAACTAAGATTCCCTTAGATTTAGAGCAAAAGTTAAGTTTCTTCGTAGCTTGTATAATAGGAGATGGGCATCTTAAAAAAGGTAAATATCAAATTTCCATCGAACTGTCTAATTTGGTTCTGCTTAATTATATAAATAAAATCTGTTTAGGATTATTTGATAGAAGTTTTAATGTACGTCAGATAAAAAGAAATGGGAGAAAACAAACATATGCCATCTACATTGATAGTAAAGCAATTTATTTTCTGCTAAATAAGGTTTTTGAAATTCCTTTTGGTAAAAAGAGTGATATTGTTGTGGTTCCAAAACTAATTTTCAATTCAAATAAAAAGATAAAATCTGCTTTTTTATTGGGCATCATGGCTACAGAAGGAGGTAGGAGAAAAAGGGTTTTGGATTATCTACTGCTAGCAGAAATCTGTGGGTTGGATTAATAAATTTATTTGGATCTTGTGGAATAGACACTTTTAGAGATAAATGGCTATACCAAAAATATAAAAAGGAATACTATGGCCTATCTTTTAAAAAGGAGTATATTGATCTTCTTTTGCGGGGGTGCCAGAGCGGACAAATGGGCCAGAACTCTTTAATATTTTTAGAGGGTGGCTAAGTTTAGGCCCTGGTGACTTAGGTCTTCGCAGGTTCGAATCCTGTCTCCCGCATTTTCATACTTGAATCCGCAGAATCTCTGTGAATCTTTATGAGAGAGTATCTCAAATATTTAATTCTCTAGTTGTTATCACCTCTTAGTACAATATGATAGATGTAGATCTTTCTTTGCCATTCACATCTAATGTTTCAAATTATTTTATTTGATATAATTTTGAAGTTAAAAATATACTTAAAACTCCTGTAATTGCAAGTTGTATTAATGGGCTTAAACCTATTCCTAATATTGTTGGCATAATTTCATTATAACTCCATTGATTAAGAATTAATGCTTTTGTTTCAATTATTGCTGCAATAAGTATTCCTAATATTATAGTAAATAATGCTTCTCTAAACTTATAATTTTCTAACCAACAAGTTTTTCCAAAAAATAAACAGCCTAAAGAGAATATAATAAAGATTAATAATGCATCTATAGTTGAAGCATAACTAATCATTTTTATAAAATAAGAGGAGTAATAAGAAGAATGTCCTTCATAAAATAATACTGCATGAATAGATTCCCAAAAAAAATTTAAGAAGAAACTAAATAAAAAAACCAAGATTCCTTTTTTAAAAATTACTTTTGTTTTTTTAATGAACTCTTTTTTATCCATTTATAACCTCTTCATCTTTAATAATAAAGAGTTGGTTACAACACTAACAGAACTTAAAGCCATTGCTCCTCCTGCTATTATTGGGCTTAATAACCACCCTGTAAATGGATAAAGTATTCCTGCTGCAATTGGAATTCCTAAAACATTATAAATTAAAGCCCAGAACATATTCTGTTTTATTTTTGAGATAGTCATTTTGCTTAACTTAATTGATTTTGAAATATCTAGTAAATCATTTTTTACTAAAACTATGTCTCCAGTTTCCATTGCTACATCAGTTCCAGAACCCATTGCTATACCTACATCAGCTTGAGCTAAAGCAGGAGCATCATTTACTCCGTCACCAATCATTGCTACAACACCTTTTTCTTGTAATTTTTTTACATAATTTGCTTTATCTTCTGGAAGAACTTCTGCAAAAACATTTTTAATTCCTAATTGTTTTGCTATTGCATTAGCTGTTCTTTGATTGTCTCCTGTTATCATATAAACTTCTAAACCTATATTATGTAATCTTTTTACTGCTTCTATTGAAGTTTCTTTTATTGTATCTGCAACTGCAATTAAACCAAGAACTTGTTTATCTGAAGCTAAGATCATTACAGTTTTACCTTGTTCTTCTAATTCATGGAGTTTTTCTAAAGAATTAAACTTTAGTTTATTATCTCTGATTAATTTTTCATTTCCTAATAAATATTGTTTTGTTCCTATCTTTGCTGTGATTCCATGACCTGGGATTGCTTTAAATTTTGAGATATTATTCAATTTTAAGTTTTGATTTTCTGCATGTTTTACTATTGCTTCTGCTAATGGGTGTTCAGATTCTCTTTCTATACTTGCAGCAATAGTTAGAATTTCTTTTTCTGATAATTTATTTAAAAGTATAATATCTGTAACTTCTGGTTTTCCTTTAGTTAATGTTCCTGTTTTATCGAATATAACCTGCTTTATTTTGTGTGTTTTTTCTAAGATGTCTCCTCCCTTTATTAATATCCCATTTTTAGCTCCCTTCCCTGTTCCAACCATGATAGCAGTAGGGGTTGCTAATCCTAGAGCACATGGGCAGGCTATTACTAAAACAGCTACTGCAGTCAAAAGAGCAAAGGATAATATTTGCGAAGCAAAAAAATACCAAATTATAAAAGTTATAACAGATATTAATATAACTACTGGAACAAAATAGGAGGAGATTATATCTGCAAATCTTTGAATTGGTGCTTTTCTTCCTTGAGCTTCTTCTATCAATTTTATTATATTAGAAAGCATAGTATCTTTTCCTATTTTTGTTGTCTTAAATTTGAAGCTTCCGTGTTTGTTTATTGTTCCTCCAGTAACTAAAGAATCTTTCATTTTTTCTACAGGAATACTCTCTCCGGTGATCATACTTTCATCTACAGAAGAATTTCCAGAAATCACAACTCCATCAACAGGTATTTTTTCTCCAGGTTTAACTAAGATAATGTCTCCTACTTTAACTTCTTCTACAGAGATCTTAATCTCTTGGTTATCTCTTATTACTATTGCTATCTTTGGTGATAATCCCATTAATTTTTGAATTGCTTCACTTGTCTTTCCTTTCGCTATTGCTTCTAATAATTTCCCCATTATTACTAATGTTATTAAAACAGCAGAAATTTCAAAATATTGCGCTTCTAAATTGAATAATATTGCATAAACACTATAAAAATATGCTGCACTAGTTCCTAAAGCTATCAAAGAATCCATATTAGCACTTTTATTTTTTAATGCTGACCATGCCCCCTTATAGAAACCAGAACCTACATAAAACTGAACAGGTGTTGATAATATCCACAAGAAATATTTGCCAAATTCTAATTCGTATCCAGTATAAACTAAACCATCTTTCATAAATAACATTCCTATTATCAAAGCAGGTAAAGATAGACAGACACTAAGGAAAAATAGGTCTTTTAATTTTTTAATTTCTAAATTTCTTTTTTTAGTTTCTTCTTCTGGGTTTAACCCTTCTGATAAGTAAGCCCCATAGCCTTTAGATTTTACAATTTCAATTAATTTATTTTCATTTGTTAAATTTTCCTCAAATTCTATTGTTGCTTTTGTAGTTGAGAAGTTCACACTTGCTTCCTTTACTCCTTCTGATTTTAATAAACCCTTACTTATTATAGTTGCACAACTAGCACAATGCATTCCAGTTATGTTTAGTGTTGTTTTTTTCATTCTACTTTATAATCTCCTAAAGACTCAATTTCTTTTTTTAATTTTTTAACATCTACTTTTTTATCATGAATTATTGTTAATTCTTCTTTTTTTAGATCCATGTTTGAAGATTTAATTTCTGGAAATTCAGAGCAGACATCTTCAATTAAGATTTTACATGAATTACAATGTGTTCCTTTTATTTTTAGTTTTGTTTCCATTTTAACCACCTCATCTTTTGCCTTCTAAAATCTTACAGCAATATTTGTTTGTGTGTTGATCAATTAAATCTAGTAAAGGCTTGATTGTATTCTTATTTAATGAATAATACTTGAATTTACCTTTTTTTTCAACGAAAACCATTCCGTGGTATTCTAAAAGTTTCATATTGTGAGAAACCATGCTTTGCTCAAAACCTGTAATCTTACATATTTCACTTAAATTTTTAGGTTCTTTTCTTATAATACCTAATATTGTTAATCTACTATCATTTGCTAAAGTAGCGAAGAAAAGCTTATATGCCCCGAATGTATTAGATGAATTCATATTCATATGAAATTATATTCATCTATTTAAAGATTTCTATCCTGAAGTAACTTAATTGCTTGAATATTCAATTATTATTTTATCTTTATCATGCATGATATAGTCTCTAAACTCAAAATTTTCTTTTTCATTAACATACATTTTTAAAGTTCCGTTATTGCTACAATAATCAAATATACAATTTTGGTCAAACCTTTTATCCCATACATCAAAAAAATAACCTAAGGTTAATGTTTCTGGTTTTAAGCTTGGATTTTTATTTTCTATATGAATAGTTCCATCAGATTCATGAGTATGTGTTGGTGACATACCCATTCCACTTAAAGGGAGATCTATAATTTTCCCTGTCCCAACCCCAATATTATTTGGTATAGTTATAGATTGATTATTAATTATAATCTTTATATTTGGATGCCAATGTGTATTTCCTTTTGGAATAACTTGGTTATTAAATATAACCTCTTGATTATTCTTTAGAATTGAATAAACTATTATTGATATTAAGGCTAAGAATATTACTGCTAGAATAATTTTTGATTTTGTTTTCATTATTCAATTATGAACTCTCCTATTTTACTGCCCATACTACATGTGAATATTGATCTTCCAACTTTTTTAGGAATAAATCTTAATACAGTCTTACCTAAATCTAATTTATGGGCAATGTCATAATCTGGAATAACTAATGTAGACATACATCCTCCCATTACTAATTTTGTATCTATTTCAAGTTCAACAGGTATATCTTTTTTAATTAAGAATAAATTTGGAGCAAATCCACTTTCTCTTGAAACTTCCATCTTTAGCTTTTGAACCTCACAAGATTCAGGATCACAAATCTCATTATTATTTTCAAGGTTTAAACTATCTGATTCAAGACCTATATTATTCTCTATTACTTCAAAACCTGCTCCATATGTAGTCATACCCATAGTACAAGAAAAAGGAATTTTGCCTAATTCCGTTGGTGTAAATGTAATTGTTTTTATTTTGTCTCTTGGCAAATATTCTGTAACACCTATTTTGGGAGAGGTAATTACTTGTGCACAACCTTGTGCTTGAGTTCCATCTATGCGCCATTCTACAGGAATTCCTTTAATTATCTTAAAGTTTGAAGGAGCGTAATCTAGACCTACTATTTTCATATCAATTATTTGTTTTCCATCAATAATATTTACATTATTATCTATTAAACCTGTAGGATTTGAATTAATAGAACCTATATTTATACCAGTTAATCCAAAACCATTTGGAATGTTGAATAAACCAAGAAGTATTACAACTATAGCTGAAAATGTTATAAACCTTCTTTGCAGATTTCCTTTTAAGAAACTAGATAATGCTCCAACTGATACTAAAGAGGGTAATGTTCCTAATGAAAATGCAAGCATTGTTAAAGTACCAACAGTAAATGAACCTTGACTCAGAACATATAGCTGTAATGCTTGGGTAAATCCACAAGGTAGGAAAAATGTAGAAGCACCAAATAAAAAGGACTTTAGTTTTGTTGATTTTGATTTTTTATTTGAACTTGCATCGTAAATTCTATGTGCTATAAATTTGGGCATTTTAAATTGAATTTTATTTAAGAAAGGAAATATTCCTAATAACTGAATTCCAATTAAAATCATTAATAAACTTGCTAAGATAGTTATTATTCCTGTTACTCTTGGAGATAATGTTAATATTGATCCTAATAAACCTATTAAACCACCCAATATAACGTAACCAATTATTCTTCCAAGATTAAAGTACATATGAGGCTTGAATTTTTGCCATCCTGTTAAATTTGGATTTTCTTTATTGAATTTATTAGCAACTGCAAGCAATAAGCCTCCTGCAACTGCTAAACATGTAGATGTTGCAGCAATTAAACCTAATATAAAGATAAATCCATAACTCATATTATCTGTTACAGAAAAACTCTTTGGAAGAATATCAAAATAACTTAATAATAGATATATCCCTAGAATAATTACCAGTGTTGCTGCTATCTCAATATAGATCTTTTTATCTATCTTATTTTTAACTTTATTTTGTGATAAATTATATCCATGAGGAGAAATAACTTTTTGTAAATCTTCTATGTTAATCTTATCTGAATAAGATATCTTTACTTCTTCTTTAGCCCTACTAACTTTGACTTTTTTGACATTTGGAACTTTCTTTAATTTTCTTTCAATAATAACTTCGCAGCTTGCACAGTGCATTCCAGATACATGTAATTTTAGTTCTTTCATTTACTTCGCCTATTGTTCTTTACAATTAGATTATAAGTCCACCAAAAAATTATACCAAAGATAAATGCAATTAAAGCGGTTCCAATTATCCACCATAGAATCATCCAAGCTCCACTATACAATCCATAAGAAGTTCCATAACCCATCATATTCATCATACCCCCTCTAAATTGATTATTTCTACTCATCATAATATTCATCATGTTAGAAGATAAAAACTGGTGTTCTCCACAATAAAAAGAATTACCCATATTTATATGGGCTTGTTTTAGACTTTCAGAGCCTTCTCCACCCATCATCCTATCCATAATTTCATGCAATTCTCCAGGATGCATTTGCTCCATATAGTATTCGCCTATTATTTCTAATTGATCAGTTGTTAGATTATTACAATCTATCCTTTGTTTAATTAATTCCTCTGCTTGTGCAAATGTTTCTTCACCATGTGCATAAACCATTAGAGAATTTAATAGTATACCTAGTGCAAAGAAGATTAATATTATGTTTCTCTTTTCTATTTTCATAAATTTTATGAGTATGAAACTATTTATAAATATCTCGTGAAACTAGTTTCACTCATTTTTTACATTTTTAAGAACAATTAGTTTTACATTTGAAGGCTTATTTTTAATTTTAATTACCTTCCAACTAGTATATTTTATTATATCATCTAAATATATATTTTTTCCCCATCCAATAATTGAACTGAAAAAATCTCTTATTGAAACCTTTTTATTTTCTTTAAATTGGTCAAATATTACAAAGATTCCTTTTGGTTTTACAACCCTTGAAATCTCTTTTAGGACTTTATTTGGATCTTTGCAGACTCTTAATGTATATGTTGACAATGCTTTATCAAAGTAATTATTTTTATATTTCAGACTTTCAGCATTTGTTATTTCTAAATTTAATTTTGCTTTAATTGTTTTATTTTTAGCTTTTTCTAACATAGATTTTGAGAGATCTATTCCATAAACATGACAATATTTTGGATAATATTCGAGATTCAAACCAGAACCAACACCAATTTCTAGTATTTTATCTCTTTTATTTATTTTAAGTTCTGAAATTGTTTCTTTCCTATCAAATTTAAATAATTTATCAAGAATAGTATCATATATCTTAGACCAAATTACATAAAATAGTTTAATATATTTTTCATGCATTTTTATTTTAGTAATACTAAATTAGTCATTCCTCTTCTTTTTCTTTCGATAAATCCTTTTCTTTCAAGTTTGTCTAATATTCTAGTCATCTTTACTTTTGATATTGCTAATTCTTTACAAATTTCACTTTGATAAATTCCTTCTTTTTTATTTTTTAATAATTCGAATATTTCTTTTTCTTCTTTAGCTAATTTAGTTAAATCATATTCTTTTCTTTCAATTATTTTTGTGTCTTTTGATAATGCTAGATATATTCCGATACCTCCAATAAAGGCAACTAATATGCTAGAGATTATTGGCAGCCATGAAATAGTTGTTCCTTGATGATAAGGACATTGCCCTATATTATGAGCTATTCCTGCTTGATTACAGAATGCAGCACAAGATTCTAATTGTTGTTGATTTAATTCATAAATAAAAAAGATCATTAGAGCTAAAATTAATACAGTTCCTAAGATTATTATTTTTCCTAATTTTTGCGGCTTCATTCTTTAACCTCTAAAGCAGTCATCATTCCAGATTCTAAATGTTCTGCTATATGGCAATGCATCATCCATTCTCCAGGATTTGTAACATCTACTAAAATTTCGATTGTTGATCCTGTTTGAACTAAAACAGTATCTTTCCAGACTAAATTATTATTTGGAATTCCATTTTCACTTAAAACTAAAAATCTTTGGCCATGTAAATGTATTGGGTGCTGCATTGGATGCATAGATTTTGGATCATTAAATAATCTTATCTTTAATTTATCTCCAACTTTAGCTTTCATCATAAAATCCATATTTTTCTTTTTAGATTTAGAGTCTTTTATTATCCAAGTTATATCACTAGAATCTGAAATCAAATTCATAACTCCCATATCATCTTCCCATTCTATTTTTTCTGGTTCCTCCATATTATGCATCATTTTCATATTAGGCATATCTATTGTTAAATCTAAATTATAATCTGGTTTTTTATTAAAATACTCTCTAAATTTATTAATGTCTTCAACAACTTCATTATTTGATTTTAATTTTTCAAATTCAATTTCTTTAGTGTTATTTTCTTTTACTTTTATTTTACCTAAATCATAAGTTTTTACTGGATTAATATTAAATATTTTATATTCTTTTGATTCTTCAAATTTAACTTCAATAATATACCTTTCTGCTGGAGCTATAATTATACTATCTACAAAAGTTTCTTTTTCGTATTTTCCTAAATCACTTCCAATTAATTTTATTTTAGCTCCCTCAAAAGATAAGTTGAAAGGCCTAACATTAGCTACATTTGTAATATAAAATCTTACAACTTCTCCTTTATTTAATTCTAGATTGTAATTTGTATCTCCATTTATTAGTAAATTATTTCCAAATCTTCCCATTATAGCAAAATTAGAATGTTCTTTTCCAAATGGTTCTATTTGTCCATCAGTTAATAGAATATCATCTAAAACAATTATTTCTTCTTTGTCAACTTTATTATAATAGTCTTCTTCTAATGGTTCTACAATAATATTTCCAGCCAATCCTCCTTCTTGTTGTATGTCTTCTCTAATATGAGGGTGATACCAATAAATTCCTGCATCTGGAAAGAATAAGTTATAAGAATAACTTTCTCCTGGTTTAATTGGATCTTGAGAAATTCCTGGGACACCATCATCCTTAACATTATGTCTTAAACCATGCCAATGAATTGTTGTGTTTTGATCTATATTGTTTGTGAAATTAATTTTAATATTTGAATTTTGTTTAACTTTGAAAGTTGGACCAGGAATCATATTATTATAGGCATACATTTTTAGTTTGTTTCCATTTAATTCTTTCTCAATTATACTTGCTTTCAAATTAAAAATAGTTTTATCTTTAATTTCTATAATCTCAGGAGATTTAGCTTGCTCTAATTTGTTTATTGAAGAACCTATTGTAAATTGTTCATTTGTGTTTTCTTTTGTTTGAAAATTGTTTGTGCATCCAAATAAAATCAAAGTTAATACTAGGGATAATATTATTTTTTTCATACTTTAATTAAATCCCCTCAAAGAAGATATTTTGAATGTATTTATAATCCAATCTTGAATATCAAAAACTAAGTTTGTAGTTGAAGGAAGTATTAATTTAGTAAAACCGAAATATAAGTCTAATAGAATAATAACGCCTAATAATATGAATAAAATTCCAGTTAATAAATTTGTTGTGTGAATATATCTTTTTTTACCTAGAAAGTTAAATTCTAATAATCTGCCTTTCATAAATCTCCAGAATTTTCCATCTTTTGGTAATTTATATAAAAATAAAGAAAATAAAAATAAAGGTAATAATAATCCTAAAGAGTGTATAAATAAAAGTAATCCTCCTCCAAAAGCAGTTCCTGTATTTGCTGCTAATATTAATATTGCACCTAAAACAGGCCCTAAACAACCAGACCAGATTAATCCCATTAAAGAACCAAAAATTAAAGAACCTTTAATTGTTTTATCTGTATAATTAATATTAAAATTAAATATTTTAAAAGATTTTCCTAACAAAGATAATAAACCAAAAATTATTATTAATATTGCTGAAATTAATATTACTTCTTTTTTATAAGTTAAAACTATTCTCCCTAGGCTACCTGCTAAAACGCCTAATAGAATAAAAGTTAAAGCCATTCCAATTCCAAAGAATAATGTATTTGAAACAACTTTTGATCTTTCTGATGTTCCAGAATAAGCAAAGTAAGCAGGAATCAATGGTAAAGTGCATGGAGCCATGAAAGAGACTAGGCCTGCTAAAAATGAACCAATACTATACAACAAAAAAGACATTATATTTATTTTACCTCACAATTATTTTTCCAGGAACCATCCCCATACTACAAGTGAAGATAAATTCGCCTTCTTTATTTGGTGTAAAACTATATTCTGGGTTTTTTGCAAAATTAGCATTTATTCCTAATTCTGGTTGTACTGCATAGTTAGCACATCCTGCAAGAGAACCGTCATTTTTAAATATTGTTGGTCTTCCTTTCTCTAATATTATTTCATTAGGTGTGTATCCAGTTCTATCTACTCCTAACATAACAACTAAAGGTTCTTTTGAAGAACTATCTTTAATTGCGTTTCCATTTAAATTTGTGCATCCAAGACTAAAGATAATTAAGATTAGTAATGATATTGTAAATATTATTTTTTTCATTTTTCCTCCTCAATACATAATACTTGTGGAAAATTACTAAATATATAGTTTATGGAATTTAGTTCTTTTAAAATTTTATATTGATCTCTGATCTACTCTTTAGTAAGAACAAACAAAATCTTTATAAATAAATTGTAAATCCTAATTTTATGTCAGATCAAAAAATTTTATTAGAATCAATTTGTGATGAAGTAGATCAGAGACTAGTGAAAGGTGAATTAATTGATAGTCGTCAACTAACAGAGTATGTTGGTGGACTTTCTTCAGAATATAGAGACTTTGCAAGAGAATATGTTTCTTTAACAAACAGACATTATGCTGAAATTGATAAATTAAGAAGTTCTGAAACTAGACAACTAGTTCATGGTATATCTGATATGGACTTAAATAGAACTTTTTGGAATGCTCTTTGGGGAGGTATAGCAGGAGGAAGTGTTGGAAATAATGCTTATACTACTGTAGCAGGGGCATTAGTAGGGTTAGGCATGACTGTAGTAGATGAATTTGCTAAAACAAAAGCTAATTTAGCTTATCCATTTTGGGGAGTTGTTTTAGGTGCAATTTTAGGTGGTGATTATGTTAGCGAATATGTTGGTGCAGCTATTGGTGGGGGGTTAGGATTAGCTAAAACTTTAGCAGGAGTTATTAAAAAGAAAAATAGAGAGGGGCATAGAAATAGAGAATTACAATTAGATGTTTCAGATTTGGAAGCTGACTTTGCTGTAAATAGATCTAATCTCTTAGATAATTATATGAAAAGGTTATTAGAAGCTAAGACTTCATAATTTTAAGATTTTATTTGTTAAATGAATTCTTTGGAAGTTCAGAATTATTATTAAAATAAATATTGCAATACTTGGAATTAATATATCTGCTTCTGCATAAGTCATAAAGAATAAGATAAATATTAGCATGAAATAGATTAAGTTAGCGATTAACATTATAATATAGGAGACTGTTATTTTTGGTATATTTTTAACTGCCAATTTTAATGTTTTTTTGAATGTTGTTTTTTTTATTAGTAAGAATAAAGATATGTAATAAGTTATTATTAATAATATAATTGATATTATCAAATAAACTATTGGGTTCTCCTCTACAAAGTAAAATGAATATGAAATATAATTTAATGTGAAAAAAGCTGCTGCTAATGTTAAAAATATTGGAATTATTGAAGCTTGCAAGAATCTTTTAATTGAAATATTTGTATTTATCTTCCAGATTATAAAGTAAAATATTAAAGATAAAAGTATTATTGAGATTGGAAGTATTACTTTTAAGAAAATTAAACCTTTTTGGATTTTTGAATCTAGATTATTAATTGTATTTGCTACTTTTTCTTGATCATATGTTGAAACATTTTGGGTTTGCAAATCTTGTTCTATTAATGCTATGTCTTGAGAGAGAAATTGAATTTCTTGTAGATATTCTATTGATTTTTGCCTTGAAAAAACAAGTAAAAGTATTAGTAAAATTGTGAAGATTATTTCTACTATTGTTATTATTATAAATTTATTTTTAGTAGTTTTTAGGTTTATCATTATTCCTTAAATGCAGTTTCTGCAAATTCATTTTGATCTATTTTCTCTTGACCTGATTTAGGTAATATTACCCCCTCTATAGTTACATGAGGAGTACCAAAAATTGATGGATCTAATTCTAATTGTTTTGATATTATCTTTATTCCTTCTAAATAATCCCCTTTTAAGTTGAAATCATCTTTATAACTATCTTCACCTAAGGCAATTAATAAGTCCTGATACCATTTTGAAATTTCAGAATAATCTTTAGATTTTTTTCTGATTATATTATTATATGCTAAATCAAATTTATTCTCTGGATTTAATTTAGCTTTCCATTTACCTTGCTGATAAACTAGTTCGATGTGAGTTCCTGTAAACTCTCCACTATATACCTTTATTTTATTGGATTCTTTAATAGAACCTAAATTTATTTCCGAATTTGTAGACGGAATATTAATGGTTCTGGATTTTTGTTTTGAAACAAGTTCTTTAATATCCACAAGCGCATTTATGTAACTATTTGTAGACTTTACTATTGGTTTTTTAGAAGTATCATATTCAATAACCTCTGGAAAAGATTGGTCGTCTATTTTTAAATCTGCTGTTCCTTTTGATTGTTTATCACTTTTTGGTTTAAAACTTATTGTTTTTTTAATTTCTTTTACATATAACTCAAAGTCTGATTGGTATCTTGTTCCCGCTTTTTGAAAGTGATATTCAGCAGTTAATATTAATAAAATATCCAAACCATCAGATAAACCTTTATCTTTTAAATTTGGTATTATATTATAATATTTTGAATTTCCATCTAATCCTTTTAAATCTTCAACATTTTTTTCTGTATTTTCACAATGTGGTTCTATTCCAGGTAAGAAACTTGTAGTTCTTTGATCTTTGCACCAATACCATTTTGAATTTTTGAAAAAAACTATATGGTTAGTACCTGGACCTTGTAGGACTATTTCATAGCTATCTGACTCTTTCTCTTTTGATTTTGTATTTTCTTCATCATCGCTAAAAAGATCTTCTTTTATACTTATTCCTGATCCTGGAACCTCTGTTCCAGATTGTTGAGAACTAACAACTTTTTTTTCTATATTATCTGGCTTTGTGATTACGTATGCAGGAATTCCTAAATAGTCTCTTCTTAATCCTGCAATTTCTTTATAACCTTTGGCTTGGTCATATAAAGATGAAGCTTTAATGTTTGTAGAGACTGATTCCCTACTTAATCTTTCATAATCAATATCTCCAGATTTTAGATTTTTGAAATCACTTATTAAAGTTTTTACTTTATTATCTCCTAATGATTCGAATGAGAATAAAGAATCTTTTGCGATTATTTCTTTTACTTGTTCTCCTCCAGCTATTTGACAACAATAACTATTACCTGTTCCACAGCAGTAATTATTATTACATTCTTTTCCTTTTATACACACATAACTATCTTTTTTGAATTCTGCTGGAATACACATATAATCATTAGTTCCATATTCTTGAATACATCCTGTGTCTAATTTAGTACTTAATTGTTTTAAAGTTCCTAGATCTAATTTTCTACAACAATATTCTCCTCCAGAACCACAACAATAGTTACCATCACATTTTTTTCCAGTTACACAAGAATAACCCTCATTTTCTAGAGATTTTAATGATCCTGTTGTGCAAGTAAAAAGTTGTTCTCCATACTTTTCATTACAACCCGTATTTTCTGCATTTACATTTAAAGTTAGAACTATTAAAAATAACATACAAATTAGTATTAAATTTATTTTTTTCATCTTAATCATAAATATCTTTAATTGTTGGCGAATCTGCACAATTTCTTCCAGTTGGTTTATCAATTTTGGGTAAATATTTTAATGGATCTCTATCATAACTACCTTTACCACCTACATCTGGTTGGAAATTATCTGTTAAATATATTTTTAAATCTAAATGTGTTCCTGTTGATCTTCCTGTATTTCCCATAGTTCCTATTTGTTGATTTTTATCTATTTTGATATTATTCTTTTTTGACTTATCAAACTTCAGGACTATTGAATCTATTTTGTCTAAATGAGAATATCTAGCGTAAATACCACTATCATGTTTCATTATTACATTATTGCCGTAACCTCCGCAGTTTCCCTGACAATAATCTTCTACAATTCCATCTTCTATAGCTAAGATCTTATCTCCAGTACTTCCACCTATATCAATTCCATCGTGCCATTCGCTTCCTTTTGAAGGATCTGTAGGATTATTACGGGAACCATAACAAGAATTTATTAATTTACCCTCTATTGGACTTACTGGCCATTGTCTGAGAGCTGCACCATTTTGTAATTGAGTTATAGTAGTTGTTTGTGCTGAAGTTTGAGTACTAACTATTATTTGAGATAATCCTATTTTTAATTGAGGTGGAACTTTTCCTGACCTTTTTGCTTCTTCAACTAATTCTCTTATTCTTTCTATAACGCTATCACGCCCTTCATTTAAAGTTGATAAAGCAGATTTTGAAGTATCTTCATCTATTATTCTTAAGCTTGAATCTGCTCTTGCTGTCAATTCTGTTTTTAATTTATTATTCAATTCTATATCATCAATACTTACTGAGTTTAAGTCTAACCAACAAGAACCTCTCTCTTTTCCATTATCATCAGCACCACAAGAACCTACAACCTGCCATCTTCCTGGATCTTGAGTTGGTTCTGTTACACTACAAACTCTTGTTAGTCCTTGACTGTATAATTGATTATCTAAGCCAGAAGTTACTAAACCTGGAGCTACTCCTCCAACTGCTACTGAAGCTCCTAATGCTCCTAATCTTGCTATTGAATGGGATTTTGAATTTCTTGAATTTGGAACACATTCATCTGCTGATTTTATTTCTGTTGCTGCTCCCTGTGCTGTTACTGCATCTTTTAATTCGTTTAATCCAAATGATGAACTAGTTCTTCCAAAACCACATTCTTCTATTCCATTAATGTTAACACAAATTTGATTGTAACCTTTTTGAGCTATTTTTTGTACAGTTTCTTGTGCAAATCTTCCAGGATCTATTCTTCCTTGCAATCCTCTTTGTACTGCAAATTGATTTGCTGATCCTGTTTGGAAACCTCCCCCAAATTGAGAAGGCTGTAAATTATTTTGCTGGAATCCAGTTAATGAATTTCCTAAGTCTCCAGATGAGAAACCTCCACCAAATCCTGGAGCAAATGAGCTTCCTGTACCGCCGCCTCTTTCTGGGAATGTTACATATACTGGACGATAATTTTGTTCCCTATTAATTAAGTAAACAGAATAAACTATTGGTTGTGATGGTCCTGGTTCTGTTCCTGGAGCAAATAAACTTTGAGGTTCTGTATAAGATCCTTGGTAATAGCCAGTTCCTGCATAAATATGGTAAAATACTTTGTATAAGGATAATTCTCCTTGAGATCCTGCTGTTCCTAATTGAGTTCCTGGAACTGAAGTTCTTGAATCTCCTGTAGAGGCATAAGGAACTTCATCAAAGAATGCTGTAAATTGTGGTGGATCTTCTGGCTGTGTTATATGATCTAGAATTTGTCCTATATTTGGAAGTTTTCCGTTAACTTGTAATCTGCAAATTTCTGAACCAATTTCTTCTGTTGATTGTGATAAAAATTGTGCTGTGTATGTTGTTTTGTATTCTTCAGTAAATACTCTTACAGAATCACCTACATTTTGTAATGATGATTCAAATGTTAAGTATTCTCCACCACCATCTGGTGCACCAAATAATTTTCCAGACAACCAATCTATTATTCCTTTAGATCCAATATCTAGAACAGTATTAGCTTCTCTCCAAACCATCTCACAAATTCCTACAGCAGAAATATAATCACAGAAACCTACATGTTTTCCTTCTTTTAGATTAATTTCTAAACATGTTGCGTAACCTTCTAAAATACTTCTTATATTTTTAAGTCCTGCTGAAATTCCTGTTAAACATACTGGAATGTAAACTCCTTCCTTGAAATTTGGAAGACATAATAAAGTTGAACCTATTAAACCAGATTGGATAACATTTCTTGGGGGGAATCTTCCGCCAAATGTACATCTTGAACTTGGACACATGACAGGATCACAGAAATTGAATAAAATCTTACAATCTGCTGGATCCATTACATCTATACATTTTGGGTTTGCCAAAGAATCTAAAACTTCTGCTCCTTGTGTTGAACAAACAATATTATGCTTTCCATCTGGAGTTTTTCCAACTATGTCTCCCTCTTTTGCATTTCCTGAACCACCTGTAGCAGTACATCTTTTTTTAGGTGCAGCTCTTAAGTATTTTTGTTTTAAATTTTTTTGAGTTTCTAAGACAGTTTCATCTACAACTATTTCGTCATCTCCTCCGCCACATTCAATTCTCCCATTAGGACCTACATTCCAAACTCTTAATTTTTCTATTTCATTACTTTTGAATCTGTTTAATACTGTGACATATTCTCCATTTCCTGTGGGATAACAATAAGGAAGACCTTCTCCATCATATTGGGCTTTTAGATCTTTTTCTGAATAAGCACCATTTATCGATCTTCCAGCTGTATCTGCTGATAATGTTGTTGTGTAAATTTCTGGTTCGCACTTTCCATCAAATTTAGCTCCTATCTTTACACAATCTACAGGATCTTCTATTTTACTTAAATCAGGTCTTTGTGTACTTCCAGCTATGTTTATTACTCTATTATAGAAAACTTCTGAAACATATTGTTGTTGATTACTTCCTGGAGCATTTCCTGGCTTTAATTTTAATTTTTCTATTTCTGTAGGTATTTGAAGAGTAACATCTGGTTGAGTTCCTCTTCCTGATATACATCCTTTATCTTTCCATTCTCCACTTAATTGTTTTTCACAAATGTCTTCTTTTGCTTTTTCTGGATCATAATCATTTCTAATTAATATTTGATCATATTCACTTAATCCATGTAATTTTGCTTGTGTTAAAGCATCTTCTGGTTTTGTTGCTATTGGATTTGGGAGATATGCTGTTGCAGACCATTCTCCTGGGTTAATATCCTCTGGTATTACTGAATGTAGAATACTATCTTTTTGCTGTGCTTTTTTTGTGTTTAGCTGTGCAATTACTGCCCTTACATGAGTCTGATCATTTTCATCTCCTCCCTGAGTCTTTAATATTTTTTTAGCTTGATTATAAACTTCAGAAGTATCTTTTACTCCTGATTGCTGTAATTTTTCTGATTGATATGATTGATATTTTGAATCTGTTAATGAATCTGAATTTAATCTTGCATTTAAAGCACAATCTCTATATGATCTTACTTTATCATTTCCATTTAAGCTTAAACTTCCTTCTCTGAATGCTTCAAATGTACCACATCCTCCTTCAACTACAGATGAAGTTGAGCCTTCAGTAAAGTCTGAAGTTTTTAGTTCTTCTGCTGTTTTTCCACTTATTCCAGAATTTAGATCTTTTATATGAGATTCAGTCCTGTCTGTTGTTGATTTTATTTCAGAGGAGTAATGTGATAAACACCTATCTATTGTTTGGAATTTTTTATCAGCTCTTACTTCATTTGCGCATCTTTGTTTCCAGAAATCTGAAGATTCTCTTCTTGCAATTGCTCTTGCTCCTCCTTGTAATGTATTTTTTAATGTTAAGAAAGCAAATGCACCTAAACAAAGTTTCTTCATGGTTGAAATAAATTCATCTAAATCTGTTATTACTTTGTTTAAATCATTTATTATTGTTCTTGTTGTGTTTATTTGGGATTCTAGTTGATCTGGAGTTAGTTTAAATGGTCTTGGATCAATTTGAATGTGTACATTAAAATTAGATGTTGTAAATGCTCTTCCTATTCCTGGAATTATTGTTAAATAAGCTTCATTTGAAGAATCTACTTTTGTTAATTGAATATCTTTAACTTCTGGACTTCCTATTGGTCTTTTATTTTGGTCTAGCTCTGGAAATTTAACTTCTATTGATTGTCTCTCATTTAATTTTATAGTTCTTAATAGAGAAGTTGCTGTATACTGATTATTTTGATCTTTTCTATAGAGTCTAATATTTGTAGATGTAGGATGAATATTTTCTACTCTCCAAACATGACTATCTTTTTCATTATACCTTATGTTATTATCTCCTAATTCTTTTATTTCTGCTCCTGGATTTAATGCGGATAAATCCTTAAAATTTGTTGGATCTGTATAAACCCTTAAGAATGCAGAAGATTGTTCATCATTTTCATATATTGCTCTTTTTAATTTTATAGATATTCCTTCATCTTCTAGATATTCAGTTGTTGTAATAGAACCAAAGATATCTAATATTTTATCTTCCTCTCCTATTTGAGCATAATAATATAAAGCCAGGTCCAACATGTCTAATTGGAAATTTTTACATTCTTGTTCATTTTGTGCTTTAGTTCCTGTATTATCTGGATTACAAGAAGGATATTCGATTAAAAAATTTGCATATAACTCTGCTAAGTCCCTCTTTGCTAATGTTGCTTCTGGAGAATCTGGATATTTTTCTATTACTTCCCTAAATTTATTTGCTGCTATACATGCATAATCCTTTTCATCATTACAATATTGATGATGTAAAAAATCTACTCTATTGCTGTCTATTGGTTGATAATTTTTGAAGACACTTTCTGAACCAGTAGTTATTATTCTTCTTGTTAATTCTTTTGTTTCTCTTGAATATTGGCTTTCTAATGAAACTTGATGAGTTTCTATTCTTGGTGCTTCTCCTGCGGTTTTAGTTTGAGCAATTAATGAAGTTAATTGATTTTTTTGTTGTGGATTTAAATTAAATTCTTCTGCAACGTCTTCTAAATTAGCATTGGTTATTAAAACTGGAGGAGTTGCTTCTTTAGTTACTCTTGTTACTATCCAAGAAGAGAATGAATGTAATCTTCCGTTTATAGGAACTTTTCTTAAGGTGTTTCTTCCGTTTATTTGAAGTTCAACTTCTGCTTTATCTCTTGGAAATGAAACATCTTCTAATTTTATCCTAAATAAATCATTTAATGGATTTCCTGTATATCCAAAAGATAATGGAGGAGATGTCTGTCCTTTTGTTAATGTAATAACACTTCTTTGAGTAACTCCCGATGTTGAAGGAGAAGGTTGTGTTGTATGCAAACTTATAGGGTTTAGGTTTTTGTTATAAACTACTATAGTTGCACTATCTGTTCCTATTCTTGTTGCTCTTATGAACCCTTTATTTGAGAAGAATGAATGATCTTCTTTGTATTTTAAAAATTCTTTTTCTTCTGGATATTGTTTTACTACTAAATCCTGCTGTGAAACTCCTAATAAATTAGACTCTTCTAATTTTAAATATATTTTTGCATCTAGATTTAGATTTATTGTATTATTTTCTGGAAGATCTTGTTCTGAATCTATTCTTTTTAAATAAATCATTAAGTAACCTAAATTATTTAGAGAATATTTATCCTTTTGAGGAGGAATATATTGTACAAACCTAATAAAATCTTTTGAATCTTTTGTTAAGTTTTGTCTTACATCAATATGATCAATAGGCGGAATGTTTGTAATTCCTTGAAGAGGATCTCTTGCACTTGGATCATCAGTTATAGGAGATAATAAGTTTCCTACTGTTAAACCTCTTAAGTATATAAATACTGGCACATCTTGTTGTTCTAAGAAAGATTGTCTTACTACATGAGGTTCTTGTTCATATACATTTAAAATAATTGCTTCACCTAAATATTGCTCTGGACCAAATGATCCTTGAGTTGCTGTGTCTTGGAAACCTACATCACCAGGAGCTAATCCCTCTTCTGAATTAATACTAGCTGCAAATGTAAATGGAGTTAGGATTATTAAAAGCATACAGAAAACTGCACTTATATAATTCCTCTTTTTCATCTTATTACAGGTGGTTTAAACTCAGGGTGATCTTTATTTGTTTCTATTTCTATGGAAACTCTTTGTAAGTCTTCTAAACTTGTTGGAATTCCAGAAGAAACTACAAATAAATTTAAGGATTCTTCTGAAGCTAATTCTTCTCTTTTGAAATTATGTTCATAATCTTGGAAACCTCCAGTTAATACTGTTTCTAATTCTAAAGGTTTTGTTTTTGTTTTTTTACAAACTTGTGTTTTTCCTGAAAATAATGCAAATATTCCAAAATCTTTTGAGTCAACACATGATTCAAGCTCTTGTGCTGGTACAGAGAATTTGTAAGTTGTTGCTTCTCTTAAGATAAATGCACTTATTAAGTATTTTCCTGGAAGTAATTCTATTTCATTAGTCTCTGAAGGATGCAAATAAGATCTTTGATCTGTAACTTCTTTGTGTGTAAATGTAAATGTTATTTGTTCTGAATCGTACGGTTCACGTACTTTTCCAGAATCTTTTTCTATTACAAATACCTTAACTGGTTTTTTGTAGATTTTCTCTAATTGAACTAGAGCTAGAGGGGGCGTATTTTCATTATTTGAAGAATAAATTGTTTTTTGTATTTGTTTATATCCTTCTTTAGAACCTTCTATAATTCCGTTGTAACAAGCAGGAACCTTAGTTGTTAATACTGGTTCTACTTTTGGATTTAGAATAGAAGAACCTAAGTCACAGGCTGCTGGAAAACATTTGAATGATAATTTAACATCATTTAATGGTTTTAAATCATTATTCTCATCTATAAATCCTGTGAAGATACTTACTTCTTTAGTGGGATAATCACATATTGGTGATCTTGTATCTGGAATTTCTAATATCTCTTTTCTATATTCTCTTGGTTCATTATTATCTATAATTACTTGAGTTGCAAACTGGAATACTAAATTATTTTCATCTCTTAAGGTTATTAAGATTGGGTATTTTATATCATAAACAAATCTATGATGATTTAAACAGAAGAATGCTGAAACTATTGCAGATACAGGGCCTGTTCCTTGTTTTGATATTTGCTGTGATTTTAAGATGTTTCCTTCTGAAGGTGTTATTTCTATTAATGTTGGCCAATTTGGAAGATACATTAAGTTGGCTGTTATTTCTTTATTAGAACTTTTTAGCGCATTAAATTCCATATATTTATATTTATCATTTTGTAATTCGTAATTTGTTCCTTTAATTCTTATAGCTGCTGTATTTTCTTGCAAAATATTTTTTAATTTTTCTTGAACTTCATCTTTAAACCATATTTTTTCTTGACATGATAAATCTATTCCTGAGAAAGGTATTTCTTGATCATAAGCTACTAACATATCTATGGTTTTATTCTCTAAGAAAAATCCTTTGTTTTCTGCTTCTAGAATTTCTTTTGCTGTTTTATGCAGTAACCCTAGATTTGAGCTAAACTCTGCGGTATGCTCCTCTAATAAGAAATCTGTAGATTCTATTTTCACATTTATAGGAAATGTTATTTTTGTTGATATTTTTCTATCTGCAATTATAACATCTGCTTTTGGAATTCCATTTGCTGTTGTTTCATAACCTCTTTCATCAAACTCTGTTAAATTTGCAACACAAAATATGAAATTTCTTTCTAAATAATTTTCTATTTCTAATTCCATTTTTTCTTTTGATGGAACATTTAAATCTTGAATTCCGTTTCCCCTTTCCCTAAACCAAACAGATGTTGCAAATCCTGAATTTGGAATTATTTCTAGAGTTGATCCTAAAGGAGTGAAAGATGTTGTTGGAATACTATCTTGCTGGAGTTCTATATAACCTCCTTGTAAGGCTAATATTTGGACTGCTTGTTCTGCTGTTCTTTTTACACATGAATCTAGAAAATCTTGCAAAGGTTTTACTTGTTGAGGTACTGTTTTTCTTTCTGTAGCTATTTTTGAAAATAAATCATCTAAGAATTCTGTTTTTACTGCTATAAATGCTCCTACTACAACTAAAAGTATAATACCTATAATTATGAAAGCAGCAGCTTGTCCCCTCTTTTTCATATTAAAAGCTTGATTTTTTATGTATATAAAACTTGCTTTGTTGTTTTCTATTTAAAATTCATTTTTTCTCCAGTCTTTCAATTCTGCTATCCCCAACCAAAGAAGTCATTTGGGATATAGCAAGTTTGTTAAGTCTAATCAATCTCTCTTCTGGGGATAAATCTTGTTTAATAAATTCCGAATTTAGTGATTCTAAATTTGCTAAAACTACTAATTGAGTAACATTTGCATAATCTCTCATATTCCCTTTTTTATCATGATTTTCGTCACTCCATTCTTTTGCAGTCTTTCCAAATAATGCTTTATTGAGAACATCTGCTTCAGAAGCATAGATTACTTTAGCCTCCTTTGGAGTAATCTCTGGTGGAATTAAATTTTCCTTAATTGCATCTGTATGTATTTTATAATTAATTTTAACTAATTCTCTTTTTACATTCCATCCAAGTTTTAATCTTTCATTCTCTTCGTATTTTAACCTTCTAAATTCTTTAATAAAGTAGAGCTTAAACTCAGCTGAAATCCATGATGCAAATTCCAAAGCAATATCTTCATGAGCATATGTCCCGCTATCATATTTCCCACTCTTAGATATAATCCCCATAGCATTAGTTAATTCTATCCATTTTGAAGGGGATATTGTAAAAGAGTTTAAACCTGATTGTAATCTAACCGTATCGAATCCGACACGGTTAAAATTAGGATTATGAATTTTCTCCCAAATACCTAGAAATTCAACAGTATTCCTATTTCTAAGCCAATTAATAACAACAAATCTAGGATCTTCAGGATTCTTTTTTCTAGCAATATCAGTCAAAGAAATATACTTTTGAGAATCTATCTCTTTAATTCCAATTTCATATCCTTCAACTTTGATAATTTTATTCATTTTATCTCTAATTTTTTCTTTTCCTTAAAATGTATCTGCTACATCTGTAAGTCTCATTTTTCCATCAGAAGAAAGCATTTTCAGTTGGTGATAATTTGTCACCGACTCATTTCCTTCTTCACGTAAACGCTGTGCAAGCTTATTCCAATACTTTCTTGCTGTTTGAAAGTCTTCCTGTTCTGTTAGTACAGCAATAATATCAACAATAGAAAAGAACCATTTTTCTTTATCAGCATCCCATTCTGCTCTTATTTTTTTGTCTTCGAATAATTTTAGGGTATTCATCATGGTTTATTAATGGTGTTTATTTTTAAAAGGTTTATGTGGGTGGAAATTGTGTCGTCGTCCATTGTTATTTAATATATATTTTCAATTATTTATTTTCCAATTAGGCCAACTGGTATTAATAATAAAAGGAAAATTTATTTTAACATTTGTTCTAAAACACTTGCAACATTATCAGGGAATTTAGGAATTACATATAAAGGCCAAGCAGAAGATCTTTGGTTTATAACTTCATCATAAATTGTTTGAATACCTGTTTTAAGTACATTTTTTCTAGTAAATCCCTCTGTTGATAATTCTTGAGCAACTTCCTTAATAGCACTTGCAAAATCACCAGCGAAAATTCCAAGTATATATCTTTTGCCTTCATAATTGGAGCACCATGATTTTGTCTTTATTCCTGCAGGCAAATCTCCTTCTCCTAAATCTTTAATGGTTTTAAGACGTGATTCTGTTGTTTTTCTTACTGAGTTTTCATCCATTTCTCCTTCAAATTCTAACAAATAGAATACTGCTGCTTCGTCTGAACTATGTAGTTTACAATATGAAAATCTTGGATTTGTTAAGGTTCCTTCAATAGGAAGTTTGCCTGTTTCCATAAATTTTTTATATGACTCCATATTAGATTTGTCTGCAATCCAAAAAGATGGCTCTCCTTCAGGAGCAATATTTCTAATATAGGGCGGCAACTCCTTACTTTTATCTGCAATTTTGTCAAGACGCCTATTAGCTGTATCTTCTCTATTTTGCCAGAAAGCATAATCTATAACTCCTTTTGGGTTAGGAAATGCAACTCTAACAGCATCGTATATACATAGTCTTCCTCCCATTAATTGTTGTACTTGTGGAATTTCTGCACCTAAAATTCTTTCATCTCCTCTATCATGAATTACTTTTGAATTAGCCATTCTCTTAATTACTGCATTACTCCATCCTGTAATTTTACTAATTTCTGTAAATGTATACAATCTTGCTGGGCTAATACGGTAAAACTTTCCTTCATATTCTTCACTATCTTGATCTTCAATAAGATCTGATAAAGAATTTTTATGAAATCTTTGAAACTTTCTAGCTATACCTAGAACAGCTGCTTTATGTTTATCTCTAGCATTACCTTTAATTGGAAGGGATCCTTGTACTAAAGCAAACTCCGCTGCTTTTAAAATAGCCATTCTAACCTCAGCTCTTTTAACTGCAGCTAAACCAAGTGCGGGAGAATTTGGATTTACATAAAGAACTCTTTCATCATGATCAAGATAGGCAATTTCACCTGCTTCATCTTCATTAAGTTCTATTTTATAATCTGGTCCATCAGGATCAACAAGATCACGAACATCTCGAGCAGCTGCTGAGAGAATGCTATCTAGTTTTAACTCAGTTTTGCCTTTGTTATCTAGTTTTCGATCCATCTCTTCATCTTGTCTTATTTGACGTAGAACATCTAACACATACTCAGTTACCTTCTGGAAATAAGGATGATCTTTTAAGAAGCTCTTTCTATCTAATCCAATTAAAGGACGCAAACCATCTGCATGAACAAAACCATATAATCTTTTAGCTAAACCTACTCTAAAAGCTTCCCCAAATATGTCCTGGTTTGCTCCCCCAACAGCTCTGCCATGAACTTTAATATAAACTCCTGCGTCTTTTCCAAAACCTTTACGGGAGTAAAATATAGCTCCGCTTATTTTTCCAATTTCGGAATCATCTATATCGAGAATATACTCTCTTGAACTTCTTATATCTTCTTTTGCTGCAATAACTTGGTTATTTACACTTACAGTAAAATCTTTTGATATTGGCATTTCAATAGAGAGTCTACGTTTTAGTTCTTCAATTGTAAATTGACGTCCATCAGCCAAGAAAGCTAGATCATCTAAAATTAAATTTGTTCCTGTATCTTCTCCTTCTGCTCTTGTTGGATTGACTTCAAGAGGTTTATCATCTCTATCTCTTGGATCAATTGTTTCTTCTAGTTTATACTTGACGTTGTCACATGTTGTTTCAAGGGAATAATGGTGAGCAAGGGATTTTAATGCGAGAGTAGCTATTCCAAATTCTCCAATTCTTTTTCTTCCATTTGGAGATATTGGATTCATTCTTTTTGTACTATCTCCAACTCTAAAGAAAGACTTTATAGCCTCTATATTCATACCAGAACCGTTATCTGAAATTACAAGTAAATTGTTTTCTGGTTCATAAGTTATACCAACATGGGTTGAGTCTGCATCATAAGAATTTGCAACTAATTCAAGGACTGAAGTTATAACATCTTGGAATAGAAGACGGCCCATAGTTGTTGAAAGGTCAGTGCCATGAGTTCTTCTAACATTAAAACTAGAAATTTTGTCTTCGAGTTTTCCACCCACAATTGTTTCAGACATGGAAACCATAACTAAATAAAATGAGTTCCATTTAATAAAATATTGGTGGTTAAATATAATTAAACTAGATTATTAGAATTGAAAATATATAAATATAGAAAGTTGAATTAAATTGTTATGAAAAAACTTATTTTAGTTTTAATTTTGTTTTTATTTATTATAAATAATGTTAATGCAATTTCTTTAAATTGTAAAATTATTAATGATAAACCTGTATGTGGTTCTGACTTAGATGGTTTTGAACCTTTAGAAGAAGATGAAGTTGAATTAGATCTAAAATTAGTTGATGAATATATTGTTACAAATTTAGATGAGTTAAAAGATAATGAAGGTTTTGAACCTGAAACTTTAACTATCAAAAAGCCTAAACTAGACATTAATTTAAAGTTAACAGAATTAGAACAGATTCCTAAAAATATTGATGTTGAATTATTTCCTGTTTCTTTGTATTCCCTTTGGGCTTTATTTGGGGCTTCTATTTTATTAGTTATTTTTATTTTAATTGATTCTTTAGATGTTAAAGGATATATTAAAGGTAGAAGAGGCCAAGTTTTTATTATGGCTGCATTAATATTTGCTTTACTTTTATTTCCTTTAGTTATTAAATATAATACAGTTACAACTTATCCTAATCTGGAAGAATATAAGGAAACTTCTGAGATTTATCAAAAAGAATTTCCTAAAGTTATTAATTATGGTACTTATAGAAGTTTGGATTCAAATAGACAATTGGATAATTTTAGTTTAGTTTTTTTAGGAGAAGCTAGAAAAAAAGATCCTGAATTTGGCGGATTTTATATGTTCAAAGATGTTTCTGGAAATTTACATATAGTTAATACTTTAAATGAGAAAGTTTTAACATTTTCATTAACTAATTTGAATGCTGATCAAGTTAACTTAACATTACTTAGTAATAACTATCCTACAAATGGAACTATTTGCATAACTGATGTTAGCTGCACTAGTGTTAGTAGTTTCGTAGGAGATTTTGGTTCAGCTTTTTATCAATCTGATGTTCTGGCTCCTGATAGCTTGGATGTTCAAATAATTGGAGATCCTACTGCATTTCCATTAGATATAAGCAATTTTACAAGTGCATTTTATTTAACTTCATCAACGCCAACACCCCTTCCCGGAGCACCAAATCAAGTTAGAGTTACATTAGCGCAATATTAATTAATAACTGCTCTAAAAGAAACAAAACTTTCTGTATCATTATTATCTTTTACCCAGAATCTCCCCTCAAAATTCCCTGTTTCTGTATATCTAACTCTCCTCATTGATTCAGGACCAGAACTTCTCGAAAATCCAATTGCAGGTTCTATTGTATATTCAATAATATTTCCATCAGGATCATAACTTTCAGAGCCATCCCAAACAATGATCTCTCTAACTGCTGCCCTATAAACACATAAACCATCAGCAGGATCTCTTTCATTGCATCTTAAGACAGCAACAGGTGGTAAATTTCCAGTCCTAACTTGGAGATTAACAATATAAGGATCACTTTCTAAACCCTTATCATCTTTAGCTAAAGCTCTTAAAACATAATCTCCAACCATTTGGATAGCATGGATAACTCTTGGATCTGAGTTCCAATCTCTTGTATAACCATCACTTATTTCAACCCTTATTTCTATAGAATCATTATCAGGATCTGCAGCTCTAAATAAGTAAGCAACATCTACTTGAGGATTTACAGTTCTTTGAGTGTAAGGATTTTGATTTCTATCTATTGCTTCAATTCTTGGTTTTCTGTTCATGATAATACCTGTATCTTCTGGATTACCAGAATCAATTAAAGAAGCATCAAAAGGAATTCCTGAATCTGGTCTTCCATTTCCTGTGTCAGTTCCTGAATCTTTTCTTTCAGAAGAATCATTTACAGAAGCATCTAAAGAACTAGATGGTTTACTATCTTGAACATTTGGAGTTGGATTATCTCCACAAGCTGCCAAAACTAAAAATCCGCCCAATGCTATTTGTTCTAGTTTCATAAAGATATTTATATCTGCAAAAGTTTAAATATTTAACTGAAATAATTATTAAACAGTGACAAATAAAACACATACAAAGTATATTTAAGTTTATAGATCCATTATAATAAAATGTTGGCAGCAAATAAAGATTTAGGAAAAGTGTATGGTTTACTTCAATATAGACCAGAGGATAAAGAAATACCTCATATAACCGGTACTAATTATAGGGTTGACCAGATATATTGTTTGCCTTATCAAACATGGGGCTTATCACCAGAAGATATTTCAAAAGACAAAAAGTTACCATTGGAAGCAATACTACAAGCAATAAAATGGTGTGAAAATAATAGTGAAACGCTTTGGGATACAATAAAAAAAGAGAGTGAAGAAGCAGGTTTAGATTAAAGAGGTGTTTAGAAATTAAAATATATTTACATGAATCATTAGATCAAGATATATTAAGAGTAAGCTTAACAAAACAAGGTTTTGACGTTATTAGTTCTTTAGGTATTGGAATGCAAAATAAGTATATAGAGTAACATTTAGATGTTTGTAGATTAAAAAGCGCAATCCTTCTAACAAATGATATAAAAATTTCAAAAATTTCTCTGGCTAGACATAAAGGGATATTAATTATATATCCTGCAAAAGAAGTTAGAAAAAGAATGACAATTGACAAGATCATAAAAGCACTCAAAAATTTAGAGAGACAGATTATTAACAACAGAATAAATATAGAAAATAAAGTTTATCCTTTGAATATATTTGTGTAGATTATTAAAATTGAGATCTATTTTCCTTCTTTCAGAAATATTTGTCTTCTGAAATATATTCTTTTTGTATATGCAAGGGCATTTTTTCTCTTGGATCAAAATCATATCTTATTAAAGGAAACCATTTTCCATTAATATTGCCTTCTAATTGTGTAGTGACTTTATGTAAATTTCGCTTAATTTGAGTGAAACGTACTCTAATCCTTGCAATTTCTTCAGGATCTTCTTCAAAATATAATGTTTCTATATATTCTGTTTCTAAAGAGGACATAGCAAATCTTTTATATTTTCTGATATTATTAAACTTTATGGCAATTTTAACTAGAGAGGGTGATAGAAATTTAGAAAGAGTTAGTCAGTATTGGAAATTTTTATACCTGCATTCTTATGGTGAGGGGGATAGGGTTTTTTATGATTCATATGCGAGTTGCTTTCCTGAGTTATTTCCTAAAGATACAAAAATTCTTGAAACAAGATACCAAACTTTTTCAGATGAAACAAATAGAGAATTATTAAAGGCAATAGTTATAGGTGAAACTTCTGATAGTATTACTAAAAAATTAAAATTAAATGAGGGAGAATTAGAACAAAGAGTTGAGTTATTTGAAAGCATGGGAATGGTTAGAGATAAAACAAAAGCATCTAATTCTTCTTAATTTTCTCAAATTAATCTTTCAAAATCTTCTTGTAATTCCTTTAAACCATAATGAAATCTTATTTTTTTATTTGATAGAACATCTAAGAAGGTAGTTAGTGGCAGGCCTGCTATTTTTGCTGCTGTTGAAACAGTTATTTCATTTCTTGTAAACTTTTTTAAGGCTATATCTATTTTCTTACATTTTTTCATATTTCTCTTTTTAGTTTAAAATTTATATTGTTTTCTATTAAATCTTGAAAATCTTTCGGATTTTTTATGTGAGAGTTTATTAATAGATTTTTATAATTCTTATAATATTGGAGGTGGAAAAATGCTTGAGAATAAGATTAAAAATTTTATGTTTGTAACTGGTTTTGTATTTAGTGCTATGAATATGTATGTTGCTTTTGGGCCACGGAGTTTAGATTATTTTAGGTCTTTAATACCTAGAGAGATTGTTCAAGTTGAAAGGAGAGTTGAAACCAAGACAATTTATGATGAAGAAGGCAATAGGATAGATTGTTTATACAACACTTTAACTAGAAATGAAGGTATAAACACTAAAAGCGTTACAGAGGTTTATTGTAAAAACGTTGAAAATTGAGTTTATAAGTCAAAGCAAAGCTTTTTAAATTGCTGATTTTCCATGATTTTATGGCAAGAAAATTACACACAAGAAGGAAAAGATATATGCCTGCAGGTGCTGAAAGAAATAGGAAGCCTAGGTTAAAGACTTTTTTGAGTGAAGAAAAAGCTAAGGAATATGCTCAAAGTCAAGGTTATAAAAATTTTAAAGTTGTTAAATCCAGATTTGGATTAAGTAAAAAATTCAAGATTGTTTTAGAATAGAATATCAATTCTTTTAGATTAAAGTTTAATTACTATTTGTTTTCTCTCAGAATTATCTGGGATTACTTCTTCTAATAACCCATCTACAAATAATCTAAATTTTTGGGTGTTTATTTGAGGATTATCAGACATAACTTCTTGGATAGATGTTAATATCTCTCTTTCATCTAAGCTTTTCTTTTTTGCTCTTTTTGCAAGATCTTTTACTACACTTATTGTTTTAAAACAACCTTTGCACCAAACATTCTCTGTAGCGAAAAATATATTTTTAAATTTAGAACCACAACCAGAACAGATAACTTCATAGATTTTAATCTCTTTTTTTGGCATTATTTTAAGGTTTTATTCAAATATATAAAGATTATCATTAATTAAACTTATATATAAATCCTTTTTCTATTTTTTATGGAACAAGATTTTACAATGATAAAGAATAATTTACAAAATATCAAAATTTTTCCGATAAGTATATAAATTTTTTAATTAATTGAAAATTATGACAAATACAGATGCAGAAATAAAACATATTCATGAAGATCTTGAATTACTAAAGAGAGATATTTCTATAATAAAGCACATATTATCTGAAGAAGGAGAATTAAAGGAAGAAGCAAAAATGCGTTTAGCTAAAGCTAGAGCCACTCCAGATTCCAAATATATTGAATTATAATAATGTGGAAAATACTATTGTCCCCAGATGTGATTAATTTTCTTAAAAAACAAGATAAACATATAGAGAAAAGACTGCGCAATGGTTTAGAAAAACTCAAGGTAGACAATCCTTTTCATTATTTAGAACATTTTGAGGGGAATGATTTCTATAAATATAGAATGGGAGACTATAGGGCATTGGTAGATGTTGATTTTCAAAATAAAATTTTGAGGGTTCGTATACTTGATAAGAGAAGTAGAATATATAAATGAATTCTGAAAAGATTATCATTAACTTTATATTTTATTAAATTTGCTATTTTTTATGGAACAAGATTTTGTAAAAATTAAGAAATTTTTAGATGAGAATAAAATCAATTATGAAGTTATAGATCATGAGCCTGTTTACACAAGCGAGGATGCTGCCAGAATTAGAAATGCAGATTTAAAACAAGGTGCTAAATCTATGATTATTAGAAGTAATGGCAATTTTTATAATTTTGTTTTGAGTGCTTCTAAGAAAATAGACTGGAAAAAAGTTAAAGAAATTCTAGGAAATAATAGTGCTAGTTTTGCTACACCTGAAGAAGTTATAAAAAATATCCATTGTGAAATTGGAAGCGTGCCTCCATTTGGGAATTTGTATGATTTAAAAATTTATTGCGATTCTTCTTTGCTAGAGAATGAAGAAATAGAATTCAATGCTGGTTTACATACTAGATCTATAAGGATGAAAGCAAAAGATTGGGCACAATGTGTTAAACCTGAGATTGTTGATTTTTCTAAATGAATTAAACTTTATAGAATTCTGGATCTCTTCCTACTTGTTCTAGATAAATTCTTACTGCTAAATCTTTAGTGTCTCTTGAAGTATTAGCAAATACCTCTCTTGGATCCCTAAATTCTGCAGCTGTAAAAAGTTTTCCATCAGGTTTTACTTCTCTTTTGCTAGTTAATTTTATTAAATAAACTGCCATAGTTAATTCGTGATCCTCAAGTTCTATAGTGGGTTCTCCTAATTTCATAGTTACTTCTAAATCACTTAATCCTAAACCCCTATTTAGAAAACTTCTCGTTGATCTATGCCAATCTTCAGTTCTTGGATAAGTTGTTATTAAAGATCCGTCTGCAATTCTTGCATAATCTACTGGAAGTGTTAAAATTCCTTCATTTAATTGATCTTTACCAGGGGTTACGATTAGAATATTAGGTTCCTTGTAAATTACTGCACCAACTGCAAATTTTTCTGGCTTTGTACCCATAAGGAAGGGATCGTTTAATCCTTTATAAGTTTTATTTTAATTGTTAATATATTTTAAATTTGAATGGGCCATGGATGACTGACTCTCCTCCAAAATAAAGACTCTTGAAAGTTTGGAGCCGTTCAGGTAGACAATGCTTAAAAGAAACAAATTAAAGAAAGACTTATATTTAAGAATAAGTTAACTTATTTAATGAAATGGTTTAGACAAAAGATTAAAGAATTAAAGACACCAGGTAATAGGCAGCAAGGAAAAATAGTGTGTTTTGATGAAACAGAATTTAGTCGGGATAACTGCCCCATTCTTGAGACTAATAAAGACCAATGGCCTGAACAAGCTAAAGACGTTTTAGTTGAATTTGTAAAAGTAGCTTTGAAAAATGACCTAAAAGGATATAATCGGGCCAACTTATATTTTTTAGGTTTTAATTGGAAATTCGGTGTAAAATATTTAAATCTTTTAGCAAAGTTAACGGACATAGAGATTGTATTCCCGAAAAGAGATATAAGCAAATATAGAGAATGGAAGGGTTATGTTTTGAGTTTACTTGAAAAAGATCCATCAAGAGCAGTTTATTTAGCAGTAACTTCTCTTGCTATCGGTTTTTATGCTAATGATGAACTAAAAGAAGTTAGATATAAATTTATACAAAGAGAAAAAGAAGAAGCAGATGGAAAAAAAGTAACGGTGATAATCCAACAAGAATTAAACAGGGGAAATCCAGCAAGCCCTTATAATTTAACCACTGAAATGACTATATCGGGTTTTAGTGAATAAAGTTCATTTTTATTTTCTCGACAGTTCAAGTAAGAAAAAATGGGCCCGACCAGATTCGAACTGGCGACCTCTTCCACGTCAAGGAAACGTCATTCCACTAGACCACGGGCCCAATGATTTGAGGAAAAAGTTTAAATATTTAAAATAATCTCTTAATTTATGATAACTTGTAATGCTATTATTTTTAGTATTATTCATATTAGCTTTTGAGCTAGTGCATTGACAAGTTCTTTCTTAAAGATTTCAATTTCCAGAGAGTTCTTGTTAATGAAGTTACTAAAAACGGTTTTGGAGGCAAATAATATGGAATTAGGAGACAAACTTAATAATATAGTGTTTGAGGATGCAGCAACTTTAGAAGCAATTGAAAGGGTTCTTCCTTTATGTGAAGCAGTTTTTCAGGAGGCTAGAAAAGCTATTCTCAATGTAGATAGTTTTTACGGGAACTTAAGGTGGAGATTGGGACAAGATATTGGAGATACTGAATTGGATATTGTTTTAGATTACTTAGGAAAAAACGGAGTACTCGTTTATGAAGGCAAAAATGTAAGTTATGGGTTGCGTGTTTCTAATTGAAACGCACCTGATTTTTATATAGTTCATCTACTTTTTTAATTTGTTCATAAATATTTTCTATTAAATCATAATTCTTTGCTTCCTCTAATGTTATCCAAGCATAATTAGTTAATTCTTCTTCATTTAGTTTTACTTCTCCAGAATAATGCTCTGCAAATAAACTTACTATTATTGTAGAAAAACCATTTGGTCTTATTAACGCTAAGTTTGAAACATAACCTATATTTTTTATTTCTAAGTTTGTTTCTTCTTTTATCTCTTTTTTTAATGTTTTTTCAAAAATGTCAAACCAATGGTCCTTTGTGTCTTTGGGACTATTTATAAAATCCTTTTGTTCAATTTTTCCGCCTGGAACGCACCACTTATTTGGAAATACTTTTTCACTTGAAGATCTTTTACAGATTAAGTATTTATTCTCTCTTTTTATAATTCCTGTTACTGCAATATAATGGGCTTTTTCTTGGATATCCTGCATAATAGTGGATAAAAATAGATAATATTTAAGTAATCCCTCGAATTGATTCGAGTAAATGGTTAAGGCTTTGATTAAGAAGGAAAGGGAACAGATCTTTAGACTATTCTTAGATAATGATAAACTAAAGTTTAATGAAATTGAAAAGTTTTTAGGTATTAGGTCAAATATGGTTTCCTATCATTTAGAGAAGATGCTACAAGAATGTTTACTAGAGAAGAAAGGCGATTATTATGTTTTAACTAAAAATGCAGAAAAATATATTCCTGTTTTTTCAAATATTACTGGAGAGAGTATGAGCCCTTTGGCAGTTGTGTTAGTTGCTGTTGTTAATAAGGATAAAATATTATTAATTAAAAGGAATAATAGACCTTACAAAGATTATTGGGGATTAATTGGTGGAAAAATATTATTTGGAGAAAATTTTGAAAGAGCTAGTGAAAGATTGACTAGTATCAGGTCGAAACTAGACTGTAGTTTTGTTTCTGTAAATTCTGTTTTACATGAACATGTTAAAAATGGAGATGAGATTATACATGATTTTATGTTATTTTTTACAAAAGTTAGAAGTAAGGGATTAAATTTTGTGGACGGAAAGTATGGAAAACTAAAATGGTTTAATATTAAAGATATTTCTAAAGTTAAGATTATTCCTTCTGATAAATGGTTAATTGTGAATAAATTGAATTCTAAAGTTAAAATCAAAGAAGGTTTCATGAAAGAATCAAATGGAAGATTAAGTAGATTCAATTTCTCTTAAGATAAGAGATACTCTTTCATCTACTGAAACTGGTGGAAGAATTATGGGATTATAACCTAATGAAATATAAGTTCTTTCTATTTCTTGATGAATTCTTTTTGCAAATTCTGGAGATTCGAATCTGACGTCATCTTTTTGATAATTTGGTAAACTATCTAATAAGAAAACTCTTGAATATCTGTTTCTTGCTTCTAATATTCTACTTAAATCTACATCTAAATTATATATTCTTTTATATGCTATTGCATCTACTAATGACCTATCACAAAAGGTAGTAACCCCATTTACAGTTCTTTCTAATGCTTTTTGTCTTCTTACTACCTCTTTTCCAAACTTTTTATAATCTTTACTAGGATGATACTTTCCTTCTTCTATAATATCTCTTGCTACTTCTGGTAGGATAGGATATCCTATTTTTTCTAATTCTTGCAAAAGGGTTGTTTTACCTACTCCAGGACCCCCAGTTATTACATGTAACCTCATGAATTATAATAGTGTTTTATTTGGTTTGAATATTTTTTATAAATATTGTTTAATGGTGTTTTATTTTTGATCTAAGATATAGTTTATTATTGTTATGCAACTTTTTGCTAAATATTTAGTTTTTCCTAAAGATAGTTTTTTTCCATATCTTAATGCAAAATTTTCATCTTTCTTTGGTAAACCAATGTGATCTCCTAAAATAAATAGAACATTTTCTTTTATCTCTTCTTTTGAGATATTTATTCCTTTTTCTTCTAATATATAAATTTGAGACACTTCTTTTGAGAGTTCTTTTATCACTTCTTGGAAACTTTTTTTAAATATGGTAAAACCCGGATGCTGTTTGTTATCTAAAACATTTTTTAGAATTTCTTTCCAAGAATCCTCATCTGTTCTTATATCATATAACTTAGATGATTCTACTCTTAAATATATTGGTGGGTTTGGAGGACCTGTTAATATAATGTGAACAATAACATCTTTTCTTGTTTTATGTGAGATAAATATAGAAGATGTTAAACATTGAGCTACTAGATCTAAACGTCCTGCTTCTCTTAATGAGGTGAAATTACTAGAAGTTTGCCCTGACCTTGATAATATAAGGAAATGTCTCATGATATCAGGCTTTTAATTGTATTTATAATCTTTAGCCTTACACTACTTTAGGAAAGAATAAATTAGGTGAGAATTTAAATATAATAAATAATAATAGTTGATAATCTTTATATATTAAATTTATGAACCCTATTTATGATTGAATCAATTGTAGTCAAAACATTTAAAGAGCTAGAGATAATTGAAAGAGAAAGACTTCTTGAATTAACAAAAGAAGGTCCAAGTGTTTTCCGAAATTGGCTAACTGATAAGGATCAATCTAATAAATATTCTTCTATGATCTACCTGGATAATCAAATAGTTGGATGGGCTGCCGCAGGTCCAGCTGTTGCAGCTATTCAAGTGGGAGCATATGTAGATCCTGAATATCAACATCGTAGTTTTGGAACAAAGGTATTAATGGCATTAATGGGGCATATTACTGGTCTTAAGGTGGGAAGATATATACAATATGAGTTTGGATATCGAGATTTTTTTCAGCCTGTATTAGATAAATACGGTTTTCAGTTTCATAGTCAACAAGGAAAAGTTGTGTTTGCTGAAAATATAAAAGATCACAAAGATTAATAAACCTTATTTGGAGAGAAATTTTATAAGTATTTTTCTTCATTTTCAAAAAGAACAGTAATTGGAATTGGAAATTGGCAGATTTTGTTTGCGATTGCTGCAAGGTTTTTAGGTGTTTATGTAGGGGAGTATATTTTAATTGAAATGAGTTATCTTTAGAAAAATTTTTTAAATAGTAGTTATAATAATCTTTATGAATAGGATAAATGAAAGATTGATCTTTCTTAAATTATTTTTAGAAAATCCTAAAGAGATCGGGAGTATTACTCCGAGCTCTAGATTCTTATTAGATGCAATGGTTAGTAAGATTGATTTTGAAACTGCTAAATGCATCGTTGAATACGGACCTGGAACAGGCAGTATAACCAGAATTCTCTTGAATAAATCAAGGAAAGATTGTAATATTGTGGTTTTTGAAAAAAATAAAAAACTTGCTGACTATTTAAAAAAAAGATTTTCTGATAGGCGTTTGGTTGTTGTTAATTCCAATGCTGAAAGTTCTCAGAAATATCTAGAGCGTTTTAAGATAAAAGCAGATTATGTTGTCTGCTCAATACCTCTTGCTTTACTTGATAAAAAACAAAAGATAAAAATTTTAGCTACAGCTAAAAATATTTTGAATGATGAGGGACTTTATGTATCCTATCTTTATTTATTTTCTTTGAATGCCCTTAAAGAAAGTAAAGCTTATATGAAAAACCTTAATTGTGATTTTATCTTTCTAAATTTGCCTCCTGCAATAGTACTTTCTAGTAAGAATATCTTATAATGAAATTTTATAGTGTATGAACTTTTTTATGAGTTTTTATTCATGATAATTAGTTGTTTATTATATTTAAGTTCAACGTGATTGCTGGTTGGTAGCAGTAAACTTTGAATATTTTAATTTAACTTTTCTTATAACCAAACTTCTTATCATAATCTTTGTGATTAAAAATATCTAAGATTAAAGCAATTATTTCAACTTCACTTCCTTTAATAGTGTAAATAATCCTCCATGCTCCAGTAATATTAACTTTCCATAAATTGTTTACATCATAATTATTAATATAATCTCTTGGAATTAAATTTTTAGGTATATGAATTCCGTATTCTGGATTTTCTCTAATAAATTCTATCTTTTGCTTAATAGAATTGAACAATACTTGATTTGGGCTAGTTGTAATTCCTTTGGTCTTTTCTTCTCCAACAATTTTATTTAATTCTTCATAGGCAATTCTAGCATCGCCTGTGACTTTTACATCTACAGGTTTTCCATGAAATAAGTTCATACACTAACACCCTCTTTGATTGCTTTGTCTAATTTAGGGCTTGGATTATATATCCAAACTATTCCTTTTCTTCCATCTAGAATTTTTCCACTATCTTCAAGATATTTTAGAATAACATTTAATGTTTGGTGCATAATTTTTGTTGGTAATAATTTCTTTATTTGTTCTCTGTTCATTGGTTTATTTGCCTTCTTTAAAGTATTTTCAACCATTAATACAGTTTTTAAACTAGGATAATGAAGTATATCTATTCCTATTTCGTTTCTTTCTTCTACTGAACTTGTATTCATTACATTTTTCCTTAATAATATTATATAATTAGTTATATAAACTTATATAAATAGCTTTCTATTTACTTATTGGTTCTCATTCATAGAAGTTAGTGTTAATTATATTTAAGGTCAATGTGGCTGTTTTTGAGTAGCAGAAAGGTTTAAATATACTAAAGTATACTTAAGTGGTAGGTGGTGGAAAATGGATACTTCAACAATAAAGATATATGAAGATACAAAGGAACAACTTGATTTGTATAGAGAGTATAAGAATGAAAGTTATGATGAAGTCATAAAAAAAATACTCTTTATAGTACAAAATGTAAAAGACGAACCAAAATTAAGTAGAGAAACTATTGATGCAATAGAAAAAGCAAGAGAAAGAATAAAGAAAGGTAAATTTTTAACAGAATCTGAAGCAAAAAAGAGGCTAGGTCTTTAATGTATGAATTAGTTTTTGATGAAAAAGCTATTGAAATTTTAAATAATCTCGAGAAACATATAAAAGAAAGAATATATAAGAAGATTCTTCAAACAAAAGAAAATCCTTTGCGTTATTTTGAAAGATTATCTGGAAGAGAGGATTATAAATTAAGAGTTGGTGATTATAGAATTATTGCTGATATAAACCAAAGTGAAAAATTTATACAAATAACTTTTATTGGACATAGAAAAAATGTTTATGAGAAGATTTAAGTTCAACGCTGTTGCTGGTTGGTGACAGATTTATTTTAGATAAAAAAAACTTCTAGTTCCCCACCAACCATTTTCTCCGTTTTTGTATTTATCAACACGATTAAAATCCGAATCTATAGAATGGATTGTAAGATCGAATGTTGAAACATTATCTAATTTCAAATTAAGTTTTAATGGAACATTCTTATTCTTAGTAATTATTAAATGTCTTTGTGCAGGTTTATTTTTATCAAACCATAAAGAAATATCAAAACCTTTTCTTTGTAATTCTTTTATTATTTCACTTAATTTTATAATTTTTTTATTATCATAAATAATAAATCTTGGAGTTTCTTCATTTTGTTTTAGAAAATCTGGGAAAGAATCAAAGTTTCTTGCATTATCAATATGGATGAATACTTTTCCATTTGGTTTTAATACTCTCCAAATTTCTTCAATAAGTTTTGCTTTGTCTGGAACATAAGGGAATGCAACCTGACTCATAATAATATCAAATGAATTATCTCTGAATTTTAGACCTTCTCCAGTATCATAAAAATAGATTATCGGGATTTTGGATCTTTCTATTGAAATCTTAAACTTCTTTGCATTTTTTAATAAATCAATTCTTTTCTTAACTCCACATTCAGGTTTTAAGTTTATACCATAACATTTAAGGTGTTTATCTCTAAAATTTTGAATTACTTCTAATAATGCCTTTCCTTCACCAAATCCAATTTCAAGAATAGAAATTTTATTATTTAATGAAGAAATAAATTTACTAATTTTATTTTCAAATCGGGAATCTAAGGTTTTGAAATCTCTATCACGTCCCCACCAGAACTCTTTTTTCATATGGTATTTTTATTATTTAACTATTTAAAATAATCGAAAAAATTGAGAATGTATTAAAGAAGTTTTAGTATTTGTTCAAAGCCTCTGGACGGCGTCATCTTATTTGGATGAGTTCTACAGCCGGCGGCGTAATCATAAGAAGATAAAGCCACCGGAGTAGGCAGTTCAAATAAGCTGGCTTCTTTTTTTGTATGAAATCTTGCATGAGTTTTCATTCATAAAAATTAGAGGTTAATTATATTTAAGATCAACGCTGTTGCTTAGAAGTAACAGATTTTGTTATTAATTTTTGTAAGGAATTGTTTCTGTAATCGCGTGCGGATTATAATCTTGTTGACAAAATTTACATTTATAAAATCTTTTTGTAGTTCTTTTTAAACCATCATGAGCTTTAACTTCATTTATAATTGGATTTCTACTCTCAATCAAACCATAATGTTTTTTACATAATGGATTGGGACATTGACTATCATATTTATATTGGACTAAAATTAATATTGATATTCCTAAGATTATTACTAAAAACCCTACAACTAAGATTAATATCGAATATTGTTGAGAAATGTTAGAAAATATTCCCCATAATAATTCTCTATTCCCAAGAGTTAATTTAAAACCGGTTATTGCA